>CAZQJI010000003.1:91267-95203 GCA_964593475.1 uncultured Bacteroidota bacterium | reverse complement strand
CGAACCCCATGCGGTGCTTTTGTTACCATTACGATAAATGACACATTAAGAGGTTGCATCGGCTATGTTGAAGCTGTCAAATCGCTTGCTGAGACAGTGAATGAAGTTGCAGCTAAATCCGCCCTTGAAGACCCGAGATTCCCGCCTGTTGAACCCTCTGAGCTTGATAAAATTGAGATTGAGATATCCGTTCTATCACCGTTGGAACTTGTTCATTCAGTTGATGAAATTAAGGTTGGTGAGCATGGGATAATGATAAAGAGGGGATGGAGAAGAGGACTTTTACTTCCACAGGTGGCAATTGAACATAACTTAACAAAAGAAGAGTTTCTTGAACACACATGTTTGAAAGCCGGATTACATCCAGATTGCTGGAAAGATAAAGATGTTGAAATTTATGTCTTCACGGCAATTGTATTCAAAGAAAGCGATTTCAAACAAAAAATAGAGGGAGGATCATGATAAAAGAAAAAGTCAGACAACCAGCTGTTGCCGGTCTTTTCTATCCGGATGTCCCTTCAATTTTAAATGCAGATATTGAAAGAATGTTTGAAAATGCGAAAGATATAATAGGTGATAAAAAAATTAACGGGGAAATAAAAGCAATAATAGCACCTCATGCGGGTTATATGTATTCAGGTCAAACGGCAGCTGTTGCTTATTCTTTAATTCGTGGAAAGGATTATGATACCGTTGTCGTTGTTTCGCCAAGTCATCGTGAATATTTTGACGCTATCTCAATTTACGACGGCAAAGCATATAAAACACCACTTGGAGAAATTGAAATTGATGTTGAACTTGCTGAAAAAATCTATGAAAAAGGGAAAGGATTAATTGAAATATCATCTTACGGTCATAAACTTGAACATGCAATTGAGGTTCATCTTCCTTTTCTGCAGAAAGCGTTGAATCATTTTAAACTTGTTCCAATTGTTATGGGAGATCAAAAATCTGACTATTGCTTTAAGCTTGGGGATATACTCGGCGATGTTTTAGATGGAAAAAATGTCCTTCTTGTTGCAAGCACAGATTTGTCACATTATTATGTTTATGATGTTGCCATTAAACTTGATAAAATTGTGATTGATGATGTCGCAAATTTTGATGAGGTGAAATTGATGGATGACCTTGAACAGCAAAAGTGTGAAGCATGCGGTGGAGGTCCAACAGTTGCGGTGATGCGCGCAGCTAAAAAACTTGGCGCAAATAAATCTGAAGTTCTTTACTATTGTAATTCAGGTGATGTCACAGGTGATAAAACTGGAGTTGTTGGTTATCTTTCCGCTGTTCTATTTAAGCAGGTTCTTTAAAGTTGGCGTTTAAAGTTTTCAACATAGCAATCGTTGGTGCCGGGAGAGTTGGAACTTTGTTTGCAAGATTTTTAAGCGAAATCATAGGGCATAAAATTATTGCAGTTATCAGCAGAAGCGATGAATCAATAGAAAGATTCGTGAGAAAATTTAAAGTTAACATCGCTTCAAAATCAATCTCAGACCTTCCTCAAGATGTTGAGGTAATTTTCATAACCACGCCAGATTCTGCAATTAAAGAAATAGCAAATGGGATTTCAAAACTTGAAAATCTAAATTTTAAAAATCTTGTGGTTTATCACGCATCTGGAGTTTTGACAAGCGATGTTTTATCTGCAGTTCAATCGCTTGGTGCTGAAGTTGGTTCAATTCATCCTGTTTATTCCGTCTCTCACTTTGATTATTCTGTTGATGAGATAAAAGAGATTAAATTCACGCTTGAAGGAAGTGCAAAAATTTACGACATAACGAAGTGGATTTTTTATAACTTTAGCGGAAATATAATCCCGATTGATAAATCTCAAAAAATTCTTTACCACATTGCCTGTGTCTTTGCTTCAAATTATCTTGTCTCTTTGCTGAACACCGTTGATGAAATTTTTAAAAAGGCAAATTTAAAACTTGATCACAAATTTTTACGCCCGTTGATTGATGTTTCGTTAAAAAATGCAGGTGAACTTGGTCCGGTCAACGCTTTGACTGGTCCGATTGAAAGAGGCGATTTTGAGACATTGAAAATTCATCTTGAAGAACTTAAAACAAAATTCCCCGAAATTTTACCTGTTTATTCCTCGCTTGCAATTGAAACGATAAGAGTCGCTTTCAAAAAGAAAAGCATATCTGTTAATCTCGCATCTGAAATGCTTGATCTTGTGAGCTCTTACATCGGTAAAAAATAATTTTGAAGAAGATTATGGTTGACTATCACATACATACAAAGTTATGCAAACATGCAAAGGGCGAAATTGATGATTATATTCAAAAGGCAATTGAGAAAAATTTAACAGAAATTGGAATTTCTGATCATATGCCACTTCCAGATGGGTTTGACCCGGAACACAGGATGGAAGTGGATGAGTTTGAAATTTACAAGGGTTGGTTTGAATCGGCTGTTGAAAAATTTGGCGGGAGAATAAAATTGAAATTTGGGATAGAAGCTGAATTTATTGAAGATAAAATTGATTTTATAAGGGGTTTCATCAAGAATGGAAACTTTGATTATGTCATTGGCTCGCTGCATTTTTTGAACGATTGGAATATAGCAAGTCATAAAGAGGAATGGAAGTGGAATGGCAAAGATGTTGATGAGGTTTATGAGAATTATTATCAGGGTTTAAAAAAACTTGTTAAGTCAGGACTTTTTGATATAGTTGGGCATTTTGATCTGATAAAAAAGTTTGGACATCGTGCAGAAAGGAATTTTGATGAGTTTATCAGTGAAATTTTAAAACTCGTTAAAGATAGTGGAATGTGCATTGAAATTAACACTTCTGGATTGAGGCAGAAAGTGAGAGAAATTTATCCATCGGAGAAAATCCTCGGGATGATCCGTGATTATAAAATTCCGCTTACGCTCGGGTCAGATGCACATAACCCTGAGGATGTCGCCAGGGATTTTGAATTTGCTCTTGATTTGATAGAAAGATATGGCGATGGTAAAATATCAATTTTTGAAAAGAGAAGGCGGAGCGAAATAAAAATTTCATATTGAAAGAATTTTTGCAATTTTTAAAAGATAAGGGTCAACTTCTTTCTTTCTTCCGAATGTCTCTTTAAGCGGTGTTAGTTTAATTTCTCCTTTGACTTCCCCAACCATTACATTAAATTTTCCATTTATCAAGGCTTCAACTGCAGCAACACCAAGTTTGCTTGCGAGGATTCTGTCTCTTGCGCTTGGCGATCCACCTCGTTGAATATGACCGAGGACAACAACGCGATAATCAAATCCATAAAGTTCTTTTACCTTTTTCGCAATTCTGAACGCTCCGCCTTCCTCGTCCCCTTCTGCAACAATGATGATACTGCTTGTTTTATCCTTTCTAAATCCCTTCAAAACATTTCTTATTTCCTCATAATCCGTTTGCTTCTCGGGAATTGCGATATATTCAGCACCTCCACCAATTCCAGCTTCAACCGCTATAAATCCGGATGTCCGACCCATGACTTCAATATAAAACAATCTGTCATGAGCATCAGCTGTGTCTCTTATTTTGTCTATTGATTCAAGTGCTGTGTTAACAGCTGTGTCATAGCCAATTGTATAATCCGTGCCATAGAGGTCATTGTCAATTGTTGCAGGAATTCCAACCGATGGGATTCCATGCTCTTCATATAAAGCAACAGCACCACGAAATGTTCCATCTCCACCAATCGCAACAAGTGCTTCAATTCCTTGTTCTTTTAAGTTTTTCGCTGCTTTCGCTCTTCCTTCTTTTGTCATAAATTCATCTGATCTTGCAGTTTTAAGAATTGTCCCACCGCGTTGAAGTATGTTTGAAACCGAGCGTGCTTGTAGAGGTATAAATTCTCCGTTTATCATCCCTTGATAGCCATGACCGATTCCGATGACTTCAAGTCCGTAGTAAATTCCTGCTCTTACAACTGCTCTTATGCAGGCGTTCATTCC
>CAZQJI010000003.1:88067-91167 GCA_964593475.1 uncultured Bacteroidota bacterium | reverse complement strand
GGGCAAAGCGATTTTAAACCAGTTCAGATAAGAAACGATACACTTGCCAAAGTTGGAGATAAGATTATAACCGCACGTGATTTCATTGAAAGATATGAATTAACAATCTGGCAGGGGAAAGAGAGAAAAACCCAGGTTGACAAGAATAAGCTTGAGTTTTTATACTCAATGATAGCTGAAAAACTCCTCGCTCTTGGAGCGCTTGAACTTGGACTTGACAAAGACCCAGAGGTTCAGCGTGCTCTTAAACAAACGGAGAAACTTCTCGTCCTTGATGCTCTTTACAAGCAGGAGATAAAAAATAAAGTTGAAGTAACGGAGAAAGAAATTTTTGAAGCATTGCCCAAGTTTAACACCGAAGTTGAAATTCATTATATAATTGCTGAGACAAGAGAAAAAGCTGATTCAATCTGGAGTTTGCTCAAAAGTGGAATGGACTTTGATACTTTGATGACGCAACTTGATCAGAAAAATAACATTGAAAAATTGCGATGGGGAGAAATTTATGAGCCGATTGAAAAAATCGTTTATGATTATCTCGCTGTTGGGGAAGTTTATCAGCCAATTGAAGTTGATTCCCTCTGGTATATAATCAAACTTGCGGGGAAAACATCAAAGTTTGGTTTAAGTCCCGATGAAATTGAAAGCGCCAAAAGTCAGGTGCGGAAAATTATTCAAATGAGAAAAGAAAAACAAAGATTTATTGAGTTTGTAAATGAATTTGGAAAGGGGAAAATGTTAAAGGTTGATTCTCGTTTGCTGAAATTGCTTTATAAGGAAATAAACGCCATTGTTGAGAAGAAAAAATTTGTTCGCAAAACAGAAAATGTCTCTGTTTATCCGCTTGCTCTTTTACGGGATGATTTTCTTGATATAAAAGTTAAACTTGCAGAGCATCTCAACGATTACTTTTTAAAAGGAGATACCTTCAATAGAACACTTGATTATGTGATAGATCAGATTTCTTTCAAGGGCTTTGTCCTTCGGTCGGAAATGCAAAGTGTTGGTGGAACTTTAAACAGCATTTTAAAGACGATAATCAATGAAGAATTTCTCGCCCTTGAAGGTTACAGGCGTGGTCTTGATAAATCCCCTGAGGTTTTAAAAGATATGGAAATGTGGCGTGATGCTTACCTTGCCTATGCTGTTAAAAAATCAATTCTTGATTCTTTAAAATTTAAACGAAGCATAACCGCCGAAGAACTTTTGAAAAGTTATTCATCAAGCGAAGATGTCTGGGAGATAAAAATTCAGGAAATCCTTGTTGATGATATAAAACTTGCTGATTCGCTTTTAAACCTTGTTAAATCAGGATACGACATGGGGGAACTTGCGAGAAGATTCACAAAGCGAGAATGGGCTCGGGAAAACGCAGGCGTCATAGGTTATGTTCTTTCAAATCAACTTGGTGAAATCGGTCAGATAGCAAAGTCGCTTGAAATCGGACAGGTTTACGGACCTTTTTACACAGATGAGGGTTATTCAATCTTTAAATTGTTAGACAAACGAAAACCAGAAGATACTCTTTATGTCGTCAATTACGATACATTTAATGTGGTTTTAAATAAAGTCATCGCTTCACTTGCTGAAAAATACGGAGTGAGTGTAAATCCAGAGGCGTTGAAAAAAATAGAGGTGACTTACATAAATACGATCGTCGTTCGTTTCCTTGGTTTTAACAACCGGATTCTTGCGGTTCCATTGCTTGATAGAAATGTGGACTGGCTGAGGTTTTTAAAGCGGAAAGATCTACCATTGCCTTGATTTTAGAAATTAAATTTTTCAATAATATGCGGATTACAAATTTCAGGATTATTTTGATTTTCTTTTCATTTTTTATCTTGACATTAAAAATCTACGGGCAGGATAAATTTTATGTCAAAAAAATTGTTTTCCTGGGGAATGAAAAAACGAAATCTGAGGTGATAGCAAGGGAATTAACTTTTTCAACTGGCTCAATCCTTGACACTTCTTTGATCCCATACAACGAAAATAGAGTTTACGGGACAGGGCTTTTTAACAAAGTTAAAATCTGGTTTGAGAGGGATTCGGATAATAGCGCTGTTGTCTATGTATGGGTGAATGAAAGATGGTATATCTGGCCATTTCCAATTTTTGGGTGGAAGGACAGGGATATAAAGAAGTTGTATTATGGGGCCGGGCTTATTCACACAAATTTTAGAGGCAGAAATGAAAAATTGATTTTTTCATTTGCCCTTGGTTATGACCCGTGGATTGAGATTGAATATCAAAACCCGTGGGTTCTGGGAAGCAAAAATCTTTTCTGTTCTTTTGAAGCATTTTATCAAAGGATAAAAAACAAAAGTAAATTGTTTAGTGGCTCTTTTTATGAAAATCACATCGCAGTTGGTCTCACGGTTGGCAAAAGATTTGGGCTTTACAAAAGGTTCTGGATAAACGGTGGCTTTAGAAAAATTTCACTTAGTGGCATTGAAACATCGCATTTGCTTGATTTAACTTTTGTTAAAACAATTTCTCCGTCTGGAAAAGACGAAATTCTTGCGTTTGGTTCAGGTTTTAGATACGATACCAGAGACATTCCAATTTATCCAAATCAAGGATTTCTTTTTAACATTTTTTACAGGTATAATCAACTTTTGAATTTCAACGCTTCTTTCATACAGGGTGGGGCGGAGATCCAGATGTTTGAAAAATTTGGCTTTGGCTTGATCGCCGGACGATTGCTCATTTTGAATTCTTTTGGAAAGAAAATTCCTGTTTATTCGCATTATTATCTCGGTTATGAGGAAAGAATCCGTGGTTATTTTAATGATGTTTTTGAGGGAGAAAATGTATTTCTCGGGACTCTTGAGTATCGCATTCCGATTATAAAGCAAAGATTTTTTAAGTGGGAGAAAGCGCCGATTGAAGAATTTTCAATTTTAAGGTTCGGAGTTGATTTTGCAATTTTCGGGGACATCGGGCAGACCTGGTTTAATAGTGAAAACATTCTGAAAATGAATTATTTGAAAGGATACGGCGCACAGTTGTATTTTATCCTGCCTTATGATTTGCTTCTGGGAGTCGGGTATTCTTTGAATGATGTCGGGGGAAAGCAGTTTTTTGTTGATTTCAGAGC
>CAZQJI010000003.1:31213-87967 GCA_964593475.1 uncultured Bacteroidota bacterium | reverse complement strand
GTTGAAAAACAAAAAGAAAGAGGTGAGTTTGAAGAAAAAACATTTACTTTCTGGAAAACCAATTAATCGCAAACCAATTGAACCAGACATAAGGGTTACAAAACTTGTTGATGATTATTTCCAAGCATATAACGCAGGAAGGTTAAGAGAAGCATGTCGCTTGTTCGTTGAAAAAATGCTTCAGGATGATGTCGTTGTCGGTATGAGTTTAACCGGAGCTTTAACGCCAGCAGGGCTCGGGGGAAGTTGCGTCGTCCCGCTTATAAAGGCAGGCTTCGTTGATTGGATTGTCTCAACTGGCGCAAATCTCTACCACGATATTCATTTTTCAATCGGACATCAACTTCATCGTGGAACTCCTTTTGTTGACGATAGAATTTTGAGGAAGGAAGGCGTGATAAGGATTTACGATATTCTTTTTGATTATGAAGTTTTGCTTTCAACGGATGAGTTCATAAGAGAAGTTTTGAAACAGCCGGAGTTTCAAAAAGAGATGGGGACTGCGGAATTTCATTATTTGCTTGGTAAATATGTTTATGAAAGGGAAAAGGTGCTCGGGATTAAAAATATGAGCATTCTTTCAGCAGCGTATAAATACGGGGTTCCGGTTTATGTTTCATCGCCCGGGGATAGCTCAATTGGTATGAATGTAGCAGCGATAGTCTTAAATGGTTATAAAGTTAAAATTGATATTGCAAGAGATGTCAATGAAACAGCAGGAATTGTATATTGGGCTAAATCAACTGGTGGAAAGAGCGCAGTTTTGATATTTGGTGGTGGTTCTCCAAAGAATTTTCTCCTTCAAACTGAGCCACAGATTCAGGAAGTTCTTGGAATTGATGAAAAGGGACACGATTATTTCCTTCAAATTACAGATGCGAGACCTGACACGGGCGGTTTATCTGGCGCAACTCCATCGGAAGCCGTAAGCTGGGGAAAGGTTGACCCCGATAAATTACCTGATGCGGTTGTGTGCTATACTGATTCAACCATTGCAATGCCAATTCTTGTATCCTACGCTCTTGCGAAAAGGAAACCAAGAAAGCACAAAAATCTTTATCATAAACTTGATGAGATGCTGGAAAATTTAAAGAATGCACATTTAAAAGCGGTTTCAAAAGGAAAAGTCAAAATATAGTTCTTTTTCGTATCAACTAAATCAAAAACTTAAAATTGGAGGTAGTTATGCATCACAGATTTCAGCAGCTTCAGGAATTTGTAAATTCTCTTGAGGATGATTTTAGAAAATTTTATGAGAAGGGTGTTATGTCTGCCGGGACGAGATTGAGAAAAAAGATGCAGGAATTACGAAAGCTTGCTCAGGAGATAAGGGTTGAAATACAACAAATCAAGCAGGAGAAAAAGGGGGCGAAAAAAGCAGAATCTGCTGGTGAATAAGAAAATCGGGGCACATTTATGTGCCCCTTCTTTTTAAGTAAGTGTTATGTGGGTTATCTCTGGTGGGCAATTGAATCTTATTGGAAGTCCAACTACTCCAACACCTCGTGTCACATAGAGATGCGAATTCCCAAGTTTATAATGTCCTGCTACAAATTTTGAAACAAGCGAAGCAGGGGCTATATAAGTGTCGTCAATTTTTGCAAAAACTATCTGACCACCATGTGTATGTCCTGAGACAGTTAACTCAATTTGATTATGTGCAAATTTTTCAAATGCGTATGGCTTGTGTGAGAGAAGAATTTTTAATTTGTTTTTCTCAACATTTTTAATTGCTCTGTCAAGATCTGCCCCATATCGTAGGTCATCAATTCCAATTATAAAAATTTTTTCTCCGTTAATTTCAATTTTTTCGCTTTCATTACGCAAAACCCTTATTCCATTTTCTTCAAGCAATTTTGCTATCATTTTAGGTTGCCTTGAAAAAAATTCGTGATTCCCAAGCGTTGCAAAGACACCATATTTTGCTTTTAAATTTCCAAATGCGTTAACAAAAGGATAGATCTCTTCAGGGTCAGAAGTTATAAAATCTCCGGGGAGAAGAATCAAATCAGGTTTCAAACTTTCAAGTGCGAGAGCATATTCTCTCATTTCTTCCTCTGTCATAAAAATTCCAGAATGTATATCGCTTACCAAACCAATTGTTAAACCTTTTAATTCATCTGGTAAATTTTCAATTTTTATCTTAATTCGTTCAATTTTATAATCATTTCTTGCAAATGTTCCAATTGTTGAACCCGCAAATGCATAAGTGGAAATGCCAAAAAATGCGGTCTTTAGAAACTTTCTCCTTGATTCGTCAAAATTTGGGTTTTTATTTGTGTTAAGTTTTTTAAATACTGGTTTTGCGGGTAATGAGATAAGTTTTATCGCCATCAGTATGATAAATATGAAAATTGTTGCTCCCTGCCAGATTGAAAACGGGTAAAGTATAAGAGGGTGGGTTAGATCAACTTTGCTTTGAAGTTTGAAAATTCTATCGGCAATTATAATCAGTGTTGGAAGGTTGAAGATTATGAAAACGACGGGGATAAACTTTGAAAAATTTTTAAATCTTGTCGTCTCTATGTAAAGTGTTAACTTTCTGAGGAGATAGATTTGGATACCGAGAACAAACGTTATCATAAAAACGGCAAACAAAAACATTGCTTTTCTAGAATTTTGTTTTTATTCAAAGGTTAAAACAAAATTAAATAAATTTGAGTTTTCTGCAAAGATAAACTTGCATTAATTTTTGAAATTTTTTATATTTAAAACCGAGAATTGGGCAGGTAGCTCAGTCGGTAGAGCAACGGCCTGAAAAGCCGTGTGTCCGCGGTTCGATTCCGCGCCTGCCCACTTTTTATTTTAAGGGGGTAATTGCATAATTTGACTTTTTTGATTAAATTTTTATGTGAGATTATAAAATCGTGTTTATGTTATGACAGTCAAAGTTCAGGAAATATGCTTCAGCTATAACGCTGAACCCGTTCTTAGAAATATAAGTTTTGAAATTGAACAGGGGGAATTTGTAAGTTTAATAGGTCCAAATGGTTCGGGTAAAACAACATTGCTCAAAATTTTAGCACGACTTCTCCTGCCTCAAAAGGGGAAAGTGTTAATTTTTAATCGTGATATAAATTCCTATCCAAGGAAGGAGCTTGCGAAAATTATCGGCTTTGTCCCGCAAGATAATTCATTTGTATTCCCGTACACAGTTATGGAGGTTGTTTTGATGGGTAGAACTCCATATTTGAAAGGTATAGGTTTTGAAAGTTATGAAGACATTAAGGTTGCAACGGAGGTGATGGAACTAACAAAGATAAAACATCTTGCGCAGAAGCCGATTTCCGCACTTTCATTTGGGGAAAGACAGATGGTTTTAATAGCAAGAGCACTCGCCCAACAACCAAAAATTATTCTTCTTGATGAGCCAAATGCCCATCTTGACATCTCCCATCAGATTGAGATTTTCTCTTTACTTAAAGCGCTTTCAATTGAAAATGGTATCACTGTAATTTCTGTTTCTCACGATTTGAATTTAATTTCTCATTACAGCGATAAAATTATACTTCTATCAAAAGGTGAGATATTCAAAATAGGCAAACCTGACTTTGTTTTAACCGAGGAGAATATCAAAAGCGTATATGAAACGGATGTAATCGTTGATCCTAATCCGATAACTGGGAAACCGAGGATAACTCTTTTGCCCGACAAAATCGGGCATTTTGTAAATAAACTCAAAATAAAATAAGGAGAAAAGCCATGAATGTATTTGAACTAATCCAGAAACATGGACATGAACAAGTTGTCTATTGCTATGATGATTCAACCGGATTAAAAGCTATAATTGCCATCCATAACACGGTTCTTGGACCAGCACTTGGAGGTGTCAGAATGTGGAAATATGAAAAGGAGGATGACGCGCTTTACGATGTCCTTCGCCTTTCAAAAGCAATGACCTATAAAGCAGCTGTTGCCGGGCTTAATCTCGGCGGTGGAAAAGCAGTTATAATTGGAGACCCTCAAACACAGAGAAATGAAGCACTTTTCAGAGCTTTTGGAAGATTTGTGCAGAGTTTGGGCGGAAGATACATAACTGCGGAAGATGTCGGAACTGATGAAAAAGTTATGGAATGGATTTATGCTGAAACAAAATATGTTACGGGAATTCCGGAATCATTAGGCGGAAGTGGAAATCCAGCACCTGTTACAGCTTATGGGGTTTATGTCGGAATTAAAGCATGTGTTAAGCAAGTTTACGGGAATGAATCCCTCAGTGGTAAAAAAGTTGCAATTCAGGGTGCTGGTCAAGTTGGAAGATTTTTATGCCAGCATCTTGTAAAAGATGGAGCAAAAGTTTATATAACTGATATAATCCCGGAAAAGGTGAAGCAATGTGTTCAGGAGTATAAAGTTGAATTCGTTGAGCCAGACAAAATTTACGATGTTGACGCTGATATCTTCGCACCCTGTGCTTTAGGTGGGATAATAAACGATGAAACTATCCCAAGATTTAAATTCAAAATCATCGCTGGTGGTGCAAATAATCAATTACTTGATGAAGACAAACACGATAGAATGCTTATGGAACGAGGAATCCTTTATGCCCCTGATTATGTGATAAATGCAGGTGGTTTGATAAATGTTGGAAGGGAAGTTGAAGGTTACAGCAAAGAACATGCGATGAGAAAAGCAGAAGGAATATATGATACTTTGATGAAGGTCTTTGAGGTTTCAAAGAGAGAAAATATCCCGACGCATGTTGCATCAAATAGAATAGCAGAAGAGAGGATTATGAGTGCTTTGAAGATTAAAAAGATATCTGTTGATTTTTCAACGAGACATTTCGGGATAACGAGCAGACATTCAAGTTAAAGTTTTAATCATCGGGCGGTTCATCTTTTAAAGGGTGAATCGCCCGCATATTTTAAATTAAACAGGAAAATGCTATAGAAGGAGAAATACCAAATAGCGAGCAACGGCAAGTGGCTTTTAAAAGAAGGTTAATTCGTGAAAGAGTTCTTCAAATGCTTTACGCTTATGAGTTATCCGGGAATTCGCCGGAGTTTATACTTTCGGATTTGTTCTCTGAATTTCAAAGTGATAAAGACAGCTATGAATTTGGTAAATCTCTTTTTATGTGTGTGATTGAACATACTGATGAATTTGATCAGATGATCGCAAAAAAGATAAAGAATTGGGAAATTGAACGACTTGCTTTGATTGATAAAATCGTCCTTCGTATGGGGATTTGTGAGTTTAAATACTTCCCTGAAATACCACCAAAGGTTACAATTAACGAGGCGATAGAACTTGCAAAAAAATTCAGCACTGAAAGAAGTGGAAAATTTGTCAACGGTGTTCTTGATGCAATTTACAATGAATTAAAAGAAAAAGGAGAACTTGTAAAATATGGTCGTGGCTTAATTGACAAAAGTTTGAGAAAAGAAAGGGATTAGGATGTGGGGGATAGATTTAGAATTTTCATATGGACACTTTTTGATTTCGCAAACACTTCATTTTCAGTTTTAATTTTAACGACCGCATACTCTGTTTATTTCAGAGAAATTGTAACGGGGAATTCACAAATCGGGGATTTTCTCTGGGGACTTGCCTTTAGCATTTCAATGTTTATAGTTGCTTTTATATCACCACTTCTGGGTGCGATTGCGGATTACAGTTCAAATAAAAAGGCATTCCTTCTAATCTTCACTTTGCTTTGTGTAATTTCAACTGGATTGATGTTTTTCGTTCAGGAAGGAGACATTTTACTTGGTATGATTTTACTCGTACTTGCAAACATTGGATTTGAGGGTGGACTTGTTTTCTATGACGCATTTTTGCCTGAAATAACAAGCGAGAGAAGTTATGGAAGAGTTTCGGGTTATGGGTTTGCTATGGGTTATGTCGGGTCTTTTATATCTTTGCTTGTTGCATATCCGTTTTTAAAAGGTGAATTTACACCAGAAAATATGTTCAATGTCAGATTTACATTTGTCGTTGCCTCTTTATTCTTTTTCGTTTTTTCACTTCCATTTTTTCTGATAATAAAAGAGAGAAAGAATCAAAATCCCGAGAAAATTTCTTATTTTAACATTGGGTTTGAGCGTGTTAAATCAACATTTAAAAATGCAACCAGATATAAAAACATCGGAAAATTCCTTCTTTCATATTTTGTCTATGCTGATGGGATAAACACTGTAATAATTTTTGCGTCTATTTTTGCAAGGCATACTTTAAATTTTTCACTTACCGAGATATTGGTCTTTTTTCTAACCGTTCAATCAACAGCGATTCTTGGCTCTGTTATATTCGGGATCATAGCAGATAGCATAGGTCAGAAGAAAACATTGAGCATAACACTTTTGATGTGGGTTATAACTGCTGTCGGTGCATATTTTTGTGTGGATAAAACAAGTTTTTACATAATTGGATTTATTGCAGGTTCAGCGATGGGATCGTCCCAATCCACAAGCCGAAGTTTGATGTCAAAGATTATTCCTTATGAAAAGAAAACGGAATTCTTCGGTTTTTACTCTTTCTTCGGGAAATCATCCGCTATACTTGGACCTCTTGTTTTCGGTTTCGTTTCTTCATTGACGGGAAGTCAAAGGATAGCGGTGATCTCTGTTGCTTTGTTCTTTATAGCAGGTTTGATTTTATTGCAAGGGGTAAAGGAGGAAAGATTTCAAAGTTAAGTTAGTTTGAAATTTCGCCAATGATAAATGGTTTTTCATTTAGAGATTTTAATTCAGTTATGATTTTGTCCGCGTCGTTTTTATCAACTATTAACACAAGCCCAACGCCTAAATTAAAGGTTTTTCTCATATCTTCTTCCGGGACATCTCCAAGTTTTTGAATCAGGTTGAAAATTTGGGGTCTTTCCCAGGCGTTCCAATCAATTTTTATCTGTAAATTTTTTGGGACAACTCTTTTTGTGTTTCCAATTATCCCGCCACCTGTAATGTGTGACATTGCGTGTATTTCAAATTTTTCAAGAAGCTTTGAAACGGGCTTAAGATATGAGCGATGGATTTTTAAAAGTTCTTCCCCGAGCGTTGAGTTAAGTTCAGGGATGAAATCATCAATTTTAAATTTTTCAAGCAAAACAGCCCTTGCAAGTGAATAACCGTTGGTGTGAAGCCCATTTGATGGAAGAGCAATTAAAACATCATCAGATTTAACTTTGTCACCTTTTATAATTTTTTCTTTCTCAACGATTCCAATTATTGTCCCTGCTATATCATATTCACCTTCGGCGTAGAATCCGGGCATTTCTGCTGTTTCACCGCCTATGAGGGCACAGCCATTTTCTTCACACGCTTTTGCAAGTCCCTGCATCACCTGCTCAAATATAATTGGGTTTAATTTTCCAGTTGCAAAGTAATCAAGAAAGAAAAGAGGTTTAGCACCGCAAACAAGTATGTCGTTTACACAGTGATTTACAAGGTCTTGACCGATTGTATCGTGTTTGTTGAGCAGGAATGCAATTTTTAATTTCGTTCCAACTCCATCAACACTTGAGACGATGACCGGATGTTTGTATTCTTCAAATTTTATATCGTAAAAAGCCCCAAAAAGCCCTATATCTGTTAAAACACGCTGATTAAATGTTTTTCTTGCAAGAAATTTTATCTTATCAACAAGTTTATCTGCGAGTTCAATATCAACGCCTGCGTCTTTGTATGTTTTCATTATTTGATTTCGCTTTACTTTAGAAAAATAAAAAAACCCCCGACCGAAAATGGTGGGGGTTGAAAAATTACAGCCCGAATCTTTCATAGTTAATTCTGATATATTGCTGCCATTTCTCCGGCACCTCTGCTTCCGGGAATATTGCTTCAACCGGGCATTCCGGCTGGCAAGCGCCACAATCAATGCATTCCTGTGGATGGATGTAAAGTTGCATCTTCTTTTCACGCATCTCTTTGAGATGTTCCTCATTCGTGACATCATATCCTTCTGGACCATAGATGCAGTTTACCGGGCAGACCTGGACACAGGCGGTGTCGCAGACACCGACGCAGGGTTCTGCAATGATGTAAGCCATTGAGGTTCTCCTTAGTTTGTTTTTAAATCTCGCACCAAAAATTTAAAAATAAAGAAGAAATTAAAAATTGACTTTTGTCAAATTTAAAAACATCTGTTTTATTACTGCGATTTTATCTCTGTCCAAAATCTATCAAGCAATTTTGTAACCTTGCCGAGGTCTTTCATAAGTTCAAAATTTTTAAGTGCTTCCTCATCCGGATATCTTTGATGCGTTAGATATTTTGGATTGACGAATTTTTTCGCCGAATCATTTACCGTGGCATATCCTGAAAATTCGCTAACCCGTGCGCTTATTTCGGGTTTGAGAAGAAAGTTTATAAACTTATGCGCGTTTTCAACATTTTCTGCTGACTTTGGAATTGCAAGATTATCAATCCACAAAGTTCCGCCTTCTTCAGGGAGAACATAAACTATGTTTGTGTCCGTCTCTGAAATTTTAACCAGCTGACCGCTCCATCCATGTGCTATCCAGACATCACCCGATAAAATCGCCTGATCAAAGCCGGAACTGTTATATTGCTTTACAAGTTTTTTCTGTTTCATAAGAAGTTCCTTTGCTTTCAACAGAACCGATGTATCTGTTTCATTTATTGAATGACCAAGCAATTTCAATGCGACCGCAAAGCATTCTCTCATATCGTCAAGCATCAAAATTTTTCCTGCGTATTTTTCATTAAATAATGTTTTCCAGGAGTTTGGAACTTCACCAAGTTTATCTTTTCTATATGCAAAGCCGGTTGTTCCCCAGAAGAAGGGAACGGAAAAATTATTTTCGGGGTCAAATTCAAGATTTAAAAATCTTTTGTTGATATATTTTAAATTCGGAATTTTTTGCCTGTCAATTTTTTGAAGCAAATTTTGTTTGATTAAAATTTGAACCATATAATCGGACGGGACAACCACATCATATTTGCTGACCCCTGTTTGTAATTTCTCAAGCAGTGCCTCATTTGAATCATATGTGTCAAGATTTACACTTATACCCGTTTCCTTCTCAAACTGCTCTATCACATCTTGAGATAGATAATCAGACCAGATGTAAATGTTAACTTTGCTTTTGTTGCTACTGCACGAGAAAAAAATTAAAGTAAAGATCAGGATCAAAAATTTCCTCTTCATTTCGTCATCAATAATTTTTGTGATAGAATTATCGCTGTCGTTGTTGTGAAGAGCATGATTGTTGAAATTGCGTTTATCTCCGGTGTGACGCTTGTTTTAAGCATTGAGTAAATTTGAAGTGGAAGAGTTGTTGAAGCAACTCCCGAGACGAAGGATGTGATAAGATAATCATCAATTGAAAGAGTGAAAACGATCAAAGATGATGAAATTATCGCCGGTGAAAGCAAAGGCAGGGTAACTCTTTTAAAAACTTCAAACTCATCAGCTCCGAGATCAAGCGCGGACTCTTCAATTTCCTTCTCAATGTTTTGCAATCTTGCAAGTACAATTAAAATGACATAAGAAATGCTAAATACCACATGTGCGATTACCACAGTGGTAAACCCGAGCGTTATCTTGACAAATCCGAAAAAACTTAACAGCGACGCAGCAAGCACAATTTCTGGAATTATTATCGGAAGGTAAATTATAAGTTTAAAACTTTCTTTTAATTTGAAATCAAGTTTTCTCAAAGCTATTGCCCCGAGCGTGCCGAAAATCGTTGATATAAATGTCGCTAAAAAAGCAATTATTAAACTATTTTTCAACGAGTTCAAAAGAATCTTGTTCGTGAGAAGTTTCGCATACCATTGAAATGAAAATCCCTCCCATATCGTTGTCCATCTTGATTTGTTAAATGATAAAATGATTAAAACAAAAATAGGGAAATATAGAAACGCATAAACAAGAGCGATATAAATTTTGAATAAAAAATTTGTCCTCGTTTTCATATTTTACTTTTCTGATTGCTTTACCGTTTCATTAAGCCAATTTAGATACGAATCCGAACCATCAATTATGGGCAGAGCGATTATTTCCGGGACTGTGTATTTGTGGAGTTCCTTGACACGCTTGACAAGTTCAGAGAAAACATCTTTTTTTGTTTTAATGATGATGAGCGATTCAAAGTCATCTTCAATTTTACCTTGCCAGAAATAAATTGAATTAACTCGTTCAACAATGTTACAGCAAGCAGCGAGTTTTTCTTCAACAAGTGTTTTTGATATTTTCCTTGCTTCAATTACATTTGGAGTTGTTACCAAAACGACAATGTAGTCCGTCATCAAAATACCGCTTTTGTTTTTGTGAAATAAAGATATAAAGTTGCTTTGATAAGTTCAAGTTTTTGTGCTTTGAATTTGCTTTTTATTTAAAAATGTTTTAACTTTATTTAGATTAAATTTAAATTAGTCAAAGTTTATGGTGAGCGCGAAATTAATTGAAAAAGCAAGAAAAGATTTCACAAGTTATTTAAAGCGAGGAAATTTAAGAGCAACCGAGCAAAGATACGAAGTTTTAGAGGCAATACTTGGGATGGATGGGCATTTTGGGGCAGAGGATTTATTTGTCAAGATGAAAAATGAAGGTAAGAAGGTCTCAAGGGCGACGGTTTATAACACGCTTGAACTTTTGTTTGAGCTCGGTGTTGTGTCAAGACATAAAGTTGGGAATGTTTTCGTATATGAAAGGGCATTGGGAAGGGCGCATCACGACCATTTAATATGTGTTAACTGTGGGGCGATAATTGAATTTTCAAGTGAAGAGATTGAAAAAATTCAGGATGAAATTTGCAAGAAATATAGATTTAAACCAATTAGACACACTCATCAAATTTTCGGGCTTTGTGCAAAATGTGCAGAAAAAGAAAGATAGGCGATGAGATTATGCGATTGATAGACGCAAAACCCGGTATGGAACTTGAGATATGTGAGTTGCCACCTGGAAATTTGAAAACGCATTTTGTCCGCCTTGGAGTGATGGAAGGGTCAAAAGTTAAGTGCGCTCATAGGTTGCCAGGTGGAACAATTATAATTATCAAACGACATCAGGAAATAGCTGTCGGAAGTGAAATTGCGAAAAAAATACTTGTCAAAAAAATTTGAGATTTTGAAATGCATTCACATCAAATTATTGATACAAAAGCTGAGAAAAAATATAAAAAGCTTGTCCTTGCTGGAAATCCAAATGTCGGGAAATCAATCTTCTTCAATTACCTGACTAATTTGTATGTTGAGGTATCAAATTATCCAGGAACAACTGTTGAAATTTTAAAGGGGAGATATAAAGATTTCATCGTTTATGATACTCCGGGGATTTACGGGCTTTCTTCTTTCAACGACGAGGAGAGGACGGCAAAAAATATAATCCTTGAAGCTGATGTCATTTTAAATGTGGTTGATGCTGTTAACCTTGAGCGAGACCTTTTTCTCACGCTTCAGCTGATAGATTCAGGAAAACCTGTTGTTGTAGCTTTAAATATGATGGATGAGGCGGAGAAGAAAAAAATCAAAATAAATGTTGAACATCTCTCAAAAATACTTGGTGTTCCGGTAATTCCGACTGTTGCAATCAAGCAAAAGGGGTTTGATGAGATAGTTAAAGCGATTGAAAAAGCAAGCGCTGGACATAGGGATAAAAAACTTGTGTCAAAGATTTCGGAAGTAGTCAAAAAATTTGGAGTTAGCGAGATTGAAGCTTTGTTGATTTTAGAAGGGGACAGGGAAACAATTGAAAAATATAGGGCAAAGTTTGATGGTGAATTGTATAATTTGGATGAGAGAGAAAAAATTTACATTGATAGAAGGAATAGAGCTAATCAAATCGTTGCTGAAGTTGTAAATGTTGACACCGTAAGTGGTCGTATTTCAAGTTTTGTGGGGAAACTTGCAATTCATCCGGTTTTTGGTTTAATCTTTATCGCTGTTGTTTTGTATCTTGCTTATCTTCTTGTTGGGAAATTAATTGCTCAGGATCTGGTTGAATTTACCGAAGAAAAAATCGGGAAGCAGATTTATGAATATAATCTCAGAAAATTTGTCGCAAATTATTTCCCGGTTGATGTAAATGTTAATGTCCTAAATGAAAATGGCGATGTGATTGATTCAAGGAATTTTAATTTTGAGCGTGGTCTGAAAAATTCCCCGGATGTTCTGGAGCGGATGAGAAATTTTGCCAAAGGAAAAAGCGTTGAGTATGAGTTTAATTTTAGAAATCCGATTCTCGTTATATTTTTCGGCGAGTTTGGTGTTTTGACGATGACTGTAAGATATCTTTTGTTTCTTCTCCTTCCACTTGTGATTGGTTTTTATCTTATGCTTTCAATGCTTGAAGATAGCGGATATCTCCCACGGCTTGCTGCTTTTGTTGACAAGTTAATGAATTATATTGGGTTAAATGGAAAAGCGGTGATACCGATGATTCTTGGATTTGGATGTGTGACGATGGCAACGATTACGACACGACTTCTTTCAACCACGAGAGAAAAAAGAATTATGACTGCAATTTTACAGATAACGATCCCATGTTCAGCTCAACTTGCAGTTATCACAACTTTATTGATGAGAGCGGGGTTTAAAGCCACCGTTGTTTATGTTTTTGCTATGTTTGCGGTTTTTGTTCTGGTTGGTTTGATTTTGAATAAAATTTTGCCCGGTGGGGCAACCCCGCTTCTAATTGACCTTCCGCCGATGAGAATCCCGAGGGTTGATAATCTTGTAAGGAAAACCTGGATGCGAACTTTCTATTTTATAAAAGAAGCCGGAATGTGGTTCTTTATCGGTGCTTTCGTTATCGGAATTATGCAAGTTACGGGTTTGCTTGATGGGTGGATAAGAGTTCTTTCTCCGTTGACTGTTAATTGGTTGCAATTGCCAGCGGAAGCATCAAGAGCTTTTATTATGGGAATTGTCAGAAGGGATTTTGGCGCAGCTGGTTTTTATAATCTTGATTTAACACCTATGCAAACGGTCGTCGGGCTTGTCACAATTACATTGTTTGTCCCTTGCATTGCTTCGCTTATGGTGATGTTAAAGGAGAGAGGTTTATTTGAGGGATTGATAATATGGGTTTCAAGCTGGTTAATTGCATTCACAGTTGGTGGAATTGTCTCGCAGATTTTAATTTAAACGCCTCTTGTATCTGGAGACCAGATATATTTATGCATTTGAAGTTGAAAGCGGACGGGAAGTTTATCTTCAAGGATCCAGCTTGCAAGATTTACAGGTTCAATCTCTCCGAAAACGGGCGAGAATAAAATTGTCCCAACTTTTTCATAGAGTTTAAACTTGTCAATTATCCCCTTCGCCCATTCATAATCCGCTCTATCTTTTATGACAAATTTGACCTCATCTTTTTTTGAAAGATGATTTATATTCTCCCACCTATTTTTGTGGCTCATCTTACTTCCGGGGCATTTAATGTCCATAATGATATGAACTCGTTTATCAACCTGGCTTATGTCTCTATGTCCCCCGGTTTCAAGTAGAACTGTAAAGTTTTCATCGCATAGTTTCTTCATAAGCTTAAGCGAATTTTCCTGTAAAAGTGGTTCTCCACCTGTAATTTCAACGAGCTTACATTGATACGATTTGACCTTTTCAATTATTTCATCAATTGCCATTTCAACTCCTTCATAAAACGCATACCCTGTGTCGCACCAGACACATCTTAAGTCGCAATATGTTAATCTAACAAACACACATGGAAGTCCCATCCAGCTTGACTCGCCTTGAATGCTGAAGAAAATTTCATTTACAACAAGGGTATTTTCTTTATTTATTGGTTTCATTCCTGATAGATCGCAGAGTATTTTTCTGTTTCCCAGATCTCAACGAAATCAATTTCAAGGTTTTTTCTATCGGAGATTTTTTGTTTTAATTCGTCGTAGAAAAATTTTGCGAGGTTTTCAGCTGTCGGTTGAATTTTATCAAATGGGGGGATATCGTTCAGATGATAGTGGTCAAGTTTGTCAACAATTTCGTTTAAAATTTTTGATAATTCCTTAAAATCAATTGCCATTCCAAAGTCATCAAGATTTTCTGATTTGACCACGACCTTAACATTCCAATTATGTCCGTGAAGGCGACCGCATTCGCCCGGGTAATTTTTTATTATGTGTGAAGCGGAAAATTTTTTCTGAACCGAGATTTTAAACATAGCTTTGCGAAATTATTTTTTTGATGTCTTTATCTTTACCAAAAATCAGAAGCTCATCATCTTTTTCAATTTTCAAATCGGGATCCAGAACCCCAACGACTTTTTTATTTTTGATCAGAGTTATAAGCAAAACGTTGTAATTTTTCCTGAGGTCAAGTTCTCTTATGGTCTTACCGATAAAATTCGGCGGTGTTTTTATCCACGCAATTTCATAATCTTTCTCTATCTCAAAAAATTCAATAAAACCATCGCTCAAAAGAATCTTTGAAAGTCGTTTCGCAACATCTTCCTCAGGCGAGATTATATCTTCCTCTTTTATCCCGATGCTTTTCAAAATTTTTTTGTGTATCGGTTCATTAGCTCTTGCAATTATCCGTTTCACACCGAGTTCTTTGAGCAACATGCAGGTTAAGAGCATTGCTTCAAAATTTTCACCAATTGTGATGACGACGGCGTCCATGTCTTTGAGCCCGAATCTTTCAATCTCATTTATATCTGTGCTGTCAAATTTTACTGCGGTTATGTTAGGGTGCTTTATTTCATTAATTCTTTCCTCGCTTAAATCAACTGCGAGAACTTCCGCACCGCTTTCCGCAAGGTCAAGTGCAAGATTTTTACCAAAAGTTCCCAGTCCTATTACGGCAATTTTTTTCATTATGTGACTAAAACATTTTCTTTTTGAAATTCATAATTTCTTTTCTCAACTTTTCCAAGCAATGCGAAGGCAAAAGCAAGTGGTCCAACTCTTCCGATAAACATCATCATAATTATAATTAACTTCCCAAAATTTGTCAAATTAGGAGTTACCCCCCTGCTTAATCCAACAGTTCCAAATGCGGATATAACTTCAAAAGATAAATCAATAAGATTTGCTCCTTTTTCTGTTAATGTCAGAATAAAAGTTGATGTAGTTATTAAAAGCACTGATAATGTCGCTGAAACAAACGCTCTCATTATCGTTTCTTCGCTTATTTGTTTGTTGAAAATCTCAACTCTTTCTCTTCCCGTTATCATTGCGTGGATTTTAAGGATTAAGATAGCAAAGGATGTCGTCTTAATTCCGCCACCTGTTGAGCCGGGCGATGCCCCGATCCACATAAGTAGCATTATTAAAAGCGATGTGGGAATACCAATTTTTGATATGTCAATTGTGTTAAATCCAGCAGTTCTTGGCGTCACCGCTTGAAAGAAAGAATGAACGACTTTATAGATGAATGATTCTGTTTTCAATGTGTTGTTGAACTCAAGAACGAAAAAAAGAGAGGTTCCGGTTATTATCAGAATCAGTGTTGTGTAAAGTGTGAGTTTTGAGTGAAGCGTAAGGACAATTCTCTGTGGTTGAATTCGCTGGCGGAAGAATTTTATTTTCCGCAGAAATTTTAAAATTGGTTTTTCAATGTATTCGCTTAAAACAATGAATCCGAGTCCGCCGAGAATAAATAAAGCTGCGATCGTCAGGACTGATGGTATGTTGTATTTTATGTCCATTAAATTATTTGAAAATGTTGAAAAGCCAGCATTACAGAATGCTGAGATTGAGTGGAAAACCGCACAGAAGATTTTTTCGGTTTCGTTTTTAAAAATCGTATCGGGTAAGAAGTAGTAAAGCGAAATTGCTCCAACTGCTTCAATTGAAAATGTAAGAAAAAGAATTCGTAATATAGTTGACGAAATTTTTGAGAAGTTATTCTGGCTTAAAACCTCGCTAAGGAAAACTCTTTCTTTAATCCCTAAGCCACCGTTTAAAAGGACTACAAAAAATGTCGTGAAAGTCATTATTCCAAGCCCGCCAAGTTGAATCAAAAGCAAAATTATAAATTGGCCAAATTTTGTGAAGTAAGTTCCAGTGTCAACAACAATTAAACCAGTCACGCAAACAGCGCTTGTGGCTGTAAAAAGTGCATTGATGAGAGATATTCCGTTATGTGTTGATCTCGGAAGGAGAAGAAGTAATGTCCCGATTAAAATTAAAAGCAAAAAACTTGAAACCAGAATTCTTGCAGGGTGAATTGACCTTTGAATTATCTTTTCGCTGTATCTAATTGTTTTGAGCCCAATGTCAAATGCAAGATAAATTTGAACTGAAGCAATGTAAAATCTTGTGATGGTTTGAATGTCAAAATTCAAATACGGTTTCTGGATATAAAAAAGAAATCCGAAAGTTTGAATCAGGATTAAAAATGTGAGTATGAACTCAATCCATTTCCTGCGAAGGTAATTTAGGGGTTTTGGATTTATGATCAATTTTGAAAGATTGAAAAATACAAAGTAAAAGATGACGATTGAGTTAAATAAGTGAATGATTCTTTTTGTGATGTTATCAATGTAAAATCCGTATTCAATTAAAAGCGTTGCGATGACAGAGCCAGCAAGGATAAGCATTAGCTTGTCAAGTATTTCAGAAAACTTTTGAAATTTTTCAGGAAGCAACTTCAAGGTGAAATTTTGTTTGATAGGGCAGAGTAGGCAAGATAAGCAAGGAGAGAAGAACCGTATTTCATTGCACTTTCATCAATTGTGAATTTTGAACTGTGTATATCGTATTTTGAATTTTTACTTCCAGCCCCAAGCCAGATGAAACAACCTGGAACTTTTTGAAGGTAATATGCGAAGTCCTCAGCCCCCATAACTGGCTTTGCATCTAAGACCTTATTTTTACCAAGCAATTCAACCGCTTTTTGTCTTGCAAATTCCGTTGCCTTCGTATCATTAATCAAAACTGGATAACCTTTGCTTATTTTCAACTCATAACTTGCCCCATAAGTTGAGGTGATACCTTTTACAATTTTCTCAATCGTTTCCCATGCTTTTTTTCTCCATTCTTCGTTCATAGTTCGCAGAGTTCCAGAGATTGCGACTTCATCGGGGATTATATTTGTTGCTGTTCCAGCGTGGATTGAGCCAATCGTTAGGACTCTTGGTTCAATCGGGTCAAAAAATCTACTTGTTATTTTTTGCAGTGCGAGGATGATTTCAGAAGCTATGACAATTGGGTCAATCGTAAAATGAGGGCGGGCGCCATGCCCACCCTTACCTTTGATTTTAATGTAGATCTCATCGGAGGAAGCCATGAGAGGTCCTTCTTTGATGAAAACTGTTCCGGGTTCTGAATCAGGGCGAACATGAAGCCCAAAAATTAGGTCAACCTTTGGGTTATTTAAAACGCCGTCTTTTATCATCAAGCTTGCACCACCGGGATTTTTTTCTTCACTTGGTTGAAAGATGAATTTAACAATTCCATTTATCTCATTTTGAAGTTCTTTTAAAATCATAGCTGAACCGAGAACCATAGCGGTGTGCGAATCGTGTCCACAAGCGTGCATCTTACCGGGGATTTTTGAGGCAAAAGGTAAATTTGTCTGCTCTTGGATCGGAAGAGCATCCATATCGGCACGAAGTGCAACAACTTTTACATCACCTGAGTTTTTACCTTTACCTTCAAGTATTCCAACAACACCGGTTTTAGCAATCCCGGTTTTGACTTTTAATCCCAGAGATTTCAAAGTTTGGGCGACAAGCTTTGATGTCTTATACTCTTCAAACGCAAGCTCGGGATATTGATGAATTTTTCTCCTTATAGAGATCATCTTTGGAAGATATTTTTCAGCAAGATATAAGATTTTCTCCTGAACCGTTTTCATTTCTTTGATGCTTTTTTAGATTTTTTCTTTGATTTTGTTTCTGTGTTGCTGTTTGATTTTTCCGATTCAGTTTGATTAACCGGTGGCGATTCTAAACTTGTTTGCGATTGTCTTTCTACTTTTGGTGCATTGTATGCTAAAATCGGTTCGTTGATGTTAAGATATGGATTTATAATTTTTCTCTTCTTCAGTTCCCTTGCTCGCACAACTTCATACATAATCAATGCACCTGCAACGGAAGCGTTCAGAGATTCAACTTTCCCATACATTGGAATCTTTACAAGAAAATCACATTTTTGCTTTGTCAAAAATCTTAACCCTCTTCCTTCATTCCCGATTACGATTGCCACTGGCATCGTGTAATCAACTTCGTAATAATACCTTGAGGCGTTTGCATCTGCACCAACTATCCAGATTCCTTTTTCTTTAAGTTCGTCCAGAGTTTGAGCAAGGTTTGTGACCTTTGCGATTCCAACGTGTGCGACAGCCCCGGCGGAGGCGCGGGCAACGGTTGAGTTTATAATTGCAGTATGATGCTTGGTTGTGATTACCCCGTGAACACCTGCGCATTCAGCGGTTCGCACAAGCGCGCCGAAATTTTGAGGATCAACGATTTCATCAAGTATCAAAATAAAAGGCGATTCATTTTTCTCTTTTGCGATATTTAAGATATCATCAACGCTTATATATTTTGCCTCGCTTATTACTGCGATAACTCCCTGTGTTGCTATGTCGCTTGCAAGCTCGCGAAATCTTTGTTTATTTAGTTCAACAAATGGCACGCCTTTTTTGCGTGCAAGATTTCTTATCTTGTCAATCTGACTTCCCCTTATCCCATGAAGAAGATAAATTTTTTCAATCATTGTGCTTTGCGATTTTAAAGCTTCTATCACGGGTTGTCTGCCCGCTATCAATCTTGGTTTCGTTTCCTCTTCAGATGCCTCGCTTTCAATTTCCCGTGGCTCTGGCGTTTGAATGTTTTCCTTTTCCATATCCATCATTTCGCTATCCCGATTTAGTTTTTAAAAACTTTGATGATTAAACTTAAATTAAATTGGCTCGCTTATCCCGTATCGTTTCAATTTGAGATAAAGCGTTTTCAAACTTATTCCAAGGATTTCAGCTGTTTTTGATTTGTTCCAGTTGTTAGCTTTTAATACATTTTCAATGTGAATTTTTTCAAGCTCGGCAAGTGAAAGAGTGTTAACTGGTTTCTTAACAAGTTTTGAATAATAATCCTCCTTCAACTCCGGCTTTAAAGCCAGATCTTCAGGTTTTATGATGTCATCTTTTGCAAGAATCGCTGCTCGTTCAACCACATTTTCAAGTTCTCTTATGTTCCCAGGCCAATCGTAATTCATCAAAACTTGCATCGCCTCCGGGCTCATCTTTTTTCTTCCCCGGGTTTTCCTGTTTAAAAAATACTCAACAAAAAGAGGTATATCCTCTTTTCTTTCTCTCAATGAGGGCAGACGAATTGTCACGACATTTAATCTGTAAAGAAGATCCTCTCTGAAATTTCCCCTTGCAACTTCCTCGTTTAAATCTTTATTTGTCGCCGAAATTATCCTGACATCAACTTTCAATATGCTGTTGCCTCCAACTCTTCTAAATTCACCGGTTTCAATGAATCTCAAAAGTTTTGGCTGGACATACGGACTTAAATCTCCAACTTCATCAAGGAATAATGTACCGCCATTTGCTATTTCAACGAGCCCGGGTTTTGATATGTGGGCATCTGTGAATGCGCCTTTTTCATGTCCGAAAAGTTCTGATTCTACAAGTGTGTCTGGAATAGCAGCACAATTTATCGCAACAAAAGGTTTATTTTTTCTCGGGCTGTTTTTATGAATTAAACGGGCTATAACTTCTTTTCCAGTTCCACTCTCACCGTAAATTAAAACAGTCGCATCTGTCCCGGCTACTCTTGAAACGATGTCAAGAACATCTTTAAAAATTTTGCTTTGACCGATTACAATATCATCATGTATAAGCCGTGAGAGTTCTTTTTGCATCAATGTATTTTGAAGTTTGAGCCGTCTTCTTTCAAGCGCGTTTTGAATTGAGACGAGAAGTTCGTCAAAGTTATAAGGTTTAGTTATGAAATCAAACGCACCAAGTTTTATCGTCTCAACTGCAAGTTTTATATCCCCGAATGCTGTTATCATAATCACTTCCGTATCGGGTGAGTGTTCTTTTATAAATTTTAAAACTTCAATTCCTGAAATTCTTGGCATTTTTATATCAAGAAGGACAAGGTCATAAATTTCGCTTTGAATTTTATTTATCGCGCTTGCTCCATCATTTGCTATATCAACATCAAATAGATTTGTTGAAAGAAGTTCATCTCTGAGAAGTTCGCAAAGGTATTCTTCATCATCAACAACAAGTATTTTCGCTTTTATATTTTTTTCACTCATTTTTATCTTCGTTTTTTTGCTGTCCTGATAAATCCAGCATCTTAAGTTTCCCTACATATGGGACGATTTGGTCACTTTTTAGTTCCCTTAACTTCAAAATCGTTTGTTCAATTCTATCTGTGTTTTCTTTGATGATTTTTACATAGGTTTTTATATCCGGTGGCAGGTCTCTTTTGAGTAAAATGTTTGCTGCAAGTTTTATCGCTGCTAAAGGATTGTTAACTTCGTGAGAAACGGTTATAACAATCTCCTGAATTGCTTCAATTTTTTGAGTTTGTTCGCCCCTGTCTTTTTCTATTTGTTTTTTTAGATTTTCTTTTTCAACTGTTTTTGCAATTATAACTGGAAGAAGCGGTCCAATTATGTCTTCTTTTATATAGTGATCAACGGCGCCAATTTTTAAAGCTTCAATCAGGACTTCTTTTTCAGTAGAGCCACTTAAAATTATCACAGGTATATTTATGTTTCTTGACTTCAAAATTTTTAACGCCTCAAGTCCGTTGATCCCCGGTAGATAATAATCAAGAATAACGATATGATAACTATTTCCAGAGGATAATTTTTCAATTCCTTCTTCTGCGCTTCCGACCCAATCAACTTTAAATTGGTAGTTTCTATATGAGTTGAGATAATATTTTACCAATCCGGCAAAGCTTGCATCATCTTCTATGAGAAGAACTTTTATTTCGCTTTTCTCCATAAATGTTATGAGTTTTGATTTATCTCTTTAAATGCGAGTTTTGCTAGAGCTCCAGCTACATGAGTTTTGATGGTTTTCTTTTTCAGTTCTTCATCAAGTTTGTCTTTTATAGTTTCGGCTTTTGCGGAAAGTATATTTCTAACAGTTTGTTTTGTAAGTCCAAGGAGTTGTGCAATTTCGGATTCAGTTTTAAAAAATTTTTCTCTCAACACGACAGCATAGCACGCCTCTATTAAACTCGGAACCCATGTGAGATGTCGGTACAGGATCAATTTCCTTGGACCTCCAACTATATCCAGGGCTTTGAGGAAAACTTTTAAAACGATCTCGTCAACCTGTTCTTCAATTTGAGCGATTTCTTCCTGTTTCAGAATTGGCATTTGAATTCATTATTTTTTGTTTGCGATTTCTTTCAAAGATGGTCCTATTCTTACCAAACCATTTTCGTTTATCTCAAGCAGATATGTATCCGTGCTATGACCGGACATCCGGCAACCATCAATTCTGAAAAGGCGAACAATTTCACCGATGGGACGCTTGTAAATTTTTTCTGTGTATTGACTGTTTATCAAAACTTTTGAAAGAACGATCGTCCCGTCAACTATGTGTGGAATTGCAAAGCCACCGGCTGCTTCTGCTGATAGTTCCTCCTGACCGGATCTTTTTTGTGAGACAAATATCGCTGTCTGATACCATTTCTTCATAAAGTTAAACAACTGCCTCACTATGACCCTTGCGATCATTTCCTTGGCTTCGTAAAGTCCGGTGACAGAGTCAATAACTGTGAATTTAATTTTATATTTTTTAATTGCGTAGGCAAGTGTGTTCAATAGTGTTGGAATGTCCTCCCTGAGTCGGCTGTAAGAGGCAGCGTCAATGAAGACGATATTCTCATCAATGTTTTTCTCATCAACTCCCATTGCAAGCGCACGGATTTTCATTGAACTTGCGACGAAATGAGCAGGGGATTCAACGGTGATGAAAGCAACTGAATTCCCAAGTTCTGCTTGTTTTATGGCAAATTGTTCAGCCATTAAACTTTTTCCTGTGTCTGAAATTCCAGTTATATTGAAGACGGAATATTGCGGGATACCACCAAGGGGGACAAGTTTTGGTTTACCATTTTCAATTTTCGTTGTGAAAAATAGTTCATCAAGTCCTTCAATGCCTGTTGGAATTCCCTTGATCTCGGGTGCTTTTTTACCTGTCTCTTTTAATGTAGAAACCGCTTCTTCTATTAACTCTACTTCTTTCTCTGTTATTTCCTCCCGTTCAAAATTTTGTTTAGGCATTTGAAAATTTAAGTTTAGTTTCCCATTTTTGCACTCATTCAGTTTAATAATACAAATTTTTATGTTTAAAAACAAGAAGTGAGGTATGGTCTTCAAGCGTGGGGAATTTTTAGTTTAAGAAGTGCAGGGTAATTAAACATCATTTAAATTTTTGGCGATTTTCGTTTCACTTGACTTTTGGGTTTGAATTTGTTATATTTATTTAGATTTAATCTAAATAAATCTAAACTGCTATGCCCTTGCTCCGCTTGTTCTTCTTGATGGTTTTCGCTGCAGGTTCGCTTTTCTCACAGGGCGAAACATATTATTTGATGGGAACTTATGCGTATATTGAACTTCCAGGCAAAGAGATGAACCTTCGGGCATATAAATACCTTCGTGAAATTGAATTCAAACTCTCGGATTATATAGATACATCTGAGATTTCAAAGATAAATTTGAGCGCGGGCAAGCACTTTACAAAGGTTTCACCGATTACACTTGAAATAATAAAAAAATCAATTTTGATTTCGGAGAAAACTTATGGTGTTTTTGATATAACAATAGGTTCGGTCACGATTAATTCAAAGAGGTTGAACAAAATTTCAGAAGATTCCGCATATAAACTTGTGAATTACAGGGATATAATTTTAAAAGATGACAGTGTGATGCTTGCCCGTGAAAATATGGCGATAGACCTTGGGGGAATAGGGAAGGGCTTTGCAATTGAGGAAACTTTCAGATGGCTTGGGACGAAGAAAGGTTTTATTTCAATTGGTGGAGATATGAAAATCTGGGGTCATAAGAGGACAATCGCTATAAAAGACCCAATAAATGGTGGTTCAATTGCGCAGGTTGTAAATGCAAAGGATGTTAGCATATCAACATCGGGAAATTATATAAAAGAGCACATCAAGACGCAAGATGATGAAATTATTCAGGTTACAGTTGCACACGAAAGCGCAACATTTGCTGATGCTTATGCAACGGCGATATTTGCTATGTCAAAAGAGCTAAGAGAAAAATTTTTGAAGGAAAATCCAGATGTTGGGGTTTTTATCTTATATAAAGATGGGTCAGTTTTTGTGAATGAGAGGTTCAGAAGTTTTTTTGATGTGTTAATTTTAAAGGGTGCTGAAAGTGCAATTTCAAAAACAAAAAATGAGGAATAATATGAGAACAATCTATTTAAAATTCTTTGCAATCGTCATAGGCGCATTATTCTTGTTCAACTTTAATCTCAATGCTCAGGATCAGGAGGAAAAAATTAAAAATCTTGAAGAAAAATTAAGACAACTTGAACTTCAACTTGCTCAAATTCAAACTTTTGAAAAGCAAAGGGAGCAATTGATTCGTGAAATTGAAGCGCTGAAAGAGGAGATAAGACGGCTTCGGCTTGAGACGGCGATGCAGGAAATTGAACTTAAATCATATTTTGGTCTTGGTCCAGCTGCATCAAAAATTTACTATACACCTCGTGGTCTTTCCATCGCTGGATATGGTGAGATAACTTATGAAAATTATCTTGATCAGACGAAAACGGACAGAGGTGATGTGTTAAGATTTATACCATACATCGGGTATAAATTTTCGGATAAAATACTTGTCAATTCTGAGCTTGAAATTGAACACGCAGGCATAGGTAATGTCGGGGAGAGGGAGCCGGAGGTATATGTGGAATTTTTATATGTTGATTTTCTATTAAGTGATAAATTCAATGTAAGAACTGGTTTATTTTTGCTCCCCGTAAGCAGGATGAATGAATTTCACGAACCACCGGTTTTCTTCGGGACATTGAGACCTGATGTTGAAAGGTTTATAATTCCAACTGTGTGGAGAGATATTGGGGTTATGGTTTATGGTGAATTTGTGAATGGGTTAACATATAAAGCCGGGCTTGTCAATGGGTTGAGGACGGATTTGATAAGCGATTGGATTAGTGCGGGAAGACAAAGGGGCGCAAAAGTTAATTTTGATAAATTTGCTGGCGTTTTTAGAGTTGAATTTCAGGGTGTTAAGAATTTGATTTTGGGTGGTTCTGTTTATCATGGTGCTGGAAGTGATGAAGAGGGGGGAAGTGAGGTTGGAACAGAAGAAGCGAAATTTACGCTTTTGACTTTTGAAGGTCAATATCAATTTGAAAACTTGTTTTTAAAAGGGCTTTATGCTTTTGGAAAATCTGATGGGAACATTGCATATAAAAGCAGAGCCGGGCGCGCAAGCAAAGTTTATGGTTGGTATGTTGAGGGGAGTTTTAACCTTGTCCCGATTCTTTATCCTGAATCCATCGTTTCATTTTCTCCGTTTTTGAGATATGAGAGATATGATTTAAATCAAAATGTTTTCACAGGTTTGCCGAATCCTGAGAAAAATAGAAGTGTGTTAACTTTTGGGCTTGATTTTAAACCCCATCCTCAGGTCGTTATAAAAGCTGATTATCAAATTCGGGATACAAAGTCAGATCTTCCCGCGGGTAAGGGAAGCGGTAAAGATGAATGGAAAATCAATCAGTTTAATTTAGGTGTTGGGTTCATCTTTTGATGTAAGCCATTGAGGTAATCTGCCCGGGTTGTTCCCCGGGCTTTTTTAAAAATTTAAAAGAATTAAAAAATGTGGATAATTTTTTGCTTTATTTTGCTCCTTGAAAACAGTGAACTTGCCAATCAGGAGAAAAAGCCCGAGAAAATACTTGCTGAAATTTTTCCGGGTTCAAAAATTGAAATTAAAAACATTGTTATCTCTGAATTGCAAGCCCAAAAAGTCAGGGAATTATCAGGTTTAAAACCGGAAAGCAAACTTATAACATTTTACATCGTAAAGTATGGAGATCTCATCAAAGCTTATGGTTATGTTGATATTCACATCGTGAGAACGCATCCCGAGGTTGTTTTATTTATTTTGAACGAGAAAGGAGAAATTGAAATTGTTAAGATAATTTCGTTTAAAGAGCCACCAGAATATATGGCTGATGAAAACTGGTTAAAATATCTCAAGGGAAAAACTCTTGGTAAGGATCTGTTAAGATTGCGAAGGGATGTTCCAAATATGACGGGTGCGACTTTAACTGCTAGGGCGATAACAGATAACGCAAGGAAGGTCATAGCGCTCTGGAAAGTAATTTTTGGAGGGGACAAATGAGGTTTTTCTGGACCGGAAATTTGAAATCGCCAAAACCAATCAGGGTTGCAATAATTTTATTTTCAATTTTTGTTATCCTGTTTTGGGCTGGAAATTTTGTTTATTTTGGCTTGAAGTATGGTTATTCATCTGAGAAAATTGAAGATTATTTTTTTGGAAGTGAGGACTTTCCAGTTGAGATTTCCATCTCACAGGTTCTTGAAAATGTGCATATTAATTTGTTTGTGTTTTCGCTTTTGTTTCTCTGTGTCTCAGCTTTGTTTGTTTATTCTAATATGGGTGATAAGATAAAGATGCTTTTAATTTTGTTGCTTGCTTTGTTAAGTTTGTTGTATGCAATTTCAGATCTTTTGGTTATTGAACTTGGGCGTGGGTTTGGTTTTTTGAAAGTTGTTCTCTTTATTCTGTTTCAGTTCATTGTGATTTCTTGTGTCATTCCGGGGCTGTTAAGAGGTTCAAATGGAAGGCGAACAAATGGTGCTTCAAGAAATCTTGCGCTGATAATTTTCATTTTCGCCTTTTTAAATCTCGCTTTTGTTGCAACTAATTTTTTGCTTTTTGAGAAAAAGATCGGTTTAAAAATTTCAGATGTTTCTGATTACTATCTTGGCAATCCCGAAAAATTTCTGAAACCGAAATCGTTTATCGGGGTGCTTGAAGTTTCATATTTTCATTTCTTGCCTATGGCTTTGTATCTTATAGCAATTTTACATTTTGTTTTTCTTGTCAATGACAAATTTAATGTCGCTTTGACTGTTTTTCTTTTCATGACGACCTTAGTTGATAATATCTCGGGTGTTGTGATTGTTCTTTTCGGGGGTGGATTTGCAGTTGTTAAGTTAATTTCTTTTTTCTTGCTTGAATTTTTGCTTATTTTTTTGTCTGTTTTTTTGATTTACAAGTTTTTGAAAATGAAATTTAACTTCCCCAATCACGGGCGTATCTGAAATCAATGTTTATCGTTCTATATGAAATTTTTGCTATTACAGGTGGTCTTCTTTTAAATTGACTTCGTTGAACCATCAAGCGAATTCTTTCAATAAGCTTTCTGTCAAATCCAAGCTCAACGAGTTCATCATCATTTTTTCTTTCATCAATCATAAGGTATAGAAGTTTATCTGCTATTTTATATGAAATTCCAAGTTCATCTTCATCTGTTTGACCTATCCAAAGATCTGCTGTTGGTTTTTTGTCAATTATTTTTCTCGGGACTCCGAGTTCTTCAGCAAGTTGCCAGACCTGAGTTTTGTAAAGGTCGCCAAGTGGATTTATCGCACTTGCCATATCTCCGTAAATAGTTCCATATCCAAGCAATAGTTCCGTCTTGTTGCTTGTTCCGATCACAAGTGCTTTTTCTCTGGCTGAAAGATCATATAAAACTATCATTCTCATTCTTGCCATCACATTACCACGGCGGATGTTATCCATATCGGGGAATTTGTCAAAATAAGGTTCGCACATCGGTGTGATGTCAACAAATTCGCTTTTTATTCCGAGATTTGAAATTACGAGTTTCGCATCTTCAATGCTTTCTGGAGAACTTGTTTTATAGGGCATAATCACGCCGAGGACATTTTCAGGTCCGAGCGCCTCAGCCGAGAGATAAGCCGAAACAGCTGAATCAACTCCGCCAGATACCCCTATGACTGCTTTGTAAAGTCCAAATCTTGTTGTTTCCTTTCGTATGAAATCAACAAGGATTTTTCTAACGATTTTTGTGTTAAGTTTTAAATCCTTTGCTTTTTCAAGTACCTCCATATTTCGCCGGGATTTTATTTTTAAATTTTTTCTCTTACTTTATTTCCTTTTTTTTGATAAACTCTTCCACATTTTACGCATTTTGCTTTTCCTTTTTTGAAGTTTAATTTTTCCCCACACTCACATATCCATCCGATAATCTTCGCTGGATTTCCTACGGCGATAGCATAATCCGGGACATCTTTTGTCACGACTGCACCAGCTCCAATCATAGCCCATTTGCCGATCGTTATTCCACAGAGTATCGTCGCATTTGCGCCAATTGTTGCACCTTCACGAACAAGCGTCGGAATCCATTTCCCACCCTTTGGATATTTTGCTCGCGGGTTTAAATCATTTGTGAAAACAGCAGATGGTCCAACGAAAACATAATCTTCAAGCGTTACAAGATCGTAAACAGAAACATTGTTTTGAAGTTTAACTCCATTTCCGAGGATTGCTCTTGAACCTATGAAACAATTTTGTCCAATTATGCAATTTTTTCCGATTTTTGCACCGCTCATTATGTGTGAGAAGTGCCATATTTTCGTCCCTTCTCCGATTTCACAGGGTTCATCAATTATAGCGGTTTCGTGGGCGTAAAATTTTTCGTTTATTTTCATCGGCAAACCATTATTTTTTAAAGATTTGCTCGCATAATCAAGAATTTTTAAAACTTTAATCGCTTCGTATCCATCGGTCAGAGGTTGTTTTCTTTTCTTAACACATTCAACAAAGTGAATGCAAGCGTTTTTTAAAGGTTCGTCATCCGGAATGCGAACGATCTCGGCTTCAGCTTTCTTTGCAACGGGTAAATCACCGTGCCATTCAACTTTGTGAGGATAGAGTGTCAATTTATTTTCTTTTTCTGTGTCATTAAACACAGCCATTTTTTTCGTCCCGATTATGACGAGTTTTTGCTCTTTAAATGGATGAAGCCAGCTTACGAAAATATGAGCGCGAATTTTATTTTTGAATTCAAGATAAGTCAATGTAACATCGCACGGGATTCTTGAATTTAAATTTGATGAATTACCTTCAAAGAGATAACTTTCTCCAAATGACGAGATTTTCTCGGGCATTTCGCCGGTTATTGAAAGAATTAAAGAGACATCGTGTGGTGCGAAGCTCCAGAGTGTGTTTTCTTCTTTTCTGAACCTCCCGAAGTTTAATCTGTTTGAGTAAATATATTTTATCTCTCCGATTTCACCATTCCGGATTAACTCTTTCAATTTGATGACGGCAGGGTGATAATGCAAGACATGGTCAACCATCAAGATTAAATTTTTATCTTCGGAAATTTTCGCAAGTTCAATTGCATCTTCAATTTTCAACGCAAGTGGTTTTTCAACGAAGACATCTTTTCCGAGAAGGAGGAATTTTTTTGCAATTTCAAAATGTGTTTCAGATGGGGTTGCGATTGCGACTGCTTTTATCTGCTCATCTTTTTCAATTTCTTCAATTGAGTCGGTGTAATATGCGGGATATTTAATTTTTAGCTCGTCAAAGTTTGTTTTATTAATATCGCACACACTTTTTAAAACACCGAGTTCAAAAAAATTTCGCACAAGATTTTTACCCCAGCTCCCGGAGCCGATGACAGCGATAAATTTTTCCATTTCATTCACTTATTTTGTTAAATAAAATTGTCCTTAAAATCTCACTTACAAAATCGGTTTGAATTCCGAAAACTGACGGGACAGGAAAGAACTTAACTTCGTAATTTCCTTTTAATTTTGTTTTCTCCTTTGCGTATTCAATCGCTTTTCTCAATCCTCCGAGTTCATCAACAAGTTTAAGTTCAAGTGCTTTTGTTCCAACATAAACTTTGCCCTGTGCGAGTCGTTCAACTTCTTCAAGTGTCATTTTTCTGTTTTCTGCAACTTTTTGTTTAAAGCCGAGATAAGTATACTGCAGCGCATTTTCAATTATTTTTCTCTCAGCGTCTGTCCAGTGTCTTGAGGTTGAAAATAAATCAGCGTGTTCGCCTTTTTTGTATTGTTCAATTTTTATTTTGAGGTTTTCGTAGAGTTTTTCAAGAACTGGTTTTGAATAGACAACGCCGATGCTTCCTGTTAAAGTTGCTGGATTTGCGAAAATTCTATCTGAACTACATGCGACATAATAGCCACCGCTTGCTGCGATGTTTCCGAATGAAATTATGACAGGTTTTTTCTCCCTTGCGTATTTTAACGCATTGTATATTTCGTTTGAGGCAAGCGCTGAACCACCTCCGCTGTTAACTCTTAAAATTATCGCTTTTACACTTTTATCTTTCACCGCTGAATTTATCTGTCGCACAACGGTTTCAGAGCCAGTTAATCTTTCGTTTAGAAGTGGAATGAATGGAATTGGTGGTTGGCTTTCACCAGTTACAATAGTTCCGTGAACTCCAATCACTGCAATTTTTGGAATCATTCCCCATGTCGTGTTCCAGTATCTTCTTTTATCAAGTTTTGTCAACTTAACATTTTCATCTTCCCTGTTATTTGCGAGTTTATTTATCAATTTTTTCGCTTCGCTGTAAAATCCAATTTCATCAACAAGTCCAATTTCTTTTGCTCTTGGTGGGATTAAACCGGCCGAAATTTCTTGAACGAGTTCATCTGTAAAGTTGATATTTCTTGATTTTGCTATTTGTTCAATCATCTGTCTGTGGATTTCCTCAACAAGACCTTTTATGAGTTCTGCTTGTTTTGGCGTTGCTGAATCGGTGTAAGTTGAGTGAAAAGTTGATTTAAATTCGCCAGCTGTCATAGCATCCCATTCAATTCCAAATTTTTCAAAAAAGCTTTTTAATCTTTCAACATCAATCACCGCTCCATATCCGACGATCATACACTCCGGAGCGATGACAATTTTATCTGCAACGCTTGCAAGATAAAGCTCATTTACTCCTGCGATTTCACCACCGAGATAGGCAACGACTTGCTTTCCCGATTTTTTCACCTTGAGGAGTGCTTCAACAATTTCCTGTGTTAATCCTTCAAGTTCATAAAGTTTTATCTCGCCGGAAAATGGGTAAATTTTAAGCAAAACTCCATTTATATCCCTGTCTGTTGCTGATTTCTCTATTTCATCAATTAAATCGTGGACGCTTTTCCTCGGTTTTGAGAATAAAGATTGTTGTTCTTTGTAATCGGGGATCAAACCACGAATTTCTATCTCGGCGATTTTCCTGACGGGATAGAGAGATGTTTTCATAATTTCCCGTGAGTTGAAAAATGAAATGCTTGCTTTGTTTTTTGAGTTCTCAAAGTCGGTGAAAATTTTAAAGCCGTTGTTTTGAAGATTAATTGATACGCCGAAGATAAATGTTTGTTTTTCGGAGAAAATTTTTGATTTGTCAATTATGCCGTAAATGTTTATTCCATCAACAATTTTAATTTCAGCACCTGCTTTGAAATTTTTTATCTTTTGATTTTCAATCAAAAATAGATCGCCAGAAAGGGTTAAGATGTCGCTTCCAAACGGGCGAAGTCCAACGCCAGCAATGTATTTTCGTTCAAAAGATGTCCCTTTAAAATATCTGCCTGTTAAGTTTTGCGCAACAAGTGAAATTGAAGCAAAATTGAAAGGTCTATAGATAAAGCCAAAGTTAATTGATGGTCTGAACCTCTCATCGTTTATTCGCAAATAGTCAATTCCAATCCCAAATGAGAAATCTTCCTTTCCGAAGCCGGTTGATGTTGAGATTAATGTTGATTTTTGGGCATCAAATTTTGCAGTTTTAAATCCAAGTCCCAAACGCATAAACTGAAAAAGTAAACCTGCATCATAATTCTTGAACGAGAATTTTTCACCTGATGTGATGTAAATAAGTGAATTAAAGCGGTGTGCGAAACCTGTACTTGCGGGATTAAGTCGCAATCCCTGCGCTCCATCTGATGTTGCAGTGAATAGATAGCGTTCAAAATTCGGGAGGTAAAGATTTTGAGAATTCAGGGTTGATAGAATTGCCAGCAGGAGAATTGAAATTTTTGCTTTCATAGTTTTGTGTTTATTTTGTTTTTACGCTTAAAATTAAGCAAAGTGTATGGGATAGTCAAACTTTTTGTCAATGGAATTTTTAAATCAATTGTTTTTTGGTTAGATTTGCAATGGTGAAAACAAAATTTTTCAGGAAGGGTTATGAGATATGGAGAGGAGGCAATTTTAAATGCACAGCTTGAAACCTGGGAAAACCCGTATCCGGATAGAAATTATAAAATTGAGATAACTTTTCCAGAATTTACCTGTCTTTGCCCGCGATCGGGGTATCCGGATTTTGCAACGATAAAAATAACTTACATACCTGATAAATACATCGTTGAACTTCGTTCGCTTAAACTTTACCTTAACAAATACAGAAGTGAATATATCTCGCACGAAGCAGCGACAAATAAAATTTACGATGACCTTGAAAAACTTTTAAAGCCGAGATTTCTTGAAGTTGTTGGCGATTGGAATCCGCGCGGGAATGTGAAGACGATTATAACAGTTTCATCGGAGACAAAAGCCCTGAATTTAGAGAAAGATAGGGAATCTGTGAGTTGATTTTCACTCTAAATTTCATTCAACCGTGGTCAGTGTTAAGTTGCCGTGTTCAACGCCTTTGAAAGATAGAAGTTTGTCGGTGATTTTTTTAAGTTCGCCTGCCTTTCCTTTCATTATGATTACTTCAAGGCAATGGTCTCGGTCAATGTGTATATGTGTAGTTGAGATGATAAGATGGAAATTATCGTGTTGAAAGTCGGTTAATTTTTCTTCAAGTTCTCGTTTGTTATGGTCATAGACGAATGAGAAAACACCGTAACAAATTTTATCTTTTTCAATTGCTTGCTGAATTAATTTTTCTCTTATCAAGTCCCTTATTGCTTCTGAGCGATTTGTATAGCCCTTTTGTGAAATTAGCTTGTCAAATTTTTGTAGCAGTTCATCTTCCATTGATACGCCGAATCTGACGATGTAATTTTTTTCTTTCATTTTTTAAGTCCCTTTTTTATGACTTCTAACATTTGCTGATGGATTAGACCGTTGCTTGCGACGATTCCTTTTGTGTAGATGTTGAATTTATTCCCATAGAAATCTGTAATCATTCCACCTGCTTCTTCAATTATTATTTTCCCGGCGGCTACATCCCACGGGTTGAGGTCAACTTCCCAGAAGCCATCAAGTCGTCCACAGGCGACATAAACAAGGTCAAGTGCAGCTGAACCGAGTCGTCTTATCGCTTGCGCTTCCATCAAGAAGTTAACAAAATGTTCAATGCAATTATCTGGATTCTCACGCACATTGTACGGGAAGCCGGTTGCAAGCATGCTTTTTATGAGTTTGTCTGTTTTTGAGACGCTTATCCTTTTTCCGTTCAAAAACGCACCTTTTCCTTTTTCAGCCCAGAAAAGCTCGTCAAAGTTTGGGTCATAGACGACGCCAAGTATTACTTCGCCTTTATATTCAAGTGCGATGGAGACGCAGAAGACAGGGAATGAGTGGGTATAGTTTGTCGTCCCATCAAGCGGGTCAATTATCCATTTGTAATCCGACTCAATTTTAGCTTCACCGCTTTCCTCGGCGAGTATGCTATGATGTGGGAATTTGCTTTTTATGTGTTCAATTATTTTTCTTTCTGATCCCTTGTCAATTTCCGTCACAAGGTTTATCTCTTCCTTTTTTCGTTCAATACTTTTGACTTTGCCGAGGTTCATTTTGAGATATTTTCCTGCTTCTTTTGCTGATTCTATTGCGACGCTTAGAAAATCCATTTATGGAGAGTTTTTTGTTTTAAAAATCAATTTTTTTGCTTTCTTCCGCCCCAGCTATAACTATTACACATTCTCCTTTCTTCTTTTTTTCAGCGAAATAATTCATAACCTCAATCACATTTCCCCTGATTATCTCCTCATCCGGCATTGTTAAGTTAAAAGCAACGCAAACTTTTCTATCAACTCCAAGAACCGCCCCAATGTCTTCAAGAACCGGGACGATGCGATATGGCGTTTCAAAAATCACGACAGTTCTCTGTTCTCCTTTCAATCTTTTCAGTTCCTCTCTTCTTTTGTTTCTTTTTTGAGAAAGCCATCCGTAATAGACAAATTTTTCAATGTTGAAACCGGAGACAATCAAAGCAAGAAGCAAGGCAGATGCCCCGGGGATCGGGACAATTTTTATACCTTCTTTTATCGCTCTTCTCACAAGCAAAGAACCCGGGTCGGAGAAAACAGGGGTTCCAGCATCTGAAATCAAAGCAATGTTTTTCCCCGATTTTAAATCGTTTATGACTTTATCAACCTTTGAATCCTCATTATGCTCGTTGAGTGTGTCAAGTTCTTTAGGCTCAATCTGGTAATTGGATAAAATTCTTTTTCCTTCTTTTAATTCTTCGCACAGAATTATATCAACTTCTTTCAGAATTTTCAACGCACGGAGCGTTATATCATCAGGGTTGCCAATCGGTGTTGCGACAAGATATAAAGTTCCAGTCAAAGGTGCTTCCATCGTTTCGTTTTCAGTTTGTTTTTCAAGTAGTTTATGTTTATCGTGAATTCCGCAAATGAATTTATGAAGTTTAGTTTAAATCGTTCAAGTTTTGAATTCTGAATTTTTCTTATGATTGAGCGGGTTGAGTCAATTGTATAGACAGCAAATCTATGATAGACGCCGTTGAGGTTTTTCCCGTTTGTAAGTGCGTAAACTCCTTCATACCCGCTTTCAAATGCTAACCTGACAATTTTTTCATCATATCTGCTAAATGGTGGGGCAAATGATGTTATTTTAACTCCAAGATTTTTTTCAATTTCAAATTTTGAATTTTCAAGTTCAAATTTGATCTCCTCTTTATCAAGAAGGGTTAAAGCTAAATGATTTGCGGAATGAGAGCCAATTTCCCAGCCATTTTCACAGAGTATTTTTAAGTCGTCCCAATCAAGATGTTCAAATTTTATCCCGAAGCTAAAATCCCAATCGTTTATTTTTCCGACGAAATTTGAGATGACAAAAACAGTAGCAATGAAATTATATTTTTTCAAAATCGGGAATGCGTATTCAATGATGCTTTTATATCCATCGTCAAAGGTTATGCAAATGATTTTTTCATCTGTTTGTTTAATTTTTCTTGCCCCCGATACGGTTAGAGATTTAAAACCGTTATCATGCAGGAACTTTATGTGTTTTTCAAATTGCTCTGGCGTTACACGTGTTATCCCGAATTCAAATTTGGTATCAACTTTGTGATATGTTAAAATTGGAATCTTCATAGTCCGGTATGACCGAATCCACCGGCTCCTCTTTTGGTTGTGTTAAGTTCTTTCGTTTCTTCCCATTCAACTTTTGTGTATTTTGAAACGATCATTTGTGCGATCCTATCACCACGCTTTATGACAAACTCTTTTTTACCGAGATTGATTAAAATTATTTTTATCTCACCACGATAATCTGAATCAATTGTTCCGGGTGAATTAAGAATTGTGATTCCGTGGTTTATCGCAAGACCGCTTCTTGGTCTGATTTGTGCTTCGTATCCGGGTGGAAGTTCAATTGCAATTCCAGTTGGGATTAAAGCAATTTCTCCGGGTTTAATTATGACATCATTTTCAACATCTGCGTATAGATCCATACCTGCTGAACCTTCGGTTGCATAGCTTGGCAGAGGTAAATCTTGATTGTTTCTGAGGCGAGTTATTTTGAGAGTGATTTTTTCCATTTCCGGAGTTTAAAAATTTTATAGAGGGGGCAAATGTTTGCCCCCGAAGAATTTATTTAAAAATTTGAGCGATCCAATTTTCGTGGAGTAATTTTAGGTAAACTCCAAATACAAGTGAAACAATTGACATCAATTTGATTAAAATGTTCATTGATGGACCACTTGTATCTTTAAACGGGTCTCCGACTGTATCACCGACGACAGCTGCTTTATGAGCGTCAGAACCTTTTCCTCCGAAGTTTCCTGCTTCAATATATTTTTTTGCGTTGTCCCATGCTCCACCACCATTTGCCATAAACAAAGCGACCATAACTCCGGTTGCAATTGCACCGGCAAGGAGTCCACCAAGAGCTTCGGGTCCAAGGATTATCCCAGTTAACACTGGAACGATAATTGCGAGAACCCCTGGTAGAATCATTTCTTTTAAAGCACCGGCGGTTGCAATGTCAACGCATTTTGCTGTATCTGGTTTTGCTTTGCCTTCAAGCAAGCCAGGAATTTCACGGAATTGTCTTCTCACTTCCTCAACGATTTTAAAGGCAGCTTTTCCAACCGCTTCCATTGTCAGTGCAGAAAACAAGAACGGCATCCCGGCACCAATTAAAAGTCCTATGACTGTGTTTGCGTGCGTTAAATCAATTTTTTCAAGTCCGACTGTTTGTGAATAAGCTGTAAAGAGTGCAAGTGCTGTCAAAGCTGCTGAACCGATTGCAAAGCCCTTTCCGATCGCTGCGGTTGTGTTTCCAAGAGCATCAAGTTTATCGGTGATTTTTCTGACTTCTGGACCAAGGTGAGACATTTCGGCTATTCCACCGGCGTTGTCGGCTATTGGTCCGTATGCGTCAACCGACATCGTGATTCCAATTGTTGCAAGCATTCCGACAGCGGAAATTGCAATCCCATAAACTCCAGCAGTTATGTAAGAGATAAAAATTGCAACTGCAATTGCAAGAACGGGATAAGTCGTGCTTTTAAATCCGACGGCGATCCCAGTTATGATATTTGTAGCTGCTCCGGTTGTGGCTGATTGAGCGATTGACTTGATTGGTGAGCCAGAGGTATAATATTCGCTTAGAAGTCCAATTGCAATTCCTGCGAAGACGCCGGATACAATTGCCCAGAAAGGTTTAATGTCACCAACAAGATTTTTAACGACGAAGTATGATGCAACGATTAACAATACCTCTGCAACGAAAGTTGAGTATCTTAGAGCTTTTTGAGGATCAATGTTCTGGAAAATTCTGATTGATAAAGAGGCAATAAAAGATGCAATTGTTCCGAACATTATTATGACCAATGGCAAGATCATCCAGTTTTCATTATTTGGGAGCGTTGCGCCAACCGCTATTGTTGCGATTACAGAGCCAACATATGATTCAAAAAGATCAGCTCCCATACCTGCGACATCTCCAACATTATCCCCGACATTATCGGCAATAACTGCTGGATTTCTTGGATCGTCTTCCGGAATTCCAGCTTCAACTTTTCCAACGAGGTCAGCACCAACATCTGCGCTTTTTGTGTAAATTCCGCCACCAACTCTTGCAAACAATGCAATTGAGCTTGCGCCCATTCCAAATCCACTGATTATTGTCGGGTCTTTGTATAAGAGATAAAAAATCCCGAGTCCAATTAAACCTATGCTTGCAACTGTTAATCCCATAACAGAGCCACCCGTAAATGAGATAACCAATGCTTTATTTTGACCCTGTGTTGCAGCTTGTGCTGTCCTGACATTTGCTCTTGTCGCTGCTGTCATCCCGATAAATCCAGCAAGCATGGAGCAAATAGCTCCGCTTACAAATGCAATTGCTGTTTCAATTCCAACCACAGCCCATAAAATTACGAACATTGTAACTATGAAAATTACAAGTGTTGAATATTCCCTTTTGAGGAATGCTGATGCACCTTTCTGGATAAGTTCAGCGATGTCTTGCATCGTCTGGTTTCCGGCTGGTTGCCTTGTGATATAATAAAAAAGATAGAGAGCATATAAAACGCCAAGAATTCCAACAATCGGAACAAGCGTTACTAAATCCATTTAAAAATGCCTCCTTATTTTGTTTTTGGAAAAGCGTGGAAAAACTGAAGCAAATTTAAAAATAATGCTTCAAATTTTCAAGAGCGCCTCTTCCGGCGTTGCTAAATTTGAATTTATCCTGTTGTTTTGATATATTTGCAAAGAGTTCTTTGATCTTTAGCAAAAAATAAAGCGAGAAATTTTATGCTAACTGAATTTTCTAAGGTTTTATTGTTTTTATTCATCGGTGTGATTTTTGTTTTAGCTGCTTTAATTGTTAATCGTCTTATCCGTCCCCACAGACCAAATCCCGAAAAATCAACAATCTACGAATGCGGGGAAGAACCAATTGGAAATCCATGGGTAAGGTTCAATATCAGGTTTTATACAGTTGCTCTTATCTTTTTAATCTTTGATGTTGAGGTTGTCTTTCTCTTTCCATGGGCTGTCGTTTATAAAGAACTCGGTTTATTTGCATTTATTGAGATGGTTGTTTTTCTTTTGATTTTAATCCTTGGTTATGCTTATGCTTGGGCAAAGGGAGATCTTGAATGGGATAAGCCAAGACCAAAATTTCTTGATCTTTTCACAGCTGAGAAAAAACGCAAGGAGAAAGCAGAGGTTGAAATTCAAAATTAAACGAGGAAAGAAAGATGGGACTTTTAGATAAAAGCTTTGAAAGCGAAAACATAGTTATAACAACGGTTGAAGATGTTCTAAACTGGGCGAGGTTATCTTCTCTCTGGATGATGCAGTTCGGTCTTGCTTGTTGTGCAATTGAGATGATGGCTGCTTCTGCATCCCATTTTGACATAATGAGGTTCGGGATAATTCCGAGGTCGTCGCCAAGGCAGGCGGATTTGATGATAGTTGCGGGGACGGTTACGCTTAAAATGGCTTCAAGAGTAAAAAGATTATATGAGCAGATGCCAGATCCAAAATATGTGATATCAATGGGAAGTTGCGCAAATTGTGGAGGTCCATACTGGGAACATGGTTATCATGTTTTAAAAGGAGTTGATAGAGTAATACCCGTTGATGTTTATGTTCCCGGATGTCCGCCAAGACCTGAGGCATTGCTTGAGGGGATAATAAAACTTCGTGAGAAAATAAGACGCGAAAGCATCGTAAAGAAGAAACTTCCACCAGTGTATGTTGAAGAAAAATAAAAAAGGGATTTGAAGATGCAGGCAAATGAGATTTTTGAGAAGATAAAATCAAAATTTGAAGATGCAATAGTTGAATTTAAACCTGATGCTGTTGTTGAGCCGTATCTTGAAGTTAAACCAGATAGGATAAGAGAAATTTGCGAGTTTCTTCGTGATGATCCTGAACTTGCATTTGATTATCTTATGTGCTTGAGTGGCGTTGATTATGCAAATGGGACGCTCGGGGTTGTCTATCATCTTTACTCAATGAAACATTCACATAGATTTGTTTTAAAAGTAAAGGTTCCAGTTGATAATCCTGTTGTCCAATCCGTTGAATCAGTTTGGAAGAGCGCAAACTGGCACGAGAGGGAGGCGTATGATATGTTCGGAATTATTTTTGAAGGTCATCCGGATTTGAGAAGAATTTTGATGCCTTATGATTGGCCCGAAGGGAGTTATCCTTTGAGAAAAGATTTTCAAGTTCCCGAATTTTATAACGGTATGAAAATTCCATATTGAAGATAAATCGTAAAACAAAAATGAGGTTGTTAATTTAATGGCTACATTTGAAATAACAACTCGCTCCGTCAAGGGGGATTTAAAGACGGATACAATGATTTTGAACATGGGTCCACAGCATCCATCAACCCATGGGGTTTTACGCCTTGAACTTGTCGTTGATGGTGAGATAATCGTTGATGTGATACCGCATATTGGCTATCTTCATCGTTGTTTTGAGAAACATGCGGAGCAGATGACAAATTATCAGCAAGTTATACCTTATGCGGATAGAATGGACTATGTAGCAGCTATGGGAAATGAACTTGCTTATGTTCTTGCTGTTGAGAAATTGATGGGGCTTGAGGTCCCGGAAAGAGTTCAATATATTCGTGTTATAATGGCTGAACTTCAAAGGATTGCAAGCCATCTTCTTGCTATTGGAACTTACGGGCTTGACCTCGGGGCTTTTACTCCATTTTTGTGGTGTTTCAGGGAAAGAGAGAAGATTCTTGATATGTTTGAGATAACTTGCGGTGCGAGGTTGCTTTACAATTACATCTGGATTGGTGGCGTTTCGCATGATTTGCCATCGGAATTCGGGAAAAAGTTAAAGGATTTTTTGAAAACATTTCCAAAGGCGTTGAAAGAGATAAACGATCTTTTGACATTTAACAAAATTTTTATAGATAGAACCGCAAATGTTGGTGTTCTCCCTGCGGATGTTGCAATTAATTATGGTTGCAGTGGTCCTATGTTGCGTGGCTCAGGTGTTAAGTTTGATCTGAGAAAAAATGAGCCGTATCTTGTTTATGACAGGTTTGAGTTTGATATACCTGTTGGTGAAGGGAAAATGGGAACGGTTGGAGATTGCTGGGACAGATATTATGTCAGAGTGAGGGAGATGGAAGAAAGTTTGAAGATAATAGAGCAAGCGTGGGAGCAAATTCCACCCGGTGATGTTCATGCAGCGATACCGAAGAAAGTTCGCCCACCGCAGGGTGAGGTTTACTTCAGAACAGAAAATCCAAGAGGTGAAATTGGTTTCTACATCATAAGCGATGGGCATTCGTCAAGTCCATTTAGAGTTAAAGCAAGAGCTCCGAGCTTTGTTAATCTCTCCGTTTTGCCCGAAATATCAAGAGGTTATATGATAGCTGACCTCGTTGCAATTCTTGGAAGTGTTGATATCGTCCTTGGTGAGGTTGACCGATGAAAGTTTTAAAAACAAATTCGCTTTAAAAATGGAATTTCTAAATATGTTAATTGCTTCTGCAATCCCGCTTTTGTTTATACTTGTTTACGCAGTTGTAATTTTGTGGGTTGAAATCAAAGTCGCTTCCCATGTTCAGGATCGCCTTGGGTATATGTATACAGGTGGATTTCATGGATGGGCTCAGCCGATAGCGGACCTTTTAAAGCTTTTAACTAAAGAACACATTACGCCTTACAATTCTGATAAAATTTTGTTTGTGCTTGCTCCGTTTATCGTCTTCGCAAGTTCATACGCTGCTTATGCTGCTCTCCCATTTACTTCAACATTTATCGCTGCAAATCTAAATGTTGGTGTTTTTTATATCATTGCAGTGACATCGTTTGTTGTAATTGGAATTTTGATGGCGGGTTGGTCTTCAAACAACAAGTATTCACTTTTCGGTGCGATGCGATCAGTTGCTCAAATCGTGAGTTATGAAATCCCGACAGCCCTTTCAATTCTGACTGTTGTCATTGTCGCTGGAACTTTGAATCTGCAAGAAATATGTGAGATGCAGAAAGGTGGAATTTTTAACTGGATAATTTTCAAATATCCGCCGTTTATGATTATAACTTTTTTGATTTACTTCACTGCTTCGCTTGCCGAGGTGAATAGAACTCCCTTTGATATCCCAGAAGCTGAATCGGAACTTGTCGCAGGTTATCATACAGAATATACGGGAATGAAGTTTGCGATATTTTACCTTGCGGAATATGCGAATATGTTTCTTGTTTCTGGAATTTCAGCGATTCTTTTCTTCGGCGGATGGAATAGCCCGTTTGGCGAGTTTATGTCAGGTCCGGTTTGGGGTGTTTTCTGGTTCGTTTCAAAAGGATTATTCTTTGTCTTCCTTCAAATAATGTTGAGATGGACTCTGCCAAGGTTAAGAGTTGACCAGCTTATGTATGTTTCGTGGAAAGTTCTTACGCCAATTTCATTTGCAAATATAATGGTTGTCGGATTGTGGGCAATTTTAAAATAAAAATGGCTTTAAAATGATTCAATACTTCAAAAATATATTCATCGCATTGTGGACGATACTCGTTGGGTTAAAGTTAACATTCAAACATCTTTTCACGAGAGCAGTTACAATCCAGTATCCAGATGTTAAGTTAAAACTTCCAGAAAGAGCAAGAAATCGTCTTTATGTGAATATAGATGATTGTATCGGTTGCAGGCAATGCGAGATGGCTTGTCCTGTTGATTGCATCACGATTGAAACCGTTAAAGCTTTGCCGAATGAAGACCTCGGTGTGACTTCAACGGGTAATAAGAAGCGTTTGTGGGTGACGAAGTTTGATATTGATATAAGCAAATGCTGTTACTGCGGTCTTTGTGTTTATCCCTGTCCGACGGAGTGCATTTATATGACGGATGTTTATGAATTTTCTGAATACAAAAGACATAATTTGATTTATCATTTCAGCAATTTCACACCGGAGGAAGCTGAGTTGAAGAAGAAGCAGGTTGAACAGTTTGAACTTGAGCAAAAGGCAAAGAAGGTTGCAAAACCAGCAGAGCAGGTCACTGTAAATAATCCTGAATCTTAAAAACAAAGGAACTTCTGAGATGAGTTTATTTGACATTGCTTTTTATGTTTTTGCTGTTATAACAATTGGTTCAGCGATAATTGTAGTGAGTGCGAGAAATATTGTTTATTCGGCGTTTGCTCTTCTTTTCACATTCTTCGGGGTTGCGGGTCTTTATATCTTGCTAAATGCAGATTTCATCGCTGTTACGCAAGTTTTGATTTATGTCGGTGGAATTCTTGTTCTGATAATTTTCGGTATAATGCTTACGACGAAAGTTTTTGATGTTCCCGTCAGAACGGAAACTTTACATGTTGGGCCTGCGATTGTCATCACCGGTGCAATTATGGGAACGCTTGTGGGTGTCATACTTAAGACGAAGTGGTTTAATGTTATGAATGTTCAATGGGAAAGCACAACGAAGAAAATTGGCGAAAAATTGATGACGGATTTCCTTTTGCCTTTTGAAATTGCTTCAGTTGTCCTTCTTGTAGCTTTGCTTGGTGCGGTTATAATCGCAAGGAGAGAAAAAAGTTAAAAATAAAACAGAAATTTTTATGCAAGTTAATTTGTCGTTGCTTAAAAATGTCGGGCTTGAACATTTTTTGATAGTGAGTGCAATACTTTTCTCGCTTGGAATTTATGCAGTTGTCACAAGGAAAAATGCAATTATGGTTTTAATGGGGATTGAGTTGATTTTGAATTCCGCAAATATAAATTTCATCGCTTTTTCAAAATATTCAGTGGGTGATTTAACCGGACATCTTGCAGCTATTTTTGTGATAATTCTCGCTGCTGCTGAAGCTGCAATTGCAATAGCAATAGTTTTGAACATTTATAAAAACTTCTTGACAGTTAACATTGACGAGATTGACAATTTAAAGCGATAAAAATACAGGCGTATGATTCTGCAGAGAAAATTCTCAGATGGGCTGGTGATTTTATCGGTGAATTATGATGAGTTGATGAAAAAATTGAAGGAAATATCAGCTGAAATTAAAAATAAACTGCCGTCGGTTCAGAAAATTTTTCTCTTTGGTTCATTTGCGAAAGGAAATTATACGCCCGAAAGCGATGTTGATATTCTCGTGATTTTGGATAAATGTGAAACTCCGTTTATTGAAAGAAGGGATATTTTCATTGATTTTTTTGACGATGTTCCTTTTGATCTGAATATCTTTGCCTATACCTCTGATGAAATTCAAAAAATGATTGAGCAAGGCAATCTTTTTATTCGCAATGTTTTAAGCGAAGCGATTGAAATCTGAGTTTAAAAACAAAAATAAATCTGGAATCGCATGGGTCAAAATACACTGATTGTTTTATCAATAATTGCTCTATTGCTTCCACTTTTTGGATTTTTACTTTTGATCTTTTTTGGTAGGAAGCGACTCCCAAGACAGGGTGATGTGATTGAGACGGGGCTTGTGCTTGGTTCGCTTGTTCTTTCTTTCGTTGTTTTCTTCAATAAAATTTTGAATTTTCCGGAGCCGATTGAGTGGAAATTTGAATGGGTTAATTTTGGGTTAGTGCGAAATTGGGGGGAGATGAAAATAACTCTTGGGATTTTGATTGATAATCTATCGGCTACGATGCTTGTTGTTGTGACCGTTATAAGTTCGCTCGTTCATATTTTCTCAATTGGTTATATGAAAGATGATGTCAGGTATTCAAGATATTTTGCTTATCTTGGTTTCTTCACATTTTCAATGCTTGGGATTGTTCTCACGAATAACTTTTTCACAATGTATGTCTTCTGGGAGCTTGTTGGGGTTTCGTCATATCTTTTGATAGGTCACTGGTATGAGAAGAAGTCCGCTTCGGATGCGGCTAAGAAGGCGTTTATTGTGAATAGAGTTGGGGATTTCGGGTTTTTCATCGGGATAATGATAATCTGGGCAAGTTTGAAGACATTTAATTTTGGTGAAGTTTTTGCTGGAATTGAACAGGGGAAATTGTCCGGTGGATTGTTGACAGCTGCCGGGATTCTCGTTTTCTGTGGTGCAATTGGAAAGTCAGCACAATTCCCTCTCCATGTCTGGTTGCCAGATGCGATGGAAGGTCCGACTCCAGTTAGTGCCTTGATACACGCTGCGACGATGGTTGCAGCCGGTGTTTATCTTACTGCGAGAACTTATGCGATGATGAGCGCTGATGCTTTGACTTTCATTGCATATATAGGTGCGATAACTGCGTTTATTGCTGCTACAATTGCGATAACTCAAACTGATATAAAGAAAGTTCTTGCGTATTCAACTATTTCGCAGCTTGGTTATATGACTATGTCGCTCGGGAGTGGAGCTTATGTTGCTGGATTTTTCCATCTTGTTACACATGCTGCTTTTAAGGCGGGATTATTCCTTGGTTCAGGTTCTGTGATTCACGCTATGCATCACGCTTTGCATAAAATTCACGATCATCACACCGACCCGCAGGATATACGCAATATGGGTGGATTGAAAAAGAAAATGCCGATTACATATTACACATTTTTGATTTACACGCTTGCGATATCAGGAATTCCGCTCACATCTGGATTTTTGAGCAAGGATTCAATTCTTGCTGGTGCGTTTGCATTTGGGAAGTTAAGCGGGCATACTTTGATACCTTTGATTGGTTTCTTTGTTGCGGGTTTGACAGCGTTTTATATGTTCAGATTGTTAATTTTAACATTTCACGGTGAGCCGAGGAGAAAAGATATTTTTGAACACATTCACGAGTCGCCGAAAGTTATGACTGTTCCGCTTGTTATACTTGCAATTTTATCTTTGTGGTTTATCTTTGGGACAAATCCGTTTGATGCTTCAACAACCTGGGTTGAAAAGTATATACATAAGCCAGAGAGCGTCGTCCCTGCAGAGCAACAATTTAGTTTTAATCTTCATTTAACCGAATATGAACATGCACTTCACGAGGCACATGTTCCTGCTATGTTGCTTTCGCTTGGAATGGCAGGACTCGGGATATTGTTTGCTTTCTTAACATATCAATGGGGTAAAATCAGCGCTGAAAAAGTTGCAAATGCAGTTAAACCAGTTTATACATTCCTCAAAAACAAATGGTATTTTGATGAACTTTACGCAAATACTTTTGTCCTTGCTACGCTTGGAATAGCAAAATTTGCACGATGGTTTGATCTGAAAGTGATTGATGGAATTGTTGATGGTTCGGCATATCTTACGAAACTCTGGTCTTTCTCGGTTGGAAAATTTGACTGGAATATAATTGATGGCATAGTTAATTTGATTGCATACATAACTGGATTTTTCGGATATGTTGTGAGATTTCTGCAAAACGGCAAGGTTCAAACTTACATCGTCTATGTCGTCTTTGCCGTGATAATTCTCTTTTACATCTTTTTGGGATAAAGTTTTAAAAACAAAAATTAAGGAAGCATAAATGCAAATACTCGGGCTTGGAATTTTAACCTGGATTGTGTTTCTGCCTATTCTCGGGATGATTTTAGTTTTGCTTGTTCCTAAGGGGAGAGAAGTTTGGATAAAATGGATTTCTGTCGTTACAACGGGAATTCAAGTTATACTTGCGGTGATAATGCTTTTGAATTACAGATATGATCTTGCTGGGATAAATACGCTTGAAGGATTTCAATTTGTTGAAAAATATCGCTGGATTGATGTAAGTGGTGTTGCATGGTTTGGAAGGATTATCATTGAATATTTCCTTGGTGTTGATGGTTTGAGCATGCCGATGGTTGTTTTGACTGCTTTGATTTGCTTTATCGGTTCAATTGCTTCCTGGGAATTGCCAAAGACGAAGGGATATTATGCGCTTTATCTCTTGCTTGATACTGGAATGATGGGCGTTTTCGTTGCGCTTGATTTCTTCTTGTTCTATATCTTCTGGGAAGTTATGCTCTTGCCGATGTATTTCCTCATAGGGATCTGGGGTGGTCCAAGGAGGGAATATGCGGCGATAAAGTTCTTCATTTACACTTTGCTTGGTAGTGTTTTGATGCTTCTTGTCATGATTGGTTTGTATTTCAGCACAAGTATAATTGACCCTGTGACTGGTGAAAAAGTTCACACATTTAATATGCTTGCGATGATGGACCCGAAAAATTATGAACCTGGTTCAATCTTTGCGGGAATGCATACAACCTGGAGATATATTGCATACATTGCACTTTTCATCGGATTTGCGATAAAAGTTCCAATTGTTCCATTCCATACATGGCTTCCGGATGCCCATGTTGAAGCTCCGACGCCAATTAGTGTAATTCTTGCAGGTGTCCTTTTGAAAATGGGAACATACGGAATGTTGAGGATAAGCTTTCCTATTTTCCCGGATGGAATGTTAAAATATGCACTTCCAATGGCGATTCTTGGATTTATAAACATTGTTTACGGGGCTCTTGCAGCGATGGCGCAGGAGGACTTTAAAAAACTTATAGCTTATTCAAGCATAAGCCATATGGGTTATGTTGTGCTTGGGATGGCAGCTTTGAACACGCAGGGTGTAACGGGTGCAATCATGCAGATGTTTAACCACGGGACTATAACAGCGATGTTATTCTTAATTGTTGGTGTCCTTTATGATAGGGCTCATACCCGTGGGCTTTATGAGTTTGGTGGGCTTGCGAATCAGATGCCGAAGTATTTTGGAATTGTAATAGTTGCTTTCTTTGCTGCGCTTGGTTTACCCGGATTAAGTGGCTTCATAAGTGAAGCATTTGTTTTTCTCGGTGCATTTCAAACATATAAATGGATCACAATTTTCTCAGCAACAGGTGTGATTATAACAGCTGGATATATTCTCTGGACGACGCAACGACTTTTCTTCGGACAATTGCCTGAAAGATGGAAAAATCTTCCTGACATAAATGCCCGTGAACTTGTCACGCTTGTTCCACTTGCGATAATTGTCATCTTCCTTGGTGTTTATCCAAGCCCTCTTATAAAGCTTATGAATACATCGGTTAATCATCTCGTCAATTTTGTATCTGAAATGGGTCAAGCTGGAATGCAACTTGGAATTTTACCATAAAAAATTAAACTTGGTGATGAAATGTTTGAGCAGTTTGGAATAGAATTGACACAATCATTGAAAAATTTCCTTCCGGAGATAACCTTAACAATTACACTTGCTCTTGTTATTTTGCTTGATTTAATTTTCGGGAAAAAATTTAAAAATATCAGCGCTGTTGTTTCAATTGCTGGTTTGATTGTGACGGCGATTTTTACGGTGGCTCAATATGGAAAGACATATCAAATTTTCAGAGGGATGTATGTTGTTGATCCGTATTCAACATTTTTCAAGTTTATATTCCTTCTCTCTGCTTTTATAATTGTTATATTCTCAATGCAATCGTATGAGTTGAAGGGGACATCAGCAAAAAGAAGATTGGGTGAGTATTATTTCCTTATTTTAAGTTTGACATTAGGTGCATTTTTGATGGCTGGAGCTGTTAATTTGTTGATGATGTATCTTTCGCTTGAACTCGTGAGCATAAGTTCTTACATCCTTGCTGGTTATATAAAAGAATCGGAGCGGTCAAGTGAGGCGTCAATGAAATATGTTATTTACGGTGCTTTATCTTCAGGATTGATGATTTATGGTATTTCGCTTCTTTACGGGTTGACTGGTGAGCTTAACATTTTTGCAATTAATGCATCACTTCTGTCAAGTGGATATAGCCCGATTGTTTTGTTGATATCTTTGATTTTGATGCTTGCAGGATTTGGATATAAAATTTCAGCAGTTCCGTTTCATTACTGGACACCTGATGTTTATGAAGGTGCGCCGATAACCGTTACGGCATTTCTTTCAGTAAGTTCAAAAGCTGCTGGATTTGCAATGCTTGTCAGATTTTTGAAGGCAAGCTTTATTGATAGAACTGTAACAGCTGGAATTGAGAGCGCCTGGGCTATAATTCAGGGTTTGCCGTGGACGGAAATTGTTGCGATTCTTTCAGCACTTACAATGACAGTTGGAAATATAATTGCAATTTGGCAGAATAACTTAAAGAGAATGCTTGCTTATTCAAGCATAGCTCACGCTGGTTATATTTTGATGGGCGTCGTTGTCGCACAAAACTTCGGGATATCTGCAATGTTACTTTATTTTGTTGCTTATCTTTTGATGAATCTCGGCGCATTTTACTGTGTTATGCTTGTTGCTGAAAAAACCGGAAGTGAAGATATTGAAGTTTACAAAGGACTTGGATATCGTTCGCCATTTCTTGGTGTTGTATTTACAATTTTCCTTGTTTCATTGACGGGAATTCCACCGACATTTGGTTTCATTGGAAAACTTTATCTTTTCTCCGCTTTGATAAATGCAAAAGTTATCTGGCTTGCGGTTGTCGGTGTTTTAAATAGCGTTGTCTCACTTTATTATTACATAAGAGTTGTGAGAAACATGTTTTTGAGAGATCCTGAAATTGAAAAGACGCCAATTGCTCTTTCACCAGCTCACATCGTTGTGTTGCTTGTTCTTGTAATCCCGACTTTATTATTTGGTGTTTATTTTGGACCAATTGTTGATCTGGCTCAAATTTCAGTTGCGATGTTCGGGTTGAGATAGAAGATTTAATGGAGATTTAAACATTTCTTAATTGAATTTTAAAATTCGTTTGATTAATTTTGAAATGAATCGTAAGATTCGCCTGATACAAAAACAAAAATAAGGTGCTCAAAATGAAACGAGCTATTCTAATTTTGGGGTTAATTTTAGTTCTCCCAATTGCTCTTTTTTCTCAAGGTGTCACGACCGCAAGCATAAGCGGTATTGTGACAACACAAGCTGGTGAACCGCTTCCCGGGGCAAACATAGTTGCTGTGCACGAGCCAAGTGGAACAGTTTACGGGACAATTTCAAGAGTTGACGGTCGTTATAATCTTGTGGGTCTTAGAGTTGGTGGTCCTTATGTGATAACCGTTTCCTATGTCGGTTATGCGCAACAGAGAGTAGCAAATGTTTACTTAACACTCGGTCAAAACTTGACGCTTGATTTCAAGCTTGCTGAACAACCGGTTCAACTTGGTGAAGTTGAAGTCGTTGGGGAAAGAACAGGGGTTATAAACGCAGCGAGAACGGGACCGGCTACAAATGTCCTGAGGCAACAGATTGATGTCTTACCGACAATTTCAAGAAGTTTCCAGGATTATTACAAAGTTTCCCCTTATTTTATCGGCAATAGTGCAGCTGGAAGAAACAACCGTTATAACAACATTCAAATTGACGGCGCAAACTATAACGATCTTTTCGGTCTTGGTGGGACAGGTGCACCAGCGGGACAATCAAATGTCACCCCAATAAGTTTGGAAGCAATTGAGGAATTTCAAATCGTAATTGCTCCTTATGATGTCCGCCAGAGTGGATTTACCGGTGGTGGTATCAATGTCATAACTAGAAGCGGGACAAACAGATTTTCAGGAGCTTTGTTCTACTACGGAAGAAATCAAAACTTCATTGGCAAAAGCCCGGACACATTGAGAAGGAAATATCCGGATTTCACCGATTATCAAACTGGGTTCAGGATTGGTGGACCAATTTTGAGAAATCGCCTTTTCTTCTTCCTCAATGGTGAAATTACAAGATATAAATCACCATTGATCAGAACACTTGGAGCTGGAACAATTGGAACAAATATCTACACACTCTCTCCTGATAGTGTAAGATTGTTCAGAGAAACACTTAAAAACAGATATGGTTATGAAACTGGTTCATTTGAATCCTTCAACTTCCAAAGACATAGCAACAAATTGTTCTTGAGATTTGATTGGAACTTAACGCAATCCCACAGATTGACTTTGAGGCACAGTTATCTTGATGCGTTTGATGATAATGGACCAGCTACATCTGGAATTCCAGCTCCTCAAATTGCGACTATTTATGCCGAAAACACAAGATATAAGACACAAAACACGACAAATTCAACAGTTCTACAATTGACAAGCGTTTTCGGAAATAAGGCAGCAAATGAACTTATTCTCGGGTATACTAACATTCACGATGCTCCGAAGTATTATGGTCAGGCATTTCCGTATGTTTCTGTAAGAACTACTGATTCTCAGGGCAGAACATATAACCTTGCTGCTGGTTCTGAGAAGTTCAGAATGGCTAATGATCTTGTTCAAACTGTGATTGAGATAACCGATAACTTGACATTTTTCCTTGGCAGTCATACAGTGACGGTTGGAACACATAATGAAATTTTCTCATTCAGCAACTTATTTATCCGTGATTTCTTCGGTGCGTATCACTGGAACTCACTTGCTGACTTCCTCAACGGAAGAAAAGCAGCGCAGTATGAGTTGAGCTACTCAAAAACATCAGATCCACAACCAAGAGCGAAGTGGAAAGCAATTCAATATGGATTTTATGTCCAGGATGAGTGGACAGTTAAACCCGGCTTGAAATTGACATATGGTCTCAGGTTAGATATCCCGACATTCCCTGACAAGCCATCTTATAATCCAGCTGTTGATTCAACATTTAAACCGCTTGGATATGATATTTCAACCGATAAGGTTCCGAAGGCACAATTCATGTGGGGTCCAAGGGTTGGTATAAACTGGGATTTGCTTGGGGATAAAACCTTGCAATTGCGTGGTGGTGTTGGATTGTTCACCGGTCGTGTCCCGTATGTATGGATTTCAAACCAGTATTCAAACACCGGAATGGAATTCGCAAGATTGTCCTTAATAGGTTCAGCTGTTCCTGACTTTGTCCCGGATCCATATAATCCACCGAGGGGAGGAACTCCAGTTCAAACTACCGAGATAAATGTCACTGCTCCAAATTACAAACTCCCGCAGGTTTGGAGAGCAAGTTTTGGTGTGGATAAAACGCTTCCGCTTGGGTTTATTGCAACGATTGAAGGACAATATACAAAGACAGTTAATGACATCCTCTATCAGGATATTAACTTAAAACCGCAGGGTTATCTCTCTGACGGAAGACCAATTTATGGAACCTGGGACTACTCAAGGCGCAGATGGACGGTGCAAAAGTATAACAATAACTTTACAAATGTAATTCTTCTCACAAATACAAATCAGGGCTATACATACAATTTGACATTCCAGCTTGAAAGACCACTTGCTCCTGATGGGATTTACGCCAAATTCGCTTATACTTATGGCGTATCAAAAGATATGAACAGCGGAACATCAGCACAGGCATTCTCGCAATGGAGATTTAACCATGCAATTGATCCAAATAATCCAGGGCTTTCTTTCTCATCTTTTGATTACAGGCATAGGATACTTGCGATCCTGTCTTACAGATATGAAATTTTCAGAGGCATTGCAGCGACAATTGGTTTGTTCTATAATGGCTTGTCAGGTCAACCATATTCCTGGCTCTATAACGGTGATGTAAATGGAGATGGACAGACATCAAACGATCTTGTCTATATACCAAAAGATAGAAACGATGTTATACTTGTTGATGCATCTGGAAATACTCTTCCTTATGACAATCCGGCTTATGATCAATTGAACGCATTTATAGAGAGCGATCCGTATTTAAGCAAGAATCGTGGTAAATTTGCCGAGAGAATGGGTGCACGTGGTCCATGGTCACATCAGGTTGATATGAGATTAGCTCTTGAAATCCCATCAATCAGAGGTCAAAAGCTTGAAATTACATTTGATGTTCTTAACTTGCTGAATCTTTTGAACAAGGATTGGGGAATTGTTAAGGCAGTTACATTCCAGCAAGCGTTCCTTTTGACTTTCCACAGCCTGGACCCTGCGACCGGAAGACCAAGGTTCAGATGGACGAATCCACCGAGACCGGAAATTCCGCTTGATCTTGCTTCAAGATGGCAGGCTCAAATTGGTATCAGATACTCATTCTAAAATTTTTATCCTCTGATTTAGCAAAGGGAAGCGGTTTTGTTTTTCCGCTTCCCTTTTTTTATTTTTATTTAAGTCCACCCGAATTTTTTCAAACAAAATTTATGTATCCCTATGGTTATTGCATTGTTAACTGACTTTGGCAATAAGGATTGGTTTGTCGGAACAATGAAGGCAGTTATCATGGGAATAAATCCAAATATTAGCATAATTGACATAACTCATGAAATCACACCTCAAGATGTCCGTCAGGCTGGTTTTGTCCTCTGGAATGCTTATAAATACTTTCCCGAGAAGACAATTTTTGTCTGCGTTGTTGATCCGGGAGTTGGAAGTGAGAGAAAGATAATTGCTGTTGAAACGCCGAAATACATTTTCATCGCCCCTGATTGCGGTTTGCTTGATTTCGTGTTAAGTGAAGTCAAAGTTTTGAGGGCAGTTTATGTTGAAAACAAAAATTATTTCCTTGAAAAGATAAGCTCAACATTTCACGGGAGAGACATATTTTCCCCTGTTTCAGCTTACATATCAAGAGGTGTTGATCTCTCGGAGCTTGGAAGTGAGGCAAACTTGAAGATTCCAGAAAAGATATTTGTTGAAGTTTCAAACTTTGAAAATTACGAAGGGGAAATTATTTACATTGATAGATTTGGCAATCTGATAACGAATTTGAAAGCATCTGAGGGAATTGACGGTGAGATTAGGATAAAAGATTTGATTATTGAAAAAATTTCCCGAACATATTCAGATGTCAAATCGGGTCAGGCGGTTGCGCTTGTTGACAGCAGTGGTTTGATTGAAATCGGCGTGAGAAATGGAAATGCAAAGGAAGTTTTCAGGGTAAAAGAGGGTGAGAAGGTTTTTTTGAAAGTTAGGAAGATTTGAGTTATATTTTTGAAAATTTAAAATCTTCAATTTGAAAGATGGTAAGGTTATTGCAATATGTTTTCGTTTTTCTTCTTGCGGTTTTGATTTCGGGCTGCGCTTCTTCGGGTAATATGGTTTCAGGCAAGAAAAAAGAAGAGCAGAAAACAGCCGAGGTTAAGGAGTTAACTTACAAACAGGTTGAAGACAGGGATAAGGCGATTGAGCATTTTATCGCCGGGCTTGTATATGAGATGAAAGGAGATTATGCGAGCGCAATTCTTGAATATCAGGATGCACTTCGCTATGAAAAAAACGCAGGAATTTACAACGCAATTGCAAAGGCATATCAAAAAATAGGGAAGCATTCGCTTGCTGTTCAAATGGCTCTTGAGGCGATAAAGCTTGACCCTCAAAATATCTCTTATCGTGAGACGCTTGCGGACATTTACATTGAAACATTTGAATTTCAAAATGCTATAAGTGAACTTGAGAATATCCTTAAAATTGATTCCTTAAATTACAACGCTCTTTTCAATCTGGCTCAACTTTACGAAAACACAAAGCCACTTCGCTCGCTTGAACTTTACAGTAAAATAATTGAAAATTACGGCGCCGAATGGAATGCTTTGCAAAGGATAGCTGAGCTATCATTTCGCCTTGGTAAATTTTCCGAATCCGCTCACGCACTTGAGATGATGATTGAAATTGACCCGTCAAATTATGAACTCAGAAAATTGACAGCGGAAACATACATAAACGCAGGTGAAATTGAAAAAGCAAAATCCATACTTTCCGAACTCATTGATTTAAAACCATCGGATACGCAAGCAAAGATTAGATATGCTGAAGTTTTGCTCAAGCTTAATGATAAAGAAAATGCTGTTAAGATATTGAATGAAATTTTGAACGATGATTCTGTTAAAATAGATTTGAAATTGCAAATCGGTGAAAGTTTGTGGAGGAATTCGGAAGGTGATACGAGTTTGAAGAAATTTGCAAAGGATATTTTTAAAAATCTTTCTTTGAAATTTTCTGATGACTGGCGACCGCACTGGTTTTTGGGTATAATTGCATCGGATGAAAAGGATAATTTGACTTCTTATGATGAGTTTAAAAAAGTTGTGAGCTTAAATCCGCAGGTTGTTGAAGCATGGCGTGGGATAGGGATTGCGCTTTATGAGCTTGGGAAATTTGATGAACTTGTTGAATGGATGAAAAACGGTGTTGAAAAATTTCCAGATGATTTCATAATTAACTTTTTACTCGGACTTGGTTATCATCGGCTTGACAAAAATAAAGAAGCGGTTCAACCGCTTGAGAAAGCACTTTCGCTTGACCCGAAAAACATAGATGTTATAAGCACACTTGCGCTTGTTTATGACTCAATCGGTGAAACGACGAAATCAGATTCACTTCACGAACTCGGTTTAAAATTAAGTCCGAACAATCATTTGCTTCTGAATAATTACAGCTATACGCTTGCAGAAAGGGGTGAAAAACTTGACATAGCACTTGAAATGGCAAAAAAAGCAGTTGAACAAGAACCCGATAATCCATCTTATCTTGACACAATTGGCTGGGTCTATTTCAAACTCGGTGATTATGAGAAAGCCCGTGAGTATATTTTGAAAGCTGTTGAAAAAGGAGGAAGTCCGGTCGTGGTTGAACATCTTGGCGATGTTTACTTCAAACTTGGGGATAAAGAGAAGGCGCTTGAATACTGGCGAAAAGCACTTGAACAAAATCCGACGAATGAGAAATTAAAAGAAAAAATCAAACGTGGACAAATATAAATTTTTGCTTATCCACGCAATTGTTCTTTTCCTTATCTCCTGCGCACCTTCAAAGAAAGTTTTGACCGACCTGAACTTTGATTATTTTATTTCAAAAATCAACCACCGCAAAGATTACATCAAAACAATTTCTGCGAAAGGTAACATAACCGTTGATTCGCCCGAGTTTTCAAACTCTGCAAATCTTAGAGTCAATTTTAAAAAGCCAGATACATTGTTTATTCGCATTGAAGCGATATTTGGAATAAGTTTTGGTGAAATTAAAATTTACGGTGATAAATTTGAACTCATTGATAGGTTCAACGACAGAGTCATAAATGGAAATGTTAATGAATACATCAGAAGATATCTATCTTTTGAAATTACATTTGACGAAATCATTGACATTTTGCTTGCATCTCCACGAATTGGTGAAGTTGAAGATTTTGAGGCAACAGATGACGGATTTTTGGTTAACGCAAGGGAAAAGAATAAATTGATGGTTTTAAAGTTTGATTACGAAGGTGAGTTGAGAGATTTAACTTTTGCTTATGATGACGGATACAAAATTTTTGAGGTTGAATATTCAAGATATGATAAATTCGGTGAGATAACTTTGCCCAGAGTTGTGAAAATTTACGATGAGTTCCGCCGTGGGGTTTATCTGAATTTTTCAGAAATAAAGGTAAATAATGAAAGGTGAAAGAGGATAAAAATCTTTCAAATAAATTTATTTTCATCGGCAAATCTCTTCAGAAGATTTTTAAGTTAGAAAGGCGGGAAAGAGCAAATCCACTTGATATTTTGATTGCGACAATTTTATCTCAAAACACAAACGATTTGAATAGCCACAGGGCGTTTGAAAATTTGAAGAGGAAATTTCCCGATTATGAGTCATTGATGAAAGCAAGTGAAGATGAAGTTGAGGAAGCGATAAGAATTGGCGGACTTGCAAGGCAAAAGGCAGATAGGATAAAAAATTTGCTTCTGGAGTTGAAGGAAAGGCAAGGAAATTTTGATTTGTCTTTTTTGAAAGATCTTAATGTTGATGATGGGATAAAGTTCTTGACATCTTTCAAAGGTGTTGGATTGAAAACTGCCGGGTGTGTTTTGCTTTTTGGATTTAATAAAAATGTTTTCCCCGTTGATACGCACATCCACCGAATTTTAAACAGGGTTGGAATTGTCAGGACGAAGACGCCAGATGAGACGTTTTTAAAAGTCAGGGAGCATATCCCCGATGGTTGGGCTTATGTTCTTCATACAGGATTGATAAAATTCGGAAGGACGATTTGCAGAGCAAGAGAACCATTATGTGGAGTTTGTCCGATTTATAAAGTTTGTAAATTTGAGAAGAAAAATTTTTACAGGAGAAAAAGCAAAGGATTGAAAATTTCGGTTGATGAATCTGATGAATTCATACTTCTTGACAGGGTCTGAGATAAATTGATTTTTTTAGTTTAAAAAGTTAAATTTTGTCTTGAAACTTTTAGAATTCAGAGGAAATTTGAATTGATTTTCCATAAAAAAAGTGAAGATGCGGATAAAGTGAGCGATTCAGTATCATCATCACGAACCGGTTCAGCGAAGGTCTCACAGGATAGAAAAATCCAGGAGGAGCTTAAAAAAAGTGGCGAAATTCCCACGCACATTGCAATTATAATGGATGGAAATGGAAGATGGGCAAAGAGGAGAGGTCTTCCCAGAGTTGCAGGACACAGAGAAGGTGTTAAATCAGTTCGTGATGTCGTTGAAGCATGTGCCCAACTTGGGGTTAAATATCTCACGCTTTTTGCTTTTTCAACCGAAAACTGGCGAAGACCGAAAGAGGAGGTTAATACCCTGATGAAACTTTTAATCAGGACATTGCGAACAGAGACGGAAACTCTTCATAAAAATGATATCAAGTTGATGGTGATTGGAGATATTGAAAGTTTACCTGTTGAAGTTCAAAAAGAACTTAAAGAGGCGATTGAAAAGACAAAGAATAACAAAAGAATGGTTTTAAATCTTGCTTTAAGTTACAGCGGGCGTTGGGAAATAATTGAAGCGGTGCGAGATATCGCAAGAGATGTTAAAAAGGGCAAAATTCAAATTGAAGACATAAACGATAAACTTTTCTCAAGTTATCTAAAAACCGCTGGCATCCCTGACCCGGATTTGCTCATTAGAACAAGTGGAGAATACAGGATAAGTAATTTTCTATTGTGGCAGATCGCATACACTGAACTTTACATTTGCGATTGTCTCTGGCCTGATTTCAGAAGAAAACATCTTTATGAAGCGATAAGAGATTATCAGAAAAGAGAAAGGAGATTTGGTATGACAAGCGAACAGATAAAAAAGAAAGGTTTGAACGGAAAAAATGCGTAAGTTTTTCCTTGTTTTGTTTTTGATTTCGTCAATCTCATTTGGTCAACAGCAGGAGGTTTATAAAATCCTTGGCATATCCGTTGAGGGTAATGTCGTCGCTCAACCAGCAGCTATAATTGCAAATTCGGGATTAAGGGTTGGTGATGAAGTTAGTTTTACAAGGGTTGGAAATATAATTGTTGCGGGGGATAAGATAAGGAATGCGATAAAGCAACTATGGGCTTTGAGAATTTTTAAAAATGTAAGCATTGAGATAGAAAATCAAGTTGGAGATGGAGTTTATCTTCTCATCAGAGTTGAGGAATATCCACGGCTTGATGATATAATAATTGAGGGGAACAAAGCTATTTCAGCAAAGGACATAAAGAACAAAATAAATCTTGTTCGGGGTCAGGTTATAGCAGAGCATAGATTAACCTCAATTGAAAACGAAATAAAAAAAGCATATGAAGAAAAAGGTTATTTTCTTGCAGATGTAAAGTTTGAAATCATACCAACAAAAGAAGGTCGGGCAAATTTAAAAGTCAAAATTAACGAGGGAAAGAAAATCTCAATTAAAAAGATTATTTTTGAGGGAAATGTTAAGGTGAAAGATGGGGACTTGAAAGGGGCGATGAAAGATACAAAAGAGAAAAAATGGTGGATGTTCTGGCGAACGGCAAAGTTTGACAGAAAAAAGTATGAAGATGACAAAAAGAAATTGATAGAATTTTACCGAAAAAAAGGTTTTAAAGATGCGACGATACTTGATGACTCAATTTACACGGATGAGAAGAAAGAACATCTTTTCGT
>CAZQJI010000003.1:9031-31113 GCA_964593475.1 uncultured Bacteroidota bacterium | reverse complement strand
GACATCATAAGAAGTATAAGAAATCTTGCTGTGTTGAATTATTTCAATCAAGAAAAGCTCAAGCCCGACTATAGAATGGTAAGCGATTCAACTGTGGATTTAACTTATGAGGTTGAGGAAAAATCAAGCGATACTTTCAATGCTTCAGTTGGATATAGCAGTTTTGGTTTAATAGGTAGCATTGGCGTTACATTTAACAATTTTTCAATCTCAGAGCCGTGGCGTGGTGGTGATGGGCAAATGTTAAATCTTGAATGGGTTTTCGGAAGATATGATTACAGGACTTTTAGTTTGAGCTTTAGAGAACCATGGTTCAGGGACACTCCCACATCAATAGGTTTCAATTTGTTTGATACAAGATATGGTTTTACATATGATTTAAGACAAACGGGTGGCTCGTTTAGCCTGGGCAGGAGATTAAGATGGCCGGATGATTATTTCAGAGTTGATTATGTTTTCAGATTTCAACTTTATAATGTCGGTGGGACAAGCGATTATTATCAGCAAGGGAAATGGAGTCAATTCAGTTTGACGCAGGTTATCTCAAGAAATAGCATAGATAATCCGATATTCCCGACAATTGGCTCAAATGTTTCTTTATCAACTGAGATTTCCGGCGGACCTCTTCCGGGGACAACAGATTATTTCAAGGTTTATTTCAGTTCCGAATGGTATAGTAGAATTTTCAACTGGGAAAAGCTTGTCTGGTATAATTCTTTTGATTGGGGTTATGTTGATGGATTTAAGAAAGATTCTTTTATTCCGCCGATAGAGAGATTCTCAATGGGGGGGACAGGGCTTGGCTACATAGCGGTTACACCGCTTCGTGGATATGAAGATATGTCAATAGGTGTGACTCCAAATGGTGTTCCTGAGGGAAAAGTTTTGATGAAATATACTACCGAAATTCGTTTCGGTTTGACGATGAATCCGATGCCGATATACTTACTACTGTTTGCGGAAGCTGGAAATGCCTGGGCGAGAACAAGACAGGTGAATTTATTTGACTTAAATCGTTCAATTGGTTTTGGTGTGCGTCTTCATATGCAACCGATTGGTTTAATTGGATTTGATTATGGTTATGGTTTTGAAGATGTGAGACCTAAGGATGGCAAACCTGATGGCTGGCATTTCCATTTCCAGTTTGGGAGAGGTTTTTAATTTAAAAACTAAATTTGGAGAGGCAATGTTGAAAAAACTTGCTCTGTTAACATCTTTAATTTTTGTCGCAACCATCTACGCACAACAGACGACGATAAGAATTGGCTATGTTGATTCACAAGTGATATTACAGCAATTGCCCGAGGCGCAGAAAATTCAAAAAGAACTTGATAATCTTTTGCAGAAATATCAGAGTGAACTTGATCAAATGGCTAAAACATATCAAAGCAAAATTGAAGAGTATCAAAAGAAAGAAGCGATGTTAAATCAGCAAGCTAAGGAACAAATGCAAAGAGAGATACTTGAACTTGAACAAAAAATTTATGAATACAGGACGAAGAAACTTGGACCCCAGGGTGAATTTGAAATGGAGAGAGAGAGACGGCTTAAACCTTTGAGAGACAAGATAATTGACGCAATTGAAGATGTCGCAAGGGAGGAAAAGTTAAACTTTGTCTTTGACAAAGCGGGCGATGTGATTTTGCTCTATGCGGATAAGCAATTTGATATTACTTTTAAAGTTCTTGACAAATTAACACGAGGTGCAAAATCTAAATGAAATTCCTTAAACTTTTCTTTCTGCTTGTTTTTTTATCCCTGCCGTTGCTTTCGCAGGTAAAAATTGGATATGTTGACTCTGAAACAATTATGAAGCAACTTCCGGAAGCACAAGAGGCGCAAAGAAGAATTGACGCTCTCGTTCAGCAGTGGCAGAGCGAACTTCAAAAGATGAGAGACGAATGGAAGGCAAAATATGATGAATACGAAAAAAGAAAACTCATTCTCACAGAAGAAGCAAGAGCGCAAATGGAAAGGGAATTAACGGAACTTGACAGGAAAATTGCGGAATATCAAATGCAAAAATTTGGACCCGATGGTGAACTTTATAGAAAGCAAGATGAGCTCATAAAGCCGATACAAAACAAAATTTTTAATGCGATAAAAGAAGTTGCGGTTGAAGAAGGTTTTGATTTTGTTTTTGATAAAGGTGGCGAAATTTTGCTTTTGTATGCAAATGAAAAGTATGACTTAACGCAGAAAGTTCTGAACAAACTTTTGCAAATAAAATAACCTATACTCGTGAAGTTATCAGAGATTGCAAAATTTTTGAACTGCGAATTGATCGGTGATCCTGACCTTGAAATAAAAAGGGTTGCTGAGATTCAAAGCGCTGGAGATGGCGATATAACTTTTATTGCAAATCCAAAGTATGAAAAATTTTTTGACACGACAAAAGCTTCAGCTGTGATAGTTGGTAAAAATTTCGCAAAAAGGCGGAATGATTTATCAATTTTGCTCGTTGATGACCCGTATTTTGCTTTTGTTAAGGTTTTAAAACTTTTAAATCCGCCCGTTGAATTGCTCCCACCCGGAATTCATCCAACAGCTGTTGTCGCAGAAAGCGCCCTTCTCGGGAGAAATGTTCGCATAGGAGCAAATGCCGTTATAGGTGAGAGGGTGAAAATTGGTGATAACACAACGATAATGCCGGGAGTTGTGATTGGTGATGATGTTGAAATTGGAAATGATGTCTTGATTTATCCAAATGTGACAATTTATCATAAATGTAAAATTGGAAACAGGGTCATAATTCATTCCGGAACTGTTATCGGTAGCGATGGCTTCGGGTTTGCGCCAAGACCTGATGGGAGTTACGAGAAAATTCCGCAGGTTGGTATAGTTGTGATTGAAGATGATGTTGAAATTGGTTCAAATTGTTCAATTGACAGAGCAACGCTTGGCGAGACAATTATAAGGCGTGGTGCAAAACTTGACAACTTAATTCAAATTGCACATAATGTTGTGATCGGAGAAAACACCGTCATAGCAGCTCAGACAGGAATTGCAGGAAGCACAAAGATAGGGAAAAATTGTGTTCTTGCAGGTCAAGTCGGAATAGTCGGGCATATTGAGATCGCAGATAGAACGACAATAGCTGCTCAATCTGGTGTTTCAAAATCAATTACAGAGCCGGGTAAAGTTTATTTTGGTTATCCGGCAAGGGAACATTCTGTTGCTTTGAGAATAGAGGGAGCGATAAGGCAGCTTCCGGATTTGATAAAAGAGTTTCAGGTTTTAAAAAATAAAATTGAAAAATTAGTTTCGGGAGGTTGAATATGTTAGTTCAGCAACAAACGATAAAGAAACCGGTATCTTTATCAGGGGTTGGATTACACACGGGGCAATGGTGCACGATCACATTTAAACCTGCACCGCCGAATTACGGGATAAGATTTAAAAGAATTGACCTGGGTGGTGCTCCTGAAATTCCGGCGCTTGTTGAATATGTCGTTGATGTGAGTCGTGGGACGACGCTCGGGATCGGTGATGTAAGAGTTCATACAGTTGAACATGTCCTTGCTGCGGTTGCTGGATTACAAATTGACAACATTTTGATTGAGCTTGATTCAATTGAACCGCCTGTTGGTGATGGAAGTGCGAAGCCATTTGTTGATGTCCTTCTTGAGGCGGGAATTGAAAAGCAGGATGAACCAAAAGATTATCTCATAATAGATCAAGCGATTTTGTATTCAGATGAAAGCAAAGGAGTTGACATTGCAGCTTTACCGCTTGATGATTTCAGAATAACTATAATGATTGATTACAAAAATCCGGCGCTCGGGAGTCAGCATACAGGTTTATTTTCGCTTGAAAAAGAATTTGTCACAGAGTTTGCACCTGCGAGAACATTTTGTTTCCTTCACGAGGTTGAAATGCTTTATGAACAGGGTCTCATAAGAGGTGGAAATCTTGATAATGCAATCGTAATTGTTGATAGAGAACTTTCACAGGAGGAAATAGATAGATTGAGTAAAAAATTTGGCTTGAATGAGGTTGTTTTTTTAGGTAGCAATGGGATTTTGAACAACAAGCCGTTGAGATTTAAAAACGAGCCGGCAAGACATAAGCTTCTTGATTTGCTTGGCGATCTGGCTCTTGTCGGGGCTCCGATGAAGGCACAGATCCTTGCAGCAAGACCCGGGCATGCAAGCAACATTGAATTTGTAAAAAAGATAAGAAAACTTTATCTCCAGAAGAAACTTGTCAAAAAATATCAATTTGAGAAGAAAGAGGGAATTGTCTTTGACATAAACGCAATTCAAAGAATTTTACCGCACAGATATCCTTTCTTATTTGTTGATAAGATAGTTGACTTTAAGATGGGTGAGAAAATCGTTGGTGTTAAGAATGTCACAGGAAATGAATTTTTCTTTCAAGGTCATTTCCCGGGTCATCCGATAATGCCTGGGGTTTTGATAATTGAGGGGATGGCTCAAACCGGTGGGATTTTGCTTTTAAACGGTGAGGAATCAATGGAAAATCGCTATGTTTATTTTATGGCGATAAAAAATGCAAAGTTCAGAAAGCCGGTTTTCCCCGGCGATACGCTCGTTTATGAGGTTGAAATGGTTGACAGAAGAAACAAATACTGCACAATGTATGGCAGGGCTTATGTTGATGGTAAAATAGTTGCTGAAGCTGAAATGATGGCAGCAATTGTCACAAAACCTGAACAAGCTGGAGTTGAACAAACATCGGAAAAAGAAGCATGAGCACATTTATTGACCCCCGGGCTGTCGTCAGCCCAAATGCACAAATCGGGGAAAATGTCAAAATAGGTCCTTTTACGGTGATTGAAGATAATGTCATAATAGGAGATGGAACAATCATAGGTCCAAATGTTTTCATCGGATATGGGACAAGGATAGGGAAGAACTGTAAAATTTTTCATGGCGCATCCGTTGGCTCAATTCCACAGGATTTGAAATTTAAGGGAGAGGAAACAACGCTTGAGATCGGAGATAATACGATAATTCGTGAATTTTGCACTTTAAATCGTGGCACTGCGCATTCTGGAAAAACTTTGATAGGAAGCAATTGTCTTCTAATGGCTTATGTCCATGTGGCTCACGATTGCGTTGTGGGGAACAATGTGATAATGGCAAACGCAGTGAATCTTGGAGGGCATGTCGTTGTTGAGGATTATGTCGTGATTGGAGGACTTGTCCCTGTTCATCAGTTTGTTAGAATTGGTCAGCATTCAATAGTCGGCGGTGGATGGCGTGTCCCCAAAGATGTCCCACCTTACATAATGGCAGCAAGAGAACCGCTTCGCTTTGAAGGACTTAACATTGTCGGATTGAAAAGAAGAAATTTTCCGAAAGAAACGATTGAAAGAATTGAATCAGCTTACAGGATAATTTATCAATCAAATCTAACAGTATCTCAAGCAGTTAAAAAATTGAAAGAAGAATTTGAACCGACCCCGGAAATTCAAAACATAATAAACTTCATTGAATCAAGTCAGCGCGGGATAATAAGAGGACCTTATGATTGAAAAATGGATTTTTTTAAATACCGGATTTCGTGATGGAAATTTCAATATGAAGTTTGATGAATACATTGCATTTCTGTTTTCAAAGGGTAAGATCAAGCCCATTTTAAGAGTTTACGGCTGGAAACCTTACACAATTTCAATCGGATATAATCAGGATGAGAAGATATTTGATTTTGAAAAGATAAGATCATCAGGGCTTGGATTTGTGAGAAGACCGACGGGAGGGCGTGCGGTTTTGCATGCTGAGGAGTTAACATATTCTGTCGTTATGAATTCAGGGGGTAAAAACGTAATTGAGGTCTACAATATCATAAGTCGTGCGATAGTTCGTGGGCTGACTTCGCTTGGTGCCGAATTTGAACTTGCTCAAACTGAACCGGATTTCCCGAACCTCTACAAAGATTTTAAATCAATACCTTGTTTTGCAAGCTCGGCAAAGTATGAAATTCAATTTAAAGGGAAAAAAATTGTCGGAAGCGCTCAAAGAAGATTTGGCGATGTCGTCTTGCAACATGGCTCAATTTTAATTGGTGAATATCATAAAAAACTTCCAGAATTTTTGAAACTTGATTCCCCAGAAAAAATAGAAAAAATCAAAGCCGAAATTGAGGGAAAAACGATTTGCTTGAATGAAATTTTAAATCGTGAGGTCTCGTTTGATGAGGTTGCAAAAGCATTAAAGCGTGGATTTGAAGAAGAATTTGGAATTAAATTTGAAGATAAAGATTTATTTGATGTGGAATTTGAAATTGAAAAATTTGATTTGGTTTCTCTATGAAGAAGGTGACGACAAAGACATTAATTGAAATGAAGAGAAAAGGCGAAAAAATTGCGATGCTTACAGCTTATGATTTTATCATCGCTAAACTTCTTGACGAATGCGGAATTGATGTGATTCTTGTTGGTGATTCGCTTGGAAATGTTTTTCAGGGTCATAGGACGACTTTGCCTGTGACACTTGAAGATATGATTTATCATACCAAGGCGGTTTGCAGAGGCGTTAAAAGAGCAATGGTTGTGGTTGATATGCCGTTTCTTTCGTATCAGGTAAGCGTTGAAGAAGCGATTAAAAATTGTGGAAGGGTTTTGAAAGAGACATGCGCCGAAGGTGTTAAACTTGAAGGTGGGAGTGAAATAATTGATGTGGTTGAGAAATTAACAAAAATTGGAATACCCGTGATGGGGCATCTTGGTCTTACGCCTCAAAGCATTCACAAATTCGGAGGTTACGATGTCAGGGGAACTGATGAAAAAGAGGCGGAGAAAATTTTAAACGATGCAAAAGCACTTGAAAGAGCAGGGGTGTTTGCAATTGTCCTTGAAAAAATACCGTCAAAACTTGCAAAACAAATAACAGAATCTCTCTCAATCCCGACTATCGGAATCGGGGCTGGACCACATTGCGATGGTCAAGTTCTAGTTGTTTATGATATGCTCGGACTTTTTGAGGAGTTCAAACCTAAATTTGTGCGAAGATACGCCGAACTTTCAAAGATCATAAAAAACGCATTTGAAAACTATATCCGAGATGTCAAAGATGGCAAATTTCCCGACGAAAGCGAATCCTATTAACGGAACTTCTCATCCTGATTTTAGGTTAAATCTTTTGAACATAATTTGAATTCAAGAGATGCCTAAAGGTCAAAAAAATATGAAAGCACTTATAAACACATTTACGCTCCTTGTTTTTTTAATTGGCACGATTCAATTTTCAAGTGTTGCATCTTTTTGTAAAATGTCACAAAAGGTGAGTGTGGATATCTCCTGCGCCTGCTCAACTGAAGATGCTCATGGCGAGGTTTCCATCTCGGGGAATTTGAAATGTTGCACGGTGAAAAAATTTGAAAAAGGGAATGTTCAGGATTTCGCAAGTTTTAAAGATGAAATTTCAAAGTTAATTTCACATCCGATAAATTTAAAAGGTGAAATTCTCGCCCCGCAGATTTATATCACCTCAAGGAATATCATGCCAAAATTTATATCACCGCCAAAGTTAGACATCCCTATTTTAAACTCTTCTCTTCTCATTTGATCCCCTCTTTTTTAAATCAGCCAATCCTGAAAAATTATCGCAATTGTGAATTTTTGTTAAGTTAATTTTCCGTTTCATTTACATTGTTTTGCTCTTTTAAAATTTTTCAAAACAAAACTTGTTAAGATATGCAAGTTATAAGAGTGTTAATCTGGCTTTTGATTTTTCCAACTTTGATTATTTCCCAAACGCTTGATGATTACATTAAAATTGCGATTGAAAACAATCCTGAACTCAATTCATACAAACTTCAAGCGGAGGCAATTGAAAAGAGAATAAAACAGGTGAAAACTCCATCCGACCCGATGCTTATGCTCGGGATTGTGAATCTTCCAACTAATTTAAGTTTTACATCTGATATGATGACTATGAAGGAAATTGGGATTTCGCAGATGCTCATGTTCCCGCGAAAATACACTTTGATGGGGAAGATGGCTGAGAAGGATTATGAGATAGCGCAAAAAATTTATGAGTCAAAGAAGCTTGAGATCATCGCAAATGTTAAGATGCTTTATTTTGAAATTTACTATATGACAAGGGCAATTGAAATTACGAGAAGGGCGATTGATTTGCTTAAAGATTTTGTCAAGATAACTTCAACAAGATTTGCAACAGGTCAGGGGATTCAGCAGGATGTCTTGAAAGCACAAGTTGAGTTATCAAAAATGACAGATGAATTGATAAGAATGGAGACGGAGAGAAGAAATATGATTGCTCGTTTTAATTCACTTCTTTACAGAAAACCCAGCGACTCGGTTTTCGTCCCCGACAGGATTGATTTCGTTGAGTTCAGAAAGAGTTATGATGAAATTGAAAAACTTGCTTTTGAATATAATCCGATGATAGTTGCAATGGAAAAGATGGTTGAAAAAGATAAAGTGATGAATCAATTTGCAAAAAGTGAGCTCATACCTGATTTTGAAATCAAATTTTCCTACGGACAGCGCTCTGCTGTTGACCCATCTGGAATGAAGGCGCTTGATATGTTAAGTTTTTCGGTTGGTTTGAATCTTCCCGTTTTTTTCAAAAGCAAGCAAAATTTAAAAATTCAGGAGACAGCGTTGAATGTCGCTCAATCTGAGGCGAAACTTCTTGCGATGAAAAATGAGATTTCAAAGATGATTCAGGAGAAGTTAAATGAGATTGACGCTGATTTAAAATTGATTGACCTTTACAAAAATGGTTTAATTCCACAGGCAACACAAAATTTAAACATCGGACTTGTCGGTTATCAAGTTGGGAAAATTGATTTTATGACACTTGTTGACAACTTTATGACCCTTTATAATTACCAGATTCAATATGAGAAAATTTTCGCAAGTTACAATTCAGGAATTGCTGAGCTTGAAATGATCGCCGGGATAAAATTGCAATAATTTCAAAAATTAAAAACAAAATTTTTTAGCGGGAAAATGAAAAAGAAATTTATCTTTGCACTTGTATTTGTTTCGCTTATAGCACTTTTTGTGGGATTTTTCATTGGAAGAGCAATTAATTCAAAATCAAGCAAAGTTGAAGTTCATAGTTCAAAAGTTGAGAGAAAAATTCTTTACTATAAAGACCCGATGCATCCGTGGATAACAAGCGATAAACCGGGGAAAGCACCCGACTGCGGAATGGATCTTGTCCCTGTATATGAAGGCGAGGAGGAAACAGAGGAAGGAGTGATTAGAATTGATCCAGCAATAGTTCAGAACATAGGTGTTAAGATTGAACCTGTGAAGAGGATGAAATTAACCAGGACTATACGGACTGTTGGAAGGGTTGATTATAATGAGAAGAAAATTGCAATTATTACAACCAAAGTTTCAGGATGGATAGAAAAACTTTATGTTGATTACACGGGTAAATTTGTTCGTAAAGGTGAACCCCTGTTTGAAATTTACAGCCCGGAACTTGTCACGGCGCAGGAGGAATATCTGCAGGCGATAAATTATAGAAAAAGCGTCTCCGGTAGCAAAGATCCGAACATAATTGAGGGCGCAAATCAACTTGTTGAGAGCGCAAGAAAACGACTTCTCTACTGGGATATAACTGAGGAACAAATAAAAGAACTTGAAAACACAAAACAAGTTCGTAAGACATTAACTCTTTATTCACCTGTTGATGGTGTTGTGGTTGAGAAGAATGTTTTTCTTGGGACAAAAATTGCACAAGGTATGATATTAATGAAAATTGCTGATTTGTCAACTGTCTGGGTTTATGCAGATATTTATGAATATGAATTGCCTTGGGTAAAGGTTGGAGAAGATGCAGAAGTTGAGCTCTCTTATATCCCGGGAAAGATTTTAAGGGGGAAAGTGACATATATTTATCCTTTCCTTCAATCTGAAACGAGAACCATCAAAGTGCGACTTGAATTTGAAAATCCTGATTTTCTCCTGAAGCCCGATATGTATGTAAATGTGAATATAAAATCAAAAGTTGCAATTGATGCCCTGGTTGTGCCTGAACAATCTGTGATAAGAACGGGGAAAAGAGATATCGTTGTCGTTGCACTTGGTGGAGGAAGGTTTAAATCAGTTGATGTTAAGTTAGGTGTTCTCGCCGATGGTTATTATCAGGTGCTTGATGGTCTGCATGAAAATCAAAATATAGTCACATCATCTCACTTTCTCATAGATTCAGAAAGCAATCTCAAAGCTGCACTTGCTGGATTAACGCATCAGCATGGCGAAACAATGAGTTCAGCACAGAGTAAAACAGAAGAAAAAGTTGAGGAACACAAACATGATGAGAAACCAAAGGTAGAGGAACATAAAGGGCATGAGATGGAGCAAGAACCTCGGGAAGCGCAAAGGCATGAAGAACACGTAGAAAAGAAAACCGATGAGGATAAAGGTAGCTTAAAAATCGCTCATAAAGTTATTGACCCTGTCTGTGGAATGGAGATAGAGCCGAAGGAGGAGCTTTCATATGTTTACAACGGGAAGAAATATTATTTCTGCATGAAATCCGATATGGAGAAGTTCAAGAAGGACCCGGAAAAATATCTGAAGAAGTAATTAAAAAAGATTTTTGAAAATAAAAGCGAAGAATCTTCCATGCTTCAAAAAATAATTGAATGGTCGGTAAATAACAAGTTTCTTGTCATTCTCGTAGTTTTGTTCGCAATAATTGCAGGTATTTATTCAATCCAGACGATCCCAATTGATGCGATTCCTGATTTGAGCGATGTTCAAGTAATAATTTACACTCAATATCCGGGACAATCTCCCGAGATAGTTGAACAGCAAGTTACTTATCCATTGACGACTGCAATGGTTTCAGTGCCAAAGTCAAAAGTTGTGCGTGGTTATTCATTCTTTGGATTTTCTCTTGTATATGTAATTTTTGAAGATGGGACAGATCTTTACTGGGCAAGAAGCCGTGTGCTTGAGTATTTAAATTATGCGATGAATAAACTTCCAAAGGGAGTTGTCCCTGCTCTTGGACCTGATGCGACGGGAGTTGGATGGGTTTATATGTATGCTCTGGTTTCGGATAAAAGGGATTTAAGCGAACTTCGTTCAATTCAAGATTGGTATTTGAGATATGCTCTTACAAGCGTTGAAGGTGTTGCAGAGGTTGCAAGCGTTGGTGGATATGTGAAAAATTATAGAATAACAATTGACCCAAACAAACTTCTTGCTTATAACATTCCGCTAAGTCAGGTTGAAATGGCTATCAAGCGAAGCAATAATGATGTCGGTGGCGAAGTGATAGAAATGGGTGAAATGGAATATATGATTCGTGGGCTTGGATACATAAAGACAGTTGAAGACATAAAGAAGATTCCTGTTGGTGTAAGCACATCTTCTTCAAAAATGATTAAAGCAGTGCCACAAATGCCTATGGCTGAGGCTTCTGGAATGAGCATGGAAAGTGCAAATATGGCTTCGGAGATGACTGCTCAAACTGAAGAGATCCCTCAAAATAGAATTTTCAGCGCTGGAACGCCAATTTATCTTGGTGACATTGCCACCGTTTCAATTGAACCGATGATGAGAAGAGGACTTGCAGAACTTAATGGCGAAGGCGAGGTCGTCGGTGGAATAATTGTTATGAGACATGGTGAAAATGCATTGAAAGTTATTGAGGGTGTGAAGAAAAAACTTGAAGAGTTGAAATCAGGGTTACCGGAAGATGTTAAAATTATAACTGTGTATGATAGGTCTGAACTTATAAAGCGTTCAATTGCGACATTGCGTGAGAAGTTAATTGAAGAATCAATCATCGTTGCTCTTGTCTGTTTGCTTTTCCTTTTCCATTTCACAAGTGGTTTAGTTGCGATATTTACTTTGCCGACGGCGATTTTGATCTCTTTTATAGTGATGAAAATTCAGGGAATTAATGCGAATATAATGTCGCTTGGTGGCATTGCTGTTGCAATTGGAGCTATGGTTGATGCTGCAATTATTATGATTGAAAATGCACATAAACATCTTGAAAGGGATGCGGGGAAGAAAGATCATTGGAAAATAATTCTTGATGCTTCAAAAGAGGTTGGACCATCGCTTTTTTATTCTCTGCTTGTCATCACTGTTTCATTTCTTCCTGTCTTTGCACTTGAAGCACAGGAGGGTAGATTGTTTAAACCGCTTGCATACACGAAGACATATTCAATGGCTGCAGCAGCACTTCTTTCAATTACAATTGTTCCGATTTTGATGGGATATTTCATCAGAGGTAAAATTCCGCCTGAGGAAAAAAATCCAATCAACAGAATTTTGATGAAAATTTATCATCCACTTCTTAATTTTGTTTTACGATTTAAATGGCTTGTCATCGGCTTGGTAATTTTAATTCTTCTTTTGACTTACATTCCTTATTCAAAAATTGGTTCGGAATTCATGCCACCTTTGTGGGAGGGTGATCTTCTTTACATGCCGACGACTTTGCCAGGAATTTCTATTACGAAAGCAAGGGAAATTTTGCAGCAGACGGATAAAATCATAAAACAATTTCCGGAAGTTCATCATGTTTTTGGAAAGATTGGAAGAGCTGAGACGGCGACCGATCCAGCCGGACTTGATATGATAGAGACGACAATAATGTTAAAACCAGAAAAGGAGTGGCGACCGGGGATGACACCTGAGAAATTGATAAAGGAAATGGACAAAGCGCTTCAAATCCCGGGCTTATCAAACGCTTGGACGATGCCGATAAAAACAAGAGTTGATATGCTTTCAACAGGAATAAGAACTCCTGTCGGAATTAAAATTGCTGGTCCTGATTTGAAGACGCTTGAGGAAATTGGAAAACAAATTGAAGCAGTGATAAGAAAAGTCCCGGGCACTGTTTCTGCTTATTCTGAAAGAGTTCTTGGTGGAAATTATGTTGATTTCAAAATTAAAAGGGAAGAATGTGCAAGATATGGATTAACAGTTGGGGATGTTCAGGATGTTATAATGACCGCAATAGGCGGGATGGAAATCACAACAACAGTGGAGGGGCTTGAAAGATATCCGGTGAGCATAAGATATCCAAGAGAATTAAGAGATAATCTGGAGAATTTAAAGCGTGTTCTTGTCCCAACGCCAACGGGGGCTCAAATTCCACTCGGTCAGCTTGCAGAGATTGAGATTAAAAAAGGTCCAATGGTCATACGAAGTGAAGACACAAGACCGAATGTCTGGGTTTATGTTGATTTCAGAGATTATGATATCGGGACTTACATAAAAATGGCAAAAAAAGCAGTTGAGGAGAATATCAAACTTCCTAAAGGTTATACGATAACATGGAGTGGTCAATTTGAGTATATGGAAAGAGCAAAGCAAAAACTTTATTATATAATCCCTGCGACTTTGCTCATCATCTTTGTGATAATTTATCTTAACACAAAGTCGGTCACAAAAGTTATAATCGTCTTCCTTGCTGTCCCGTTTTCACTTGTTGGAGCAATCTGGCTTCTTTATTTGCTTGGCTATAATATGAGCGTTGCTGTATGGGTTGGGATAATTGCTCTTGCTGGACTTGATGCTGAAACCGGTGTTGTGATGCTTCTTTACCTTGACCTTGCTTATGAGGAATGGAAGAAAAAAGGGATGTTGAAAACAATTGATGATTTAAAAGACGCAATTTATCATGGTGCTGTTAAGAGGTTAAGACCCAAGGCGATGACTGTTTCAGCAATTATCGCAGGACTTTTGCCTATAATGTGGAGTCATGGGACCGGAGCAGATGTAATGAAAAGAATCGCTGCACCGATGGTTGGTGGAGTTGTGACAAGTTTTATTCTTGAACTTTTAGTTTATCCAGCGATATATTTTATCTGGAAATCGTTTGAAATGAGAAGAAAAAATGTGTTTGAAAAATGAATTATCAAAAAATTAACACTTTTGCGCTTGGAGTCGGACTTGGATTTATAGAAGGTGGGGCAATTTTTATCGCAACTTTTATACTTGTTCTTCAAGGCGAGAGCGGTAAAGCATTTTTGAGCAAATTGTTCCCGTTTTATGAGATTAGCATTTTCGGTGCGTTTATTGGATTTGTTGAGGGATTTATTGATGGTTTTATCGGTGGGATTGTTTTAGCGTGGATTTATAATTTGATACTTAAAAAAACGGGGCGTCATAAAGACGCCCCATAATTTTTACTTTTTCCCGAATGGGAAAACGAAAGACACCCTTGGCTCAACTCTTTTCTGAACTTCATATTTCGTTCCGTTGTCCGTTCGCACGGGTTTGAAAGTCCACTGATAAAGCATGCTGACGACAATATATTTAACGGGTTTATAGCCAATTTCAGCATATAAAAGCGAGCGTTCATCAAGTCGGAAAGCATCGCCAAAGTTTTTGATGTTCCTTCTGTCGTATCCGGCATCAAAGACAATAGTTGGCAAAACTTGAGGCATCTGAAGGTCAAGGTGTAAAGTCCCGCTCTCCGGGGTTGCGTCAAGTTGCTGATAACTTCCAACGATTTGCAATTGCCCGAGAATTGTAATTAATAGTTCACCATAAGTTCCCGCTGTTTTCTTCGCTTCTCGTAACGCTTTAAGTTTGCTCGTTGCATTTACAGTGTCTCTCAAATTAAATCTTTCAACTTCATAGAAGTAATTGAAATAACTCGGCAGGAATTGGTCCCCGAAGTTTCTTCGCTCAATTTTTGCCCCAATGTTTAAAACCCCCAGACCCCTAAATTCTAAATTTGTCCCGTAAGCAATCCCACTTCCGTAATTGACGAATTTCATATAATCAAAGTAAACATCCAATCCGAAAATTTTTGACTTTATGATTGGAAGTCCAATATCAAATCCAAAAATATCAGGTCTATCCCAATCTCTTACAATTTTCCCGCTTACCGGGTCATAATGTGCAATTGCGTCCTTGTCAAAGTCAGTTGCATATGTTGCACCAAGTTCAAGATTTCCAATTATTGGGACATTGCCCGCTGGTGTAAATTTCAAAGGTCTAACATATCCACGAAGACCGAAAACGCCAACTCTTTTTAAATCACTGAACACGGACTCAAATCCGAATTTTCCAAAATCAACATCAAATTCAAGTCCGACTTTTCTGTCATCATAACTTGCGTTGTTTTTGTAGTAATAAACAATTGTCCCGTGTCCCAATCTTGCGTAGTCAAGAGCGCCAAGTCGTGCGTAGAAAGGATCGCCTTTTAAACCATATCTTACATATCTTATTGCTCTCAAAAAGTCATAAAATTCATTCCAGTCCTCACTTCTTATCTTCCCGTCGTTTACCCCGATTCTCAAATTTACATCAAGTCCGATGCCAATTTTCCCGAAAGCAATTTCTGGTGAAATATTCAAAAGATAATACGGCTTTCCATCAAACCATGATAATCCAAGCCCACCTGCGAATTCACCACTTGTTTGTGGTTTTGGTGGTGTCTCTCGTTGAACTCTGCGTTGAGAGTATGCCGTTGTTAAAATAAGCAGTGAAAGAAGTAAAATTATCGTTTTTTTCATTTTGAACCTCCAGATTTTTTGTTTAAGATTTAGTTATCCGAAAACTAATTTACAAATAAAAAATGCAGTAAGCAAGCCACTTATGTCCGAGATCACACCGGCAATGACCGCATGTCTTGTTTTTCTTATATTCACTGAGCCGAAATATACGGCGAGAACATAAAAAGTTGTTTCCGTGCTTCCATACATGGTTGAAACCAAAAGTCCAAGAAATGAATCAGGTCCGTGTGTTTTCATTATTTCCGTCATAATTCCAAGTGAGCCACTTCCGGATAAAGGACGCATTAAAGCCATCGGAAGTGCCTCAGCAGGGAAACCAATTAAATTTGTCAACGGACTTAAAATTGAAACGAGGACATCCATCGCTCCACTTGCTCTGAAAATTCCAATTGCAACAAGCATCGCAACAAGATATGGGATTATTCTAACTGCGACATTGAATCCCTCTTTTGCACCTTCAACGAATGACTCATAAACTTTAACTTTTTTTGCAAACCCGTAAATCAAAAATGTGAAAATAACGAAAGGTATAGCGACCACCGAAATTATATTCATTATTTCCTTGAAATTCATTCTTTCGCCTCCGTTTTTGTTTCGTTATTTTCTTCAAGTTCTTTTCTGAAAATTTTTAATCTCTGTAAAATTTTTGCTGCTGCTATCCCCGCAATTGTTGCTGCAAATCCGCCGACAATCGTTGTGCTTATAATCGCTGCCGGGTCTCCCGAGCCAAGAGCTGCTCTTACAGCAATCGCAGTTGCAGGTATCAATGTCATTCCGCTTGTGTTGATCACAAGAAATGTCACCATTGAATCGCTTGCTGTATCTTTTTTCGGATTTAACTTTTGAAGTTCCTCCATAGCTTTTAAACCAAGAGGAGTTGCTGCATTTCCGAGTCCGAGCATATTTGCCGAAATGTTCATTATAATTGCGCCAATTGCTGGATGTTCAGGCGGTATATCAGGGAAAAGGCGTTTCGTGATTGGCTTTACGATCTTTGCGAGCAAATTTATCAATCCCGCAAGCTCCCCAATCTTCATGATTCCAAGCCACAGAGCCATTATCCCGATTAAGCCAATTGCAATTTTAACAGCGATGTCGGAATATTCAATCACTGCATTTAAAACCTGTTTTATCTTCACAAGCGAAATTTTTTCAAAGACAAGAACGACATCGTAATTTCCATCTCCATTTTTCTCAAATTTTAAAATGTTTGCAATAAGTTTATCCGTGTTCGTTCCTTTGCCCTTTGCCATAAGTTTCCAGAATTCTGGCGTTGTTTCGGAGATGTTAAGAATCGCGACGCCTTTACCATCTTGATTTACCTTGATTGAAATCTCATTGGTTACTAAATTTGTGTTAAAATTTTTTAGCGAATAAAAATTTTTAAAATACTCACCGCTTACTTTTAAAATTCCCTTTATCTGCGTGTTTGTTGTGAGTTCTTCTTTTAACTCAACGGTTGCATGGAATTCAACACCATTTCTGTATTTGTTAATTGAACTTTCGTAAATATCAGTCCCAACTGCGGTTAGAATTCCAATCGCAATGAGCGAAAGCCATATGTAGTTCATCATAATTTAATCCCCAATTTGTTTTACGATGTAGAAGTTTTTACGAAATGGAAATGATGAATTCCCGTTTTTGTTTCTGACAATCACATCAAGTGTATGTTCCCCGAAATCAAGATTAAAATTTGGCGTAAAAAGAACGATTGAAAAATTTTTATTATCAATTGTTGTGATGTAATCATTTGGAATTGCGATTGAGTCAATTTTTATATGTATGCTTTGTCTGTCAAGTCCGGACCTGTCTGAAACTTTGAGAAGAAATGTTGGTCTTTGAGATGTTAAGATTGTATCAGAGAGAAGATCAATTTTTGGAACGCCTGCTTGAAGATATTTTGCAAGCCCTTTGAAAATTCCCCATGCCTCAATCCGGTTGAATTCATCAATGCTCAATCTTCTTTCTTCATATTCATTTGTAAAGAATGTGCATTCAACGAGGACTGCTGGCATAGTCGCATTTCTCAAGACATAAAATCCCTGTTTTGGATAAACGATATAATCCGACATTGTTCCATCAAAACTTGCAAGTGGGCCGGAGATCCGTAAAGCATAGGCAAGATCTCTTTGAATGTATCTTGCGATGTCTCTGTTGCATGGGTGAAATTTTGGATCACTTTCAACAGCGTGATACCAGGTTGATGCGTAAAATGTGTTTTCATCTCCGGGCATTGCGTTGTGATGAATAGAGATAAAAATATCAGCTCCGCTTTCCGTTGCCATCTTAACTCTATCTGCAAGTGAAACGGTTGTGTCTTTGTCCCTTGACATGAAAACTGTTGCGCCTGCTTTTGTGAGATAGTCACGAAGGTAAAGGGCAACTTTTAGATTAACATCAGCTTCAACAACTCTTTTTTTAATCCCGATGTTTCGTCTATCCTGCCCGCCGTGTCCCGGGTCAATAAAAATTTTCCATCCTTTGACAAAGCGAGAATAGAAGTTCAGGACTGAATCTTTTGATTCAGGGTTTTTCCAATCAGAAGGTTTTACATAATAAGGTTTTGGGGCACAGCTTAAAATTAGTAGAATTGGCACGAAGGGGAAGAGTTTAACGATGAATTTCACCATTGAACAAGGTTTTTTGCTTAAATATAAAATGTTGGAATGATTGTTTCAATTAAAATTGTAGGAGAAATGATGGAAGTTAGAGCTGGCGGTGGGATTTGAACCCACGCCCTGCTGATTACGAATCAGCTGCTCTACCGCTGAGCTACGCCAGCTTTTTTAAAAATTTAAAATTTTCAAACCTTAAAAACAAATTTTCACACTGAGAAAAAAGTTATATGTTCTGTCAGAGGTTTCGCTCAAATCTATTTTGATTGTTTTCTGATGTTGATTTTGTTTTTCGGAGTCAGTGCCATTTGAAATTTTAAACCACTTGGATAATTTCCCCTCATTTTGTAAATTTAAAATGTAAAACAAACCCACAACAGGGAGGGAAATTATGGTTAAAAAACAAAATGGTTCAGCGAGTTCGGTTCGGGAAAAGTCCCCGAAGTCAATGGAAAACGGAACAATGAGTTCGGCTCGGGAGAAGTCCCCGGGTAAGAAAGTTCAAGGGCTTAAGGGTTCAAAGGCTCAAGAGCTCAAAGGTTCAAAAGTTCAAGGGAAGAAGTTGAATAACGAGTCAAAGTATTCAATGGAAACTCACCTCATCTATGGTCGTTCATTCACTCCAAAATGGGAGTATTCACACCATGTAGTTCCACCGATTTCAGCATCTGCAACATTTCGTCTTGAATCCGCACAGCGTGGAGCATTGGGTTTCTTGCAATTTGCTCACACTGTCAATGATGAAGAAGTTGAAGTCAAAGCCCCGATTTACATTTACGATCGTCTTGGTGAGCCAAACAAAGAGATGCTTGAGGAATATCTTGCATATGCGGAGCTTGGTGAGTCCGCAGTTACTTTCGCTTCAGGAATGGGAGCAATTTCCGCTGTTCTGGGAATTTTGACGAAAACGGGAGATGAAATCATTGCTCACAAACTTTTATATGGTTGCACTTATGAGCTCTTAACATACTGGTATCCGAAATATCAGATAACCACGAAATTTGTTGATTTAAGAGATTTAACAAATCTCAAGAAAGCGATAACTCCAAAGACAAGGGTTGTTTATTTTGAAACTCCCGTAAATCCAACGCTTGAATTAATTGACATCGCCGGTGTTGCCGAGATCGTCAAAGAAGAGAACAAGAGAAGAAAGCCAAACGAGCGAATTTATGTCGTCGTTGATAACACATTTGCAACTCCATTTTGTCAGAGACCGCTTACGCTTGGAGCTGACTTTGTCGTTCATTCATTGACTAAAAACATTGGTGGTTTCGGCACCGATATGGGCGGAGTTGTAATAGGTCCGAAATGGAGCAGAGATCAGCTATTGCTTTACAGAAAGGATTTCGGCGGAGTTCTTGGGACAAAGAGTGCATGGACTATTCTTGTCTATGGATTGCCGACGCTTGCTTTGAGAGTTCGCCAGCAGGAAAAGACCGCTATGGAGGTTGCAAGATTTCTTTGTTCTCATCCGAAGATTCAATATGTAAGTTATCCGGGTTTACATACATTCCCGCAGTATGAACTTGCAAAGCGACAGATGGTTGATTACGAGGGTAATTTTGCGCCTGGAACTTTGATATATTTTATCATCAAAGATGACTCACCAGAAGGAAGACGTAAAAAAGCCGAGAAACTCATAAATTATCTCGCAAAGAACGCATATACGATAACCCTTGCAGTTAGCCTTGGAAATATAAGAACATTGATTGAGCATCCCGGCTCAATGACACATGCGACAATTCCAGCTGAAGAACAACTTAAAAAGGGAATTGATCCCGGTGGAATAAGATTGTCAATTGGACTTGAAAAAGTTGATGATATCATACTTGATCTAAGCGAGGGTCTGGCAAGGATTTAAAAACAAATTTATTTCGCGTGGTGAAATCTGACGAAGTTTATATCTTGAAGCCGGAAATTTTTGTCCGATTTGATAATCTTGTGGCAATTTTGGCAACGAAGAAAAGTGTTAATTCAGATAAAGTATTTAATTTCGGTTTCACCAAAAACGACGATCCGGAAGAAGTTAAAAAGAATCGCAAAATCCTTCTTGAGCAGGTTGGAATTCCCGAATCTCAACTTGCAATTCCAAAACAAGTTCACAGTTCTAATGTTTGTATTGTTGATAAGCCCGGAATCTATGAAGAATGTGATGCACTTGTGACAGATAAGAGAGGAATTTTTCTCGTTGTAAGTGTTGCGGATTGTTCACCTGTTTATATCTATGACCCGAAGAAAAAAGTTGTTGCTCTTGTCCATTGTGGATGGAGAGGTGCTTCTGAGAAAATTGTTAAGAAGACGGTTGATTTCATTCAAAGTGAATTTAAAAGTGAGCCGAAAGATTTAATTGCGTATATCGGGGCTTGTGCTTCTGTGTGTTGTTACGAAGTTGGTGGAGAATTTGAAAAAATTTTTGAGCCAAGATTTTTGAGGTTTAAGAAAAATGGAAAATATCATTTTGATTTGAAAGGCGAGATTTATTCTCAGTTAGTTAAGTCAGGTGTTAGGTTTGAAAACATAAGCGTTAGTTCTCATTGCACAATTTGTGGGGATGAACTTTTTCATTCGTATAGAAGAGATGGTGAAAATTCCGGCAGGATGTGGGCTTTGTTCGGTATGAGATAATTTATGTGAATACAGCTTCAACACGTCTTATCTCGGGCGCTTCACGAATTATGATTCTTTCAATACCTGCTCTTAATGTCATCATTGAAAGCGGACAGCTTCCGCAAGCGCCGATTAATTTTACCTTGACGATGTAATCGTCCGTGATTTCAACAAGTTCAACATCACCTCCATCTGCTTTAAGATATGGTCGGGCAATTTCAAGTGCTTTTAAAACACGCTGTTTAAGTTCTTCTTTGTCTTTCATAGTTTTATTTCAATTTTTGGCATTGCTTGCTGTTTGAAACTTATTATGCTAACACGTGCAGCAAGTTTTCTTGCAATTTCTCTTATTACTTTCGCTTCTTCTGTTTCTGGATAAGAGATCGGGACTGGTTTTCCTGTATCTCCACTTATTCTTATTCTCGTGTTAATTGGTATCTCACCCAAAAATGGCACATTAAATTTTTCACTTGCTTTTTTCCCGCCACCATGGTCAAAGATATCATCTCTTTGTCCGCAGTGGGGGCAAATAAAGTAGCTCATATTTTCTATGATTCCGAGAATCGGGACATTCACACGTTGAAACATTTTTATTGCTTTTCTCACATCGGCAAGAGCCACATCCTGGGGTGTGGTTACAATTACAGCACCAGTTAATGGAATTGTTTGCACAAGCGTGAGCTGGATATCACCTGTTCCAGGTGGAAGGTCAAATATGAGATAGTCAAGATCGCCCCATTCAACATCTGTCATAAATTGTTTTATTGCACCACTTGCGATGGGACCACGCCATATCAAAGCTGTATCTGGGTCATCAAGTAGGAGTCCAATTGAAATCAACTTAACACCATATTTTTCAACCGGTTCAATTTTTTTACCATCACTTGTCAGTGATGGTTTTTCATTTACGCCAAGCATTATCGGTACATTAGGTCCATAGACATCCGCATCAATTAAACCAACTTTTGCACCGTCAAGTGCAAGCGCAACTGCAAGATTAACAGCCACGGTTGATTTCCCAACGCCTCCTTTCCCACTTGCGACAGCGATTGTGTTTTTAACATTCGGTAGAAGTGCGTCTTTTTGCTGGCTTATGTGTTTCGGGACTTGCGCGGTCATCTCTATGTTAACTTCATCAAAGCCAAGTTTTTTGACTTTTTCCACTGCTTCATCTTTGATTTTATCTCTAACAGGACACGCAGGTGTTGTAAGCTCTATTTTTATAAATGCTTTGTTTGAATCAACCCGAACATCTTTTACAAATCCAAGTGAGACGATGTCTTTGTGTAGATCCGGGTCTTGAATTTGTCTCAATGCCTTGAGTATTTCTTCAACGCTTTTCATAACAAGCACAATTTTTGTTTTTAAACTTCATCTAAACTTAATAAAAAATGCTCGGATAAAAAAGTTTCGGGC
>CAZQJI010000003.1:0-8931 GCA_964593475.1 uncultured Bacteroidota bacterium | reverse complement strand
AAATTTACAAAAAAAGCTTTTCAAAGAAGATTAAAGGAGGGAAAACTATGAAAGGGAAATTTAGAATTTTAATTTCGGTTTTAATGCTGTTAATTTCATTTCAATTAGTTTTTGCTCAATACGGTAAAATTGCAGGTAAAGTAATTGATAAGGAAACAAGGGAGCCATTGCCAGGGGCTTCAGTTTTAATTCAGGGGACAACGCTTGGTGCAGCAACAGATGCAAATGGAAATTATGTCATATTGAATGTCCCTGCTGGAACATATACGGTTGTCGCATCTTATGTTGGTTATCAAACAGTGACTGTTTCAGGTGTTCAAGTTGTCGCTGGTTTGACAAGAGAGTTGAATTTTGAACTTCCATCAACTGCGATAGAATTAAAAGCTGTTGAAGTTGTCGCTGAAAGACCTTTGATAGAGAAATCGGCAACGAACGCAATTCGTGTTGTAACCGCTACTGATGTTGAGAAGTTGCCTGTTAGAGATGTTCAGGCGTATTTCGCTCTTCAAGCCGGGGTGAGCTTACAATATGGAAGATTGTTTGTGAGAGGTAGCAGACCCGATGAAGTAGGTTATATGATTGAGGGTGCAAATGTAACGAACATACTTGGAGCAACCACAGGGGCAAGAGGTGGAGCGTTTGCAGCAAGAGATAGATACAGGGCTTTGGGTGGTGGTCTTATAACTACAATTCCAGAGGCACTTGAAGAAATCTCTGTCCAGGCAGGTGGATATAGTGCGGAATTTGGAAATGCAAACGCCGGGATAGTTCAACAAGTGTTTAAAACAGGAAAATCAAAGTTTTCAGCCTCAGCTCAATTTGAGACGGATAACTTCGGGAATTATCCGGGTAAAAAGTTCTTGGGGACATATTCTTACGGATATTCAGATGCTGTTTTAACGCTTGGGGGTCCATTGTTTACAGAAAAAGTTAAATTTTTCCTCGCCGGTGAAAATAATTTCGTCAGAGATTACATTCCGCATTTCTTCAAAGGATATAATTTTGGATATTTGAAGGACAATGGAAGAAGAGGCGGAACGAAGGGGGATTCAGCTCTTGTCGCCTGGAACGATGCTAATATACCGGGAAGGATGAGGAATAGATATACTGGAAATGGGACTTTGACATTTGATTTAAAACCATTACAGATTAGATTTGCCGGGGCATATACCTGGGCTCGTGAGAGGGCAAATAATGCTTTGAGAAACATCTTCAATCTTGAAAGATTACCTGTTACGGATATAACAGAACTATTCCTGGATGCGAAAGCAAGCTATTTTATCTCTGCAAAGACATTTATTGAGGCATCTGTGAGCATCCTTGATTATAGAAACAAATCTTATGAGCCGGCTTTCGGTGACAATGTCCTCGCTTATGACGATAGTTTGCAGGTCGCTCGTGCTTATGGAGAAAGGTTTAGATATGTTTCAAGATATGTTGGACCACCTCCTTATGATTTTTACGGTTTCTTGTTCTATAGACCCGGGACGCTATTTGCTGGATACAGCAAGTTCCAGCAGGCTTATGTCGGTGGCAATATCGCTTTAACATCACAAATAAAAAATCATGAGATTAAAATAGGGACAAGTTATCAAAGATGGACGGTTCGTCACTATGGAATTGGAACAGGTGGGTTGTTCAGAGCATTTCATTCTTTGCCGGATTCAGCAAGGGATCCAAATTACCTGTATAAATTGCTGGGTAGTTATGTCAACAATTATGGATTTGACAGATTTGGTAAAAAAGTTGATTCTGGGGAGGATGGACCAAGACATCCATACTTCTTCTCTGCATATATTCAGGACAAAATTGAGTTGAGTGATTTAATCATTAACGCTGGACTTCGTTATGATTACATGTATCTTGATGCCTGGAGGTTCAAGGATCCGAATGCTCCAAATGCTGATTTGAGTTTAAGAAAACTTCTTGATCTTGAAAAGGGGAAACCTCGTGCTTATCTACAGCCGAGATTGGGCTTTTCATTCCCGGTAACTGATAGAACCGTTTTCCATCTTCAGTATGGTGTATTTGTCCAACCGCCGGCTTTGACATCTCTTTACGCAGGACTTTCGTATTATCCGGGCAGTGTGTATTTGCCGTCAATTGAGTTAATACCCGATCCGCTGGCATTTGATCCCGATCCCATTAAGACAACCCAATATGAAATTGGATTTTCACAGCAATTCACGGATTTCGCTGCGTTTGATATAACTGGATTTTATAAAGATGTAAGGGGACAGCTTCAGGTATCAACTGTTCCTATAACAAGTGGTCCTTATGCTGGGACAAAATATGCGGTTTATACGAATGGTGATTTTGAAAATGTTTATGGTCTTGAATTCACATTGAGAGTAAGACGTGTGAGCAGGGTTCAGGCACAAATTAATTATACTTTGCAGGATGCAAGGGGAACAAATTCATTCGCAAACGGCGCATGGGCAGCTGTTGGGATCACTCAGATAACTCCAACTTTGACTGTTCCTTTGGCTTTCAATCAAACTCACAGAGGGACGATTAACATTGATTATCGTTTTGGCAAAGGTGAAGGTGGACCTTTGCTTGAGAGATTTGGTGTTAATTTGTTGATTACATTTAACAGTGGTCATCCTTACACGCTTGCAACAGGTGGTATAGCACAGCAAGATGCCGATGATGGTGGAATTTTAAATGATGGTGATCCGAGAAATAGAAATCCACTTGAGCCAATAAACTCTTCAAGAACACCATGGGTGTGGAATGTGGATTTAAGAGTTGATAAAACAATTTCAATTGGACCGGCTAACATTAACCTTTATGTCTATGTCCAGAACCTGTTCAATACGAAGAATGTAATAAATGTTTATTACAGAACGGGAAATGCGTATGACGATGGATTCTTAACAAATCCAGATTTAAGCGGAACGTTTATTAACCAGTTTGGGGAGAGATATATAGAACTTTACAGAGCAATTAACCTTGAGAATCGTCAACATCAATGGAGATTTAATGGAATACTCCAGGATTTGTTTGGTCCACCAAGACAATTGAGGGCTGGAGTAAAGATTGAATTTTAAAAATAAAAAAAGCATAAGGAGGTTTAAACTATGAGGAAATTTTTAGCTTTTGCAATTTTAATCTTTGTAATTTTAAACTTGGCTTTCAGTAGAGAAGACCCGCTAAAGAAAAGGAGTGAGGAATTCTTTTTAGGAAAGACATCAGCAACCGGCGTTTCACAAACCGTAATAGACGCTAACAATATCACAAGCTGGGTATCTGTGATTTCCTCGCCCGGTGGGCTTGGTTGGCCACCTTTGATAAGAAACTCTTATAACGGTACATTCCCAAGAGGAAGCGGTGTTGGCATGATTTATAGAGAAGGACTTATGATTGGAGGTATTGTAAATGATGGTGGTCCAACAACGCCAAGAGCACAGGGAATTTTTTACAGGACAAGTTTGCGTCCGGGTAAAATAATAACAAGAGGTCAAGCTGAAGATTTTAACGCTACAGCGGTGAAAAGAGTATGGAGAGTTCGCCCGGATTACAGGACTGCCGATTTAAAGGCGGATGCAGCTGAGTATTTTATGAAGCCACTTAAAGATGTAACCTCAGCGGATGAGGAAGCACTCAGGCAACAATATGAAAATGACTGGAAGGATTGGCCAGCTGATAAAGGTGCGCCTTGGTACACAACAACGGGACCCGATGCTTATAAAGTAAAATATGGACCGGGCTTTAATCCAAATGATCCAACACATGTCCCTGGAATTCCTGGGGCAACTCAAACTGTTTGGATGGTAGGTAATGATCTTGACGCATCACTTGGATCTCAAGTTTTTAGCTCTGTTCCAATAGGTCTTGAGGTTCAGGTTACAGAGTGGTGTTATTCGGTTTCAAACCCATTGAATAACATCATATTCCAGCAATTTAGAATAATTTACAAGGGAACAGCCACAACACCAAGCAACGCAACAATTGATAGTATGTATGTGGTCAAATGGTCTGACCCTGACCTTGGTGAATATTCTGATGACCTTGCCGGTTGTGATTCGGTTCTTGGTTTAGGTTATGTTTATAATTCCAATACCGTTGATGCTGAATATCAATCAATAGGTTTGCCTGCCCCTGCCGTTGGTTTTGATTTCCTCCAGGGTCCTGCTTATTATACAGGTGATCCAAATGATTCTGCAGTTGTTGGCTTAAAATGGAGAAAGGGATATAAATATTGGAATGCGAATCCTCTCTCTGCGTTTGTTTTCTTTGCAGCTGGGACTGGAATTAGTGACCCGACAAACGCCACGCAGTGGTTTAATCTTATGAAAGCAGGTTTGCCGAGACCGGAATGGCCTGCGTATGTTCCTTTCTGGACTGCTTTCAGAGATGGTTATCCAACTAAATACGCCGTAGCGGGCGACCCCGTGACTGGAACAGGCTGGATTGATGGGCGTGAGATACCACCCGGGGATAGAAGAATTGTGCCAATAACTGGACCATTTAGAATGAGTTTAGGTGATACAGCTGAAATAGTTGTTGCTTTGATTGGTGCGATGGGCGTTGATAATCTCTCAAGTGTCCAAGTTTTGAAATATTATGATAGCTATGCGCAATTTGCATATGATAATTTGTTTGTTCTGCCGTCTCCGCCACCTTCGCCAAATGTTAAAGTTGCCCAGCTTGATCGTCAAATCGTTTTGAACTGGGGTTGGGATCAAAATAGTGTTAACGCAATAGAAAACTTTCATTCAGCTGGTTTCACTTTTGAAGGTTATAATGTCTATCAACTTCCATCTCCGACATCAAGTTTAAGTGAAGCTGTAAAGATAGCAACATATGATGTTGTAAATGGGGTCACTGTGATACTTGATAGAACTATTGATCCGAAGACAGGTGCTTTGCTTATGGTCCCTGTGCAGACAGGAAGCAACTCGGGGATAAGGCATTTTATAAGTTTAACTACAGATTACATAAGACAGCGTCCTCTGGTAAATGGTCAGACATATTACTACGCTGTAACTGCTTATGCTTATAATCCGGACCCGCTGTCTCCGTTCAGAGCTCTGGAAAGCACCCCTGTTGTCCTAGCTGCTGTTCCTCAGTCACCGCCTCCAGGGACGAGATACTTCGGTGTGGTTGGCGATACTTTACAGGTAACACATGTCGGTAAAAGTGACGGTGAAGTTGTCGCTATATTAGTTGATCCATCCGTGACAACAGGGCATGCTTATGAAGTTAGATTTGATAACTCTGGAAATTGGTTCATTTTTGATAAAAATGAAAACAAGATAAAAGCAACCGGGTCAAATCAATCTGGAGATGAAGCGTATCCTGTTGTTGATGGTATTTTTGTTAAAGTAATGGGTCCTCCGCTTGCTGGTAAGGAATGGATAGCTAATCCATCGGCAAATAGGTGGTTTACTGGAAATCCTGCAAATGGAGGTGAATTGCTCTTCGGTGGCGTGTTTTTAGGTCCAAACTTTACAGGGAGTAGTTTGGCGCCGGGTGATTTTAAATCTGTCAGAATTGACTTCACCGCAAAGACAAGATACGATGATGCAAATAACAATGGGAAATATGATCTTGGAGAAAAATATTATATTGATACAACCAAAGGTCAAAAAGCATTTTTCTACAGAACATGGAGTAATGATACCTATGAAGGTTTCTTTGATGTTCCATTCAAGGTTTTTGATATTGAAGCTAACCCACCAAGACAGTTAAATGTTGTTGTGCGTGATAGAAATAGAAATCAGCAATGGGATATTTCAGATGCAAATGATGCGATTACACCATTTGAATACATTTGGATTTTAGACAGCGATTATGATCCGACGGGTAGAGCTTGGGATCCAACCCAGGGGACAGGATTTATGACAAATGGTTCTAATCACTCTGCGTATCCGGTTTTGTGGGCTTTATGGCTTTATCAGAGAGGGACTCAGGAACCATACAGAGCTGATGTCTCGCTAACGCTTATCCCGAATAGAGTTAACACACCTGCTGATACATTTAGATTTGTAAGTCAAGCGCCAAAGGTTGGAGATGTTGAGTTAGCCAAGCAGGATGTTGAAAAAATCAATGCATTTCCAAATCCATACTATGGATTTAATCTTATGGAGTCAAGCAGATTGACAAAGTATATAACATTCAATCATCTCCCGAAAAAAGCAACTATCAGGATTTTCAATCTCGCTGGTGTTCTTGTTAAGACAATTTATAAAGATGATGAGACGCAATTTGCACGCTGGAATTTAAGGAATGAGCATAATTTGCCTGTTGCTAGCGGTATTTACATTGTTCATATTGATATGCCTGATATTGGGGCGACAAAAATTTTGAAGTTGTTGATCGTTCAGGAAGAGGAAATTATACCGACTTATTAAAAAATTAACACCGCCCTTCGGGGCGGTTTATTTAAAAAATAAAAATTGGAGTTTGAGACCATGAGGAAAATCTATTTAATATCGGCTTTGTTAATTCTCTTCGGTGGATTAGTTTTCTCGCAGACAAAGGCGGGCACATCAGCTGCGCCTGAACTCACAATTCCAATCGGTGCAAAATATACAGCGATGGCTGGGGCATCAGGAGTTCTTGCAGATGGAGTTGAAGCGATAACCTGGAACCCAAGCGGTGTTGACTGGCTTGCTGGAAATGGACAAGCGATGTTCTCTTATCGCAAATATATCGCTGATATTGGCATAAATTATCTTGCAATTGTCGGAAAATTCGGATTTGGCTCGGTTGGTTTGTCTTTGCGAACTTTTAACTTTGGAGATATTCCTGTTACAACAGAATTTCAGCCTGATGGCACCGGTGAGAGGATAAGCCCGAACTTTTTCGTTGCTGGATTGACATATTCAAAGAGATTATCAGATCGCGTTTCTGTTGGTGTTAATTTCAACCTCATAAACGAAAGCTTCGGTAGAGTTAGTGCAACCGGATTTGCTTTTGATGCTGGTGTGCAATATAGAAATATGCTCAATATCCCCGGGCTCTCGCTTGGGATTGTTGTTAAGAATATAGGTCCTTCAATGAAATATGGTGGTTCCGGCCTCTGGGTTCAGGCATCTGTTCCGGGATCTGAAAGAGGTCTGACATTCTACAAAGTTGAAGCAGCTTCATTCCAGATGCCAGCTTCTTTTGAAATTGGTTTAGGATACAATTATTCTATTGGTGAAATGAATAATTTTGCAATTGTTGGAACTTATCAGGCAAATAACTTTTATGCTCTTGATGCTTATAAATTTGGTTTTGAGTATTCGTTCAGAAATATATTTGCTTTGAGAGCTGGGTACAATTACAGCAAATCCGGCGATGTTTCTTCAATCTGGCATCATTACACGCTTGGTGCGGGGATAAACACGGAAAGTTTAATAGGTCTTAAGGTGACATTTGACTATGCTTATGTTCCTGTGACATATTTTAGTGCGAATCATTTATTTAATTTGAAAGTTGGATTCTGAAGTGAAAGGGGTGGGCGAAGGTCCCACCCTTTTTTATTTTCACCTATTTGACCTGCCTTATTTTGATTTTTCTATCCCGCCTTTTTAAATTTTTGTAAATTTCAAAACAAAATCATATATCATTATGCCACAAAAATTTGACATCGCAGTTATAGGTGGTGGACCTGGTGGATATGTTGCCGCGATTCGTGCTTCACAACTTGGGTTTAAAACTGTTTTAATTGAAAAAGATAAAGTTGGAGGAATTTGTCTCAACTGGGGTTGCATCCCGACAAAAGCACTTTTAAAATCAGCAGAACTTTTTAACCTTGTAAGAAGAGCAGATGAATTCGGAATTAAAATTGATAACTTTGGATTTGACTTCAAAAAGATAATTCAAAGAAGCAGACAGGTTGCGGAGAGATTAACACGCGGGGTTGAGTTTCTTTTGAAAAAGAATAATGTCACGAAAATTTCCGGACACGGCTATATTTTGAAATCAAACTTGATCGGCGTCAGAACAAACAACGATGAAATGGAGATAGAAGCCAATTATATAATCATTGCCACCGGTGCAAGACCGAGAAATTTACCGGGAATTGAAGTAGATGGAAACTATGTAATCACAAGTAAAGAGGCGATGCTTCTTGAAGAACCACCAAAGTCAATGATAATAATTGGAGCTGGTGCGATTGGTGTTGAGTTTGCTTACTTTTATAATGCGTTTGGGACAAAGATAACTCTCGTTGAGATGATGGATTCAATTTTGCCCAATGAGGATAAAGAGATAACGGATGTACTTGCTAAATCTTTTCAAAAATCGGGGATTGAAATTTTGACCGGAACCAGAGTTCTTGAAGCGAAAGCGGTTGATGGGCAGGCGGAAGTTAAAATTCAAAATGAAAGTGGAGAAAAAGTTTTGAAAGCAGATAAAGCACTCGTTGCGGTTGGAGTTCAAGGTAATGTTGATAACATCGGGCTTGAAAATGTCGGGGTTGAAGTTGAAAAATCGTTTATCAAAGTTGATAAATCAACATATAAAACGAATGTTGATGGGATTTATGCAATTGGCGATGTTATAGGACCGCCGTTGCTCGCTCATGTTGCTTCAGCTGAAGGTATAAGATGTGTTGAAAAAATTGCAGGCGTTGAAACTTTGCCGGTTGATTATAACTCAATACCGAGTTGCACATATTGTATTCCACAGGTTGCAAGCATTGGTTTGACTGAACAAAAGGCGATTGAAATGGGATATGAAATAAAAGTTGGGAAATTTCCGTTCAGGGCAAATGGAAAGGCACTTGCTCTTGGTGAAACGGAAGGACTTGTAAAAGTTATATTTGATGCGAAATATGGTGAAATCCTTGGCGCCCACATAATTGGACCTGAGGCAACGGAGTTGATCGCTGAATTTGGTGTTGCAAAGACGCTTGAAAGCACAGCATTTGAAATTGCCAAAACGATCCATGCTCATCCAACGCTTTCGGAGACACTTATGGAGGCATCCGCAGAT
>CAZQJI010000002.1:47386-99017 GCA_964593475.1 uncultured Bacteroidota bacterium | reverse complement strand
TTCCAAGTCCTGATTCAATGAAGATGTTAATTTTCTTCTGAACCTCTTCAAAGTTGAAACTTATGTATCTATCACCTCTTTTATAAAAATTGTCAAATTTTTTGGATGTAAACAAAGCAGATGGGGAGATAATCGTAGCTCCAACATCTTTGGGAAGATATACATCAAGATTTCCAAATCCGATGGACAAATTCACATCAGCGTCATCAATAAGCTCGCCCGAAAGGTCAAGGTTAAAAGTTCCCATTCCGCCGGAGAATCTCAAATTTCTGAATCTTGCGTTGCCAAGTTTTTCTCCGTCAAATTTTGTAAGACCTGCTTCTATTTCAAATCGCCTCATTATTGTTTTGTTTGGTTTTGTGAATTTTAAGTTTGTGCTACTTACTCCGGTTGATAATTTAACACTTCTCAAATTCAACCCGCCAAGATCAATGTCTGCTTTCGTTGCCCCAAGCTCTATATCAAGTGATGTCGGGAGATCGTTGCAAAGTTTAATATACCATTTCTCATTTCCAGATGTTTTCCTTGTCGTTAAACTTGTCATCTCAATCTCAAGATAACCTATGTCATCTTCAACAAAGTAATTTATATCCACGAGATTTCTTCCACTTTCTCTATCCGAGTATCCGTCAATTATCGCTATTTTGTCTTTTTCACCGGGTAGAATATGGAAAACGCCAGCTCCGCCTGATATTTTTATCTTCAACTCTTTTTCGCCCTTCCTCGGTATCTCTTTATGGAATCTTGATTGATATAAATCATTATCATTTGCCAGCGCAAGCTGAGCAAAAACGAAAAATATAACTATGTTAAGTTTATGTCGTTTCAAGTTTCCGGTTTGTGTGTTTTCTCTATGTTTGTTTTTACGGAAAAAGCGGGTTTGTGTTTCAATAATGTTTTAACTTGTCTTTAAGTTTTTTGTAGAGTAATTCCCTTGCTCTGAAAATATGAACTTTCACGGTTCCAATTGGCAATTTTAACTCTTTTGCAATTTCCTCATAAGATTTGTCCTCAAAATGACGCATTATTATAACTTTTCTGTAATGCTCTGGAAGAGAATTTATCGCCTCGTGAATGATCTCGTTTCTTTGTTTTTCAAATAATTCACGGTCAGGGGTTTTGCTCCAGTCGGGGATTTCACGCTGAATTGTGTCCTCTTCAAGTTCGTAATCTTCATCAAGAGAAAATGTTGAGATTTTTCGCTTTCTTATGAAGTCAATGCAATGATTCGTTGCTATTTTGTAAAGCCATGTTGAAAATGAAAATTCGGATTTAAAAGAGGAAATTGAGGTGAAAGCTTTTGTGAATATCTCCTGGACGAGATCTTCTGTTTCGGATTTTTGTTTCACGATTTTTGAGACGATGACTTCAACCTTTTTTCTGTATCTGTTCATAATTTCTGCGTATGCTGTTTCATCCCCATTCATAGCGAGTTTTACAAGTTCAATGTCGGAAAGTTTTTTAAGGTCTTTTCTATCTCTTTTCATTTTTCAATGAATTGTTTTGTGTAAGAAATCAGATGTCATATAAAAAAGAAGCATTCCTATGAAGACAACAATTGGGGCTAACTTTGTTTTTGAGTTGTTAATTTCCGGGATTAAATCGGTTGTCCCAACATAAAGTCCAATTCCGGATATAAAAGCAAATAAAAATCCGGTGGCTTTTTCACTTATTTCGGGTATTGCAAGCCCTGTAAGAACACCTGCAAATGTCGCAAGACCGACAAGTGAAGCAAGAAATAAAGAAGTGCTTACCTTTTTCCCGGAAGCGGAGATAACAGAAGCGACCGTCATACCTTCTGGAAATTTGTGGAGAAAAATTCCGATGAAAAGTAAAAGTCCGATTATATAGTTAAACTTTAAGCCAATTGAAATTGCCATTCCATCAAAGAATGCATGGATGAAGAGCCCAAAGAAAATTGAATAGCTCGCAGTTTTTGAGACAACATGTTCGGTGTGAGTTTCCTCTCCGAAGTGAAGATGCGGGACGAGGGAATGTTCAAAAAGATGAAGCGTTGCATAGCCAAGCATTATCAAAATCGGCGCAGTTTCTCCAATTGAGCTTATTGACTCTGGAATAAGTTGTGTTAAGACAAGCGCAACGATAAAGCCAGCTCCAAGTGCAAGAAGGTAATCTTGAAACAACCGGGGCCATTTCTTTGTGAAAATTATAATCAAACCACCGAGGATTTCTGCAATCGTTGCAACAAGTCCAAGAGTTAGAATTAATGTCGTCATAATTTTAAAAGTTTTATTTTTGGCTTAAAATTCTGGCGATGTGATTTAACAAGCTCACCTGTGGATGTTCAACGATTCTTCCGATTTCTCTGCCGTTTTCAAAAAATATAAAAGTTGGAACTCGTGTAATGTTGTATTTGTCGGTCAAACCATTTAAAGTTTTGTCTCTGTCAAGCCCAATAAGTTTGATATGTTTTCTATCAACGCCAGCTTCGTCCATTATTCTGATGAATTTCGGGACATGTTCTCTGCTGTCGGGACACCAGGTTCCGAGGAAAATTAACACATCAAATTTGTTCGCTTTTGACTTTATTATGTTAAAGTTTTCAATTTCATCAATTTTAAATTTTGAATATCCCTCGTTAAACCATTTGAAATCGTCGGTTTCAAGAAGTTGAATCGGAAATTCACCGATGATTATTTTTGTGTTTCCTCGCTCAACAATTGTGTATTTTTTTGTTGCACATGAATAAAGCAAAATTGCGATTGTGAATAAGATGAAAATTTTTTTCATTTTTCGTCCTCCAGCATTGTTTTTATTCTTGATACGACCATTTCAATTGCGACTTCATTTTCTCCACCTCTTGGAATTATAATGTCAGCCCATCTTTTGCTTGGTTCAACAAATTCAAGATGAGATGGTTTAACAGTTGAAATATACTGGTTTATTACTGACTCAAGCGTTCTTCCTCTTTCAAGAATGTCTCTTTTTATTCTTCTCAAAACTCTTTCATCTGCGTCCGTGTCAACGAAAATTTTGATATCCATAAGTTCTCTCAGTTCCTTCTCAACAAAAACAAGTATGCCTTCAATTATGATGACATCTTTTGGCTCAATATGTCTTACCTGCGGAAGTCGTTTGTATGTTGCGAAGTCATAAATCGGGACATCAATCGGTTGGCGGTTCTTTAATAATTTCACATGCTCAATCAAAAGCTTTGTGTCAAGTGCATCTGGATGGTCAAAGTTAATTTCTTCAATCTTTTTGCCTTCAAATTGTGAAATGTCTTTGTAGTAACTGTCATGCTCAAGAATTATGACTTTTTCATCACCGATTTTTTGTGCGATTTTTCTTGCAACTGTTGTTTTACCTGAGCCAGTTCCTCCTGCAATTCCAATGACAAGTGGTTTCATTTAAAATATGATGGCGCAATTTGTTTTAATTCCTCTTTTTTGAGAAATCTCCACTCTCCGGGTTTAAGTGTTTTATCTTCAAAATTTCCGATTTTAGTTCTTATCAAAGTATCAACTTTATAGCCAAGTTTTTCAAACATTCTTTTTATCTGCCTGTTTTTACCTTCAACGATTTGAATTTCAACCCAGCAGGTTTTGGGATTGATTTTTACAACTTTTACTTTTGCTGGTAATGTCGTGTAAGTTTCTCCATCAATTTCAATTTCAAGTCCAATTTGGAGTTTAAGTAGATCTTCTTGTTTTATCTTTTTGTTAAGTTTGACAAGGTAAGTTTTTGCAACTTTTGATTCGGGGTTTGTGATAAAGTCAGCAAATTTATTATCGTTTGTTAAAATTAAAAGTCCGGATGTATCTTTGTCAAGTCGCCCTGCTGGTGCAACCCATGTGTCAAGTTTGATGTAGTCGTAAATTGTTTTTCTTCCAAGTTCATCTTTTCTTGTCGTCACAACTCCTTTCGGCTTGTTGAAGATGATGTAAATTTTTTCTCTTGGTTTAAGGATTTGACCGTCAATTTCAATTTTATCCCTTTTTAAATCAACTCTAAATGATGGGTTATTGATCGTTTTTGAGTTAACCTTCACTTTCCCCTGTATAATTAATTCACGTGCAATTTTTCTTGATGCGTAGCCGAGTTTTGAGATCGCTCTTTCAAGTGAGACACCTCGTTTCATTTCATTTGAGATACTTAATTAATGTAAAGCCGAGAATTAGCAAAATTATAAAAGCGATGGTGAGCCAATCAAAGTATTTATCAATGAATGTTTTAACTTTCGGACCAAATAGATAAATCAAACCTCCGACGAGGAAAAATCTTGCGGATCTGCTTAAAGCTGATGCGATGACAAGCGTGGCAAAGTTTACCTGGAAAGCCCCGGCTGCGATTGTGAAAACTTTGTAAGGTATGGGCGTAAACCCGGCGATCGCAATTGCAGCGAAAGCGTTTTTGTCATACATAACCTTTACAGCGTTATATTGCTCCTGTAAATGATAAAATTCAATTATTTTTTTCCCGATCAATTCGTAAAATTGAAGACCTATCAAATATCCAAACATCCCTCCGAGCACCGAGCCGACAGAACAGATGAAGGCATATCTGAAAGATAGTTTTGGTTTGAGAAGTGTAATCGCAATTAAAAGGACATCCGGTGGGATCGGGAAGAAAGAGGATTCTGTAAAGGCGATTATAAAAAGTGCAAGTCCTGAATAAGGTTTATTCGCAAAATTTTCAACCCAAATTTTTAAATCAAACAGAAACTTTGAAATTTTTCTCATCATCTTTTCTTGAACAGGTTTTTAATTTGAGACAAAATAAAAATGTTAAATTTGAAATTCAAGTTTATGTGAAAAATCCACAAATTTTTCTTGACTTTTTTGATTTTTTTTGCAATCTTAAAACGAGTTAAAAACAAAATTTTAGTGCGTTATGAAAATGTTTTACAAACTCCTCCTAATTTCACTCCTCCTTTACACATCAAGTTTATTTTCGCAAACTGAGCAGTGGGTATATAAAAAAACGATTGAATTCCCACCGACTGATACTGCTTTTGTGAGACCGTTTTTATGTGCGGTTGACGCAAGTGGGAATCTCTGGGTTATATCTTCAAAAGCCACTGACACATTAGCTCACAATGCTCTCTGGAAAGCTGGACCTAATGACGATGCTTTTACGCTTGTTTATGATTATACTGCAAGATTTGACACAACAAATGTTCATTCTTTAAGAGGAATAACCACAATTCAAAATGATGTTCTTGTCATATTCAGGCAACCTCCGGCTATTAGCGCTGTTGGTGTCTCGGGACTTGATTATTTTAAAAATGGTGATCCGAATCAGAAAATCAGATACGGTTTTGGATTTGGACAGGCTGGATATGGAACTTTTATTTATGGTTTAAGCGCCACGAAAGATAGTTTTGTTTATGCTGGAACAACCTATCAGGGCGGGAATCCAGGTCCGACGCCAAGAGTTTATAACTTTACAAGTAAAACCATCTCTAATTCAGCCGGTACAGCTGACCCCGGAGCTTATGTCCCACCACCATATTACTCAAATGATCCGGGTGGTTACAGCCAGGCTGGCGTTGATGCAATTCGTGATGTTGCCGTTATCCCTGATGCCAATTATAATGATCCGAATACGCCATTTTTCACTGCAAGAAATAGTTCGGAGGATAATCCGACCGCTGGGAATGTTGCGATATGGACGGGTGGAACTCAAACCGAGCCGAAAAATTACAGGGGTCAGGCATTGACGGACTTTTCAGGTTTTCTCGCTCTTGGAAGATTTATACCTTATGGAATTTATGCAGATCGCAGTGGCAGATTGTGGGTTTGCAGACCTGATTCGGGTTTTCAAACTGTTAAAGTGTTTGAGATAGCTGGAAACTTTGCTATGGAAGTTTTAACACTTGAAGGAGCTCCGTTTAACGCCCCCTGTGATGTCGCTTTGAATGCTGAGGAATCAAGAGCTTATGTAATTGATATGTTCGCAAGGAAGGCGTTTGTGTTTGAAAAAGTTACATCTGTTAATGAAGTGCAAAATCTTCCTCTTGATTTTAAATTGCATCAGAACTATCCAAATCCGTTTAATTCAACAACAGCGATAGTTTATGAAATACCGAATTCAGGTTTTGTGCGAATTAATGTCTATAATTCACTCGGTCAAAAGGTGGCTGAACTTGTTAATTCTTTCAAGAGCGCTGGAAAACATATAGCGTCTTTTGATGCGAATAACTTGACAAGCGGAGTTTATTATTATCAGCTTGAAGCCAGTGGTTATAAGTCAAAATTGATGAAAATGGTTTTAATAAAATAGAATTTTGAAACCATGAAGTATTTGAAAAATTTACTCTGGCTTATTTTTCTTTCTTCACTTGTTTTCTCACAAACGCCGAAAGGTAAAATTGCCGGTAGGGTCGTTGATAAATCAACAGGTGAGCCGTTGCCCGGGGCAAATGTTTTAATTGAAGGGACAACAATGGGTGCAGCCTGCAATTTTGACGGTGAGTATTTCATCATAAATGTCCCGCCCGGTCGTTATAATCTTGTAGCAAGTATGGTGGGTTACAGGAAAATGGTTGTAAAAGATGTCGTTGTTTATGTTGATAGAACGACGACGGTTAATTTTCAACTTGAACCAACGGTTATAGAGGTTGAACCAGTTATTGTTGAGGCAAAGCGACCGATTGTTGAGAAAGATAAAACATCAACATCTGTAAATATAGAATCAAGGGAAATTGAAAATGCCCCGATTGAGGGTTTGAAGCAGATACTTGAACTTACCGCTGGAATTATTCAAAATCCAAACGGGACATATAGCGTTCGTGGTGGAGGTGCGTATGAACTTAATTTTATGATCAATGGCGTTGAGCAAATAACAACGAATACAGGTGTCCCGGGTTATAGTTTTGCGTGGGATAAATCAAATAACAGCTGGAAATATGACTACAATCCGCTTGCAGTTGCACAGATGGAGATAATCTCTGGTGGATTTAGCGCTGAATATGGGAATGCGCAGTCCGGAGTTGTTAAGGTTGTGACAAAAGAAGGCGGACCGAAATTATCCGGTGAATTTAGATTTGAATACAGACCACCCGGACAATACCATTGGGGTCCATATCTTTACGGACCTGAAAATGTGGAATGGAAAAAATGGGGAACGCTTGAGGCGTGGAAACGAACTTATCCTGATTCTTCTGATGAATGGCTTTATAAAATGTGGGAAAAATGGGTGGAAAATCATTCGCCTTCCCCGGATGGTGGAGCAAATCCGCTCGGTGTTTACGATTATAGAAAACTTTCATATAAAAGATTTCTTTTTGGTTTTGGCGGTCCTCTTGGAAATAGCCCGGAAGCTTTGAGATTTTTTATATCTGCTGAATACAGAGCCAAACCGACAAGGATTCCAACAATTGAAAGAGTTCAGGTTTATCAAAATTATACTTTAACTTTATCCTGGAATCCTATCCCCGGGCATAAGTTTAAACTGATGGGAATGTATCAATATTATCGTGGTGGATTATTCTCTGGCTCTGATGACATTCGCTGGGCTGGAAGAGATGGTTCGTGGAAATATGTGCTTGTGACTGACTCACCAAGAGATGAGATTACAACTACGCAAAGTTTTACATGGACATACGCCATAAATCCGAAATCATTTTTTGAGTTAACTGCATATCATTCACGGGAAAGATATATTGTTCTTGTTTTACCGGTTCCGCAAAGACCAAGTTATTTAAGGGATGATGTCTGGTCGCTTCCGCCCGGACCCTGGGATGAAGGTTATAGAACTGTTTACTCATTCACGACGCTTTACGGGCAAGATGCACGAACTGACGCCTGGAGTATTTATGGAGATTACACAAATCAAATAACCCCGAGATTGCAACTTAAAGCGGGATTTAAATTCAATTACTGGGATACATATTACAATGCGGTTTCAAGTTTTGCTGCGAATGCTTTCATCTCAAGAACCGGTTATGCAGAGTATTACAAAGCATATCCATTTTACATTGCGGGTTATGCACAGAGTAAATTTGAATATGAAGGGATGGTTGCAAATGTTGGGGTTAGATTGGATGGATATAATTTCAACACGGAAATTCCTTATGATAGGTTTAATCCGTTTTATCCAGCGCTTGGTGCGGAAGCAATTGGTGATCCAAGGACGAAAAAAACACGAGGTTATATTCGTATTTCACCGAGATTTGGGCTTTCATTTCCGATAGGTGAAAATACGGCTTTTAGATTACAATATGGACATTTTTATTCAATGCCTACTTTTAAAGAAGCACTGATGAAAACAACAGAACTTGGCTGGATTGCTTACGGCAATGGTAATCTTGGACCGAAACAAACAATAAGTTATGAATTTGGAATACAGCACAGTTATAAGGGAACGCACAGAATTGATATCGTCGCTTATTACAATGATAGGGTCAAACAGGTTGGAACTCTTTATATTTACGCACCGAGTGCAGGGATAAGACGAAACAAGAGATATTTGACTTATGAGAATAATTCATACGGAGCATCAAAAGGCGTTGAGATTACTATTGATAAAGTTTCACCCGGGCGATGGAATTATAGATTGACTTATAGTTTATCAAGAACAACATTTGGTTATTATGGACCAAGGTCTCTCTGGTCTGATGATCCGAATGATCCGAGAAATTATCAGGAACGAAATCAGGCAAATGATTTTCTCTCTTATGATGATAGAACGCATACATTCAGGGTTCTTGTAAGTTATAATGTTGAAAAAGGAGGCGGACTGGAAATTCTGGGGTTAAAACCGTTTTCTGATTTTGCAGTTAGCTTAACTTACACTGCTCAAAGCGGGACGCCGTTTACTTATGTGACAAGTTATGATGAGTTTAAAGATGTCGTTAATAATCGTCGTTATCCTCTTGAAGCCAAAGCTGATCTTAACATAACGAAGAGAATTTATGTTGGTAAGCAAAATCTTTTAATCGGGATTCGTGTAATGAACCTTTTCAACAACAGATGGCTGACACCGTTTTCATCACAGGATGATTTAAGAGATTGGGTTGAAAGAAATATAACTCCGGATATGTTAAAACCCGGCGAAGATCCATTGAACCCAAGGGCAAGTTATAAATTTAACTATTTCACAACTTACAGGAATGTTCCGAGGGAAATTTACTTTACAATCGGGCTTGGATTTTAAAAGAAAAAACGAGATGTGATGCGAATAAAAATTTTTATTTTAGTTTTAATTCTATCAGGTCAATTGCTTTCACAAATTGATGCACCTATTCTTTACCTCAAAAGGGGAATGCTTTGGGAATCATTTTACTATGGTAAAATCTGTCCTCCTTTTAACAACTGGCAAAGGATAAATTATGGGATGGATTGGCCTGGATTTGATCCTGAATGGATTGGTGCTGACATAGGGGGTCCTGCTTCACATCTTGTCACGGGTGGGTTTATCATAGCTGGACTTGATTCAAGTGGTAAGGTTATTGCAGCTGATGATTGGGCGATGTATGCGGGCACAGTTTCACCAGAACCAGGTGCAAAATATATAGTCAAAAAGCATACAAAGATCACAAATCACTGGCAAACGAAATTCCGTGGTCCTGAAGAAATCATTGAAAGCGTATGGGAATATAATCCAAACTATCAAACCCAGTATCAAGGTGATATGCCTTTGCCGGTAAGAGTTGAAAGAAGAGCGATGCAATGGAGCGGTTCACAAGCAGATGAAAATTATATCATAATTGAGTATGTGATAAAGAACATAAGCAATGAGCTTTCGCCAGCGGATAAGTTTGGACTTTACAATGCGACAATTTACAGGATGTATATTCTTTTTACCTATGCTTTTTCAATAAATTCAAGAGCATGGAGAATTTTATTTTACCCACAATATAGCGAGGGAGCTCGCAACAATCGTTTCTTCTTTGTCCCAACAGAGAGATTATTGTTTGGTTATGCTGATGATTTCCCTGCAACTGCTGGTAGAAATGAAAAATATGGCTATTATGACCAGGGGGGACCGCAAAGACAAGGTGAATGGCTTGCCCCAGGTTATCCGGGTTTGAAATTTCTGTATATTTCCCCAGATAGCACAGGCAGGGCTAATAGAATTAATGGTTATGCCTGGTCTGCTGCAGATGATAGAATTGATTTATATGGACCATTTGGAACAGCTGGAATTGGACTTGACGGTAGATATGCGATTTGTAAAGATCCAAGAAATGCAGCGTCTGCGGTTGTTTCACCCGGCGATCCGATATGGACAACGAGAAGAATGTGGTCTCTTGTTTCACTTGGACCCTGGACATTAAGACCCGGGGACACGATAAAGATTGTAACCGCTGAAGTAATTGGTGGAATTTCTTACAAAGAAGCAGTTGACCCGAATACATCGGCTTCTATTGTTGGAACAAAAGGATACAACGAGTTATTAAAAAATTCACGGCGTGCGCAATTTAATTACGATAATAATTACAATGTTCCAGATCCACCGCCAGCTCCGAATTTCAAAGTTCGTCTCTTTGATGAAGTTGAAGGTGTAATAGCAAATGTTATTGAATGGTATGATTCAGTTGAAGCGATCCCGGACCCAGATTATTCAGGTGATGAAGCGTATGATCTTGCCGGATACAGGATTTATCGCTCAAATTACTTGCCAATTGGTCCGTGGGAATTGATAGCGGACATTAAGAAAGGCGACACAAGGTTTTATGATCCGGTGAAGCGAATGTATAAATTTGTTGATACTTCCGTTACTGTTGGTTTCAGCTATTACTATTCAATTACAAGTTATGACACCGGACATGCAAACTGGCCACCAAACCCATCAGCTCGTTTTCCAGAGACCAACTCAAATCGTGTTCCTCCGATGGAAAGTTCTATTTTTGCAAATAGAATGATAATTCCTTTTAAAGCAACTATTCCAGCTGGAAATGACCTTGACAAAATTCTTGTCGTTCCAAATCCATTTATAAGTCGCTCTGGATTTTTAAATCCGCGTGATGTTGATGTAATTCAGTTTATTAATATACCAAGCCCATCTGTGATAAGAATCTATACAATTCGTGGTGATCTTGTTAAGACAATTTATCATAACGATGGCTCAGGGATAGCTTCGTGGAATCAGGTGACGGACTATGGTCAATATGTTGAGAGCGGGATCTACATTTATCATATAGAGACACCTGATGGGAGAAAGAAAATTGGGAAATTCGCAATAATAAGATGAGGGGAAATATGAAGAAGGCAATTTTATTTTTGGCGGTTTTAATTTGCATTTCAAACGCACAGGATTTTAAAAAAGTTGGAACAACTGGATATGTGTTTCTTGAAATTCCTGTGAGCGCAAGGGCAAGTGCACTTGGCGATGCTTCTGTCGCTTTGTTTCATACGAATGCTGATGCGATTTTTATAAATCCTGCACTTGTTGGATTTACATCAAGAAGACATTCTGTCAATTTCACATTTGCAAACTGGCTTGCTGATACGAAACATCAAGCCGGTGCTTACACTATTAAACTCGGTAACATCGGCGTTTTTGGACTTGGTTTTGTTCGGCTTGATTTCGGGACAATGCAAGGGACAGCAAATGCAAATCCAGATCAACCCGGAAATTACATAATAACCGAGCCATTTTCCGCTGATGCAATTGCTTTTGGAATTTCATATTCAAGGATGTTGACGGATAGATTTTCTTTTGGTGGTTTTGTTAAATATGTCAGAGAAAAAATTTGGATTTACAAATCTGATAATTTTGTTTTTGATGTCGGGATAATTTATTTCACGGGATTTAGGAGTTTGAGAATTGCGGGCGCGATTCAGAATTTTGGAGTTGACAGTAAATATATTGGCGACACTTTTAAAATGCCATCAATTTTTAAACTCGGAATTGCAAGCGAAATTCTTGGCGAATACAATACACCAACCCGTCTGTCACTTCTTCTTGAAGCAATTCATCCAAGCGATTCGCCTGAAAAATTGAATCTGGGAATTGAATATACATTTAAAAATTTTTTGAGTTTAAGAGGCGGGTACAAGTTTAACTATGACGAAGAAAATTTCACATTCGGGTTTGGCTTAACGGGATTGGGGGTTGGAATTCCGGTTAATTTTGATTTTGCATTCATTAATTTCTCACGACTCGGGAATGTTATAAGAATCGGGTTCGGAGCAGAGTTTTAGCTTGCTAAATATCTGAAAAATCGCTATAATAGGTAAAAGAACCTGCGGGTTTCCCGCCAGATTTCTTTAAAAAATCAAGAGGTATGTTTATTTCATGCGGATTTTAAATTCAGAAGACAGGGCTTATTTTAACTTTGATGTTTTCAGCGAGCAAGAGGAATATCGCAAGGTAAATTATGACTTTGTCAGAAGAACTTTCCCGATTGATCTGATTCAAAAAGGCAAAAAATTAACAGTGCTTGATGTCGCCTGTGGAACCGGACTCATTACTTCAATGATAGTTGAAATTTTAAATGGAGCAAAATGTAAAATTTTCGGAGTTGATCCAAATCCCGCATCTATTGAAATTGCCAGAAGAAAAGTAAAATCAAAAGGCGAGACAGAAATTGAGTTTTATGAATCATATGCTGAAGGGATTGCTGAATTTATCAAACCTGAAACCGTTGATGTCGCTTATTTTTGTAACGCAATACATGAGATAACAACGGATGAAGCAAAGCAAAAATCTCTGGGTTCTATCTCAAAGGTTTTAAAACGGGGTGGAAAACTTTTCATAAACAGCACATTTACAAGAGAATCTTACACGCCTGATACTGTTAAGTTCTGGGGTATGCTCAAACTTCTGGCGTTTCAAGCTCTCGGGAAGAAAAGAGATAAAAATGCACCTGCATTTGAAATTTTATCGGTTGAGGACTATAAAAACAAAATTGAGAAATCTGGTTTCATTGTAAATGAGATTAGAAGTGTTAGAGTTGAATTGAGCGAGAAAGCGATGCTTGCGATATGTGAGTATGATGCCTTTATAAAGGGTGTTTTCATTGATATGGAGGACTCGGATAAATTTTCGCTTCAACAAAAAAGCGACGCTTTGAAACTTGCCGTGAAAACGATAATTGCACAGGTCAAAGAAAAAGCAAATCAATTTAATCCTTTCGCCAGAAATTGGATTGAATTTTCATGTGCGAAAATTTAAAAAGCATTTGATTTTTTCTCCCCCATTTTTTATCTTTCCGAAAAATTTTGCGAAGGCGAGGATGAGGATAAAAGAGAAAATTATGGACGAATCTGACATTGAAAGGACGCTTAATAGATTGGCTCATGAAATAATTGAAAGAAATAAGGGTTCAAAGAACCTTGCCATTGTCGGGATAAGAACAAGGGGAGAGTTTCTTGCAAAACGACTTGCAGATAAAATTTCAAAGCTTGAAAATACATCCGTCCCTGTTGGAGTTCTTGATATAACTTTTTACAGGGATGATGTGCGTTTGAGATTGAGACAGCCAGAAGTTAAAACAACCGAAATAAATTTTTCAATTGATGAAAAGGATATAATTCTCGTTGATGATGTTTTATTCACGGGCAGGACTGTAAGAGCAGCGCTTGATGAACTGATTGATTTTGGAAGACCTAAAACAGTTCAACTTGCTGTTCTGATTGACAGGGGAAATCGCGAGCTTCCAATTCAAGCAGATTTCATCGGGAAAAAAGTAAAGACGAGTTTAAATGAAGAAGTCAAAGTCAACCTGCGCGAGGTTGATGGTGAGGACTCGGTTCTTTTAATTGAGCATGATTGAAGCCGAAACCAGATGGTTTCGGCTTTTTTGTTTTAAAACAAAAATCGGTGTGTTTATGGCATTAAAAAGCAGACATCTACTTGGGCTTGAATGTATGCCAAAGGAGGATATTGAATTGATTTTGAATACCGCTGTCTCTTTTAAGGAAGTTCTTGAAAGACCCATAAAGAAAGTCCCAACTTTGCAGGGAAAGACAGTTGTCAATCTCTTCTTTGAAAGTTCAACGAGGACGAGAATATCGTTTGAACTTGCAGAAAGAAGATTGTCAGCTGATGTTGTTAATTTTGCAACAGCCGGGAGCAGTATCGCAAAGGGTGAAACTTTTAAAGACACGGTAAAAAATATAGAAGCGATGAAAATTGATATGGTTGTTATAAGACATTCATCATCCGGTGCACCGCATTTCCTTGCTAAGATAATTGATGCAAGCGTAATAAACGCGGGAGATGGAACACATGAGCATCCAACACAAGCTTTGCTTGACATTTTTACTATACGGGAGAAACTCGGAAGAATTGAAGGATTGAATGTTTGCATAGTTGGTGATATCCTGCACAGTCGTGTTGCAAGGTCAAATATATTCGGATTGAAAACACTCGGTGCAAATGTTTCAGTTTGTGGTCCAGAAACCCTCATACCAAAAGACATTGACAAACTTGGTGTTGAAATTTATCATAACATTGACGATGTTATACCGAAAGTTGATGTTTTAAATGTTTTGAGGTTGCAACTTGAAAGACAGAATTCTGCTTTTATCCCATCGCTTCAAGAATATCATAAATTTTTCGGGATAACGAGAAAACGGCTTGAGAGGGCGAGCAAACCAATTTTGATAATGCACCCGGGACCTATAAATCGCGGTGTTGAAATGTCATCAGATGTTGCAGATAGCGAGCATTCCGTTATACTTGAACAGGTCACAAACGGGGTTGCGGTTAGAATGGCGGTTCTTTATTTGCTTGGGACTATGGGGAGTTAACTCCACTTGAAAATTTAACAGGTCGTTTTTATATTTGTTTTAGTTGAGCAAGTAAAAAATCAAATTTTATGCGAAAACTTGTCACTTTAATTCTTTGCTTCTTCGTTTTCCAAATTTCAAATGGAGACAATCCTGTGCCGAGGTCAAAAATTTCTTCCATCACAATTTATCCAAATGGTGCTTTCATTATGAAACTTGTTGAAGCGTCTGTTAAAAAGGGGGAAAATTTGATAAAAATTTCGGGGTTTCCGGAAAGTTTAAACAATCAATCGGTTCAGGTTGAAATTCTAAAAGGGGATGATATAAAAATTTCGGATGTGAAAGTTGAGGAGACATATCTTGAAAGCCCGGAGGTTGAAAAAATTAAAAAGTTGAAGGCAAAGTTAGATAGTTTGAATAACTTGATAACATCAAAGCAGGGGGAACTTGATGTTGTTTTGGGAAGAATTGAATTTTTGAAGAAGTTAACACCAGCGTTTGAAAGGCAAAAGTTTACGATTGATGAGATTGAGGCGTATCTCAAATTTTTCAGTAAAACATTAAATGAAAACATAAAAGAGAAAAATCTCATTGAGAGTGAACTTGAAAAGTTAAAGGACGAGAGGAAAAAAGTTGAAGATGAACTCGGACAAATCTCATCTGCCAAAAAGAAGGGAAAAAATGTTGAAGTTACCGTTTACTCAAACTCAGATCAGAGTGTTGGGTTAAAAATTTCATATTTTGTTTACGGGGTTAATTGGACATCAGGTTATGAAGTGAGAGCGAATTCAAAAACCGGAAAAATTGGATTTGATTATTTTTCTTTTGTCAGGCAAATGACAGGTGAAGATTGGATTGATGTCCCGGCGGAGATATCAACTGCGCCCGTTTCCATTTCCGGCACACCTCCCGATCTATCACCATGGAACGTTGATATTTATCAACCCTATTACCGTAAGGAAAGAGAAGTGGTTCTTGAAGCACCGATGCTACATAAAGAGTCGGCAGAAGTGATTGAGAAGAAGACACCTTATATTTCGCCCGAGGTTGAAACATCGGTTTCATCTGTTAGTTTCAAATTTTCAAAACTTAACATTCCTTCAGATAATCAAGCGCATAAAATTTTTCTTGCCTCGTTTTCGCAGGAAAGTCAATTAGTTTATTATGCTGTTCCAAAATTGTCAAGATATGCTTATTTGAGAGTTAAATTGAAAAACGATTTTAAATTTCCAATTTTGCCCGGTGAGGCGAGAATTTATGTTGATGGTAAATATGTTTCGTCTTCTTCAATTCAGAGAATTTTGCCCGGACAAATGTTTGATTTATCTATGGGGGTTGATGAGGCGATAAAAATTAATCGCAATTTAAAAAATAAATTCACGGAATATACGGGATTATTTGGGGGGACAGTAAAAGTTTCATATGAGTATGAGACGGAAATTGAGAACGGGAAAGATGTTGATGTTTTTGTTGAGGTGAAAGATAATTATCCGATTTCAAGAAATGAGAAGATAAAAGTTGTGCTTGAATCCCCGACCGAAAAAGATGTAGAGATTGGCAGTGATGGAATTATAACCTGGAGATTTAATTTGAAAGCGGGAGAGAAGAAAATTTTAAAGTTGAAATTTTATGTTGAACATCCGAGAGATATCAAGGTTTATGGCTTGGATTAGCAATATAGAACAAAATCTCAAACAAAAGTGAGGTTAAAATGGCAGAAGTTAAAAGTGGTCCAGGGTTAAAGTATAAGCCACTTGTTCCGCCCGAACAAACGATGAAGGAATTTACAATTCGTGCATTAATTCTTGGATTGGTGATGTCCGTTGTTCTCGGCGCTGCTAATGCTTATCTCGGGTTGAAGGCGGGAATGACAATAGCAGCTACATATCCAGCAGCGGTTATAAGCATGGCTTTTTTGAGGTTGTTCAGAGGGACGATACTTGAAGAAAATTTTGCAAGAACGGTTGGTTCAATTGGTGAATCAGTTGCAGCAGGTGCGATTTTCACAATCCCTGCTTTTTTGATCGCTGGTGTCTGGGAGAATTTTGACGCTCCTCAGAGATATTGGGAATCTTCTTTCATTATGCTTGTTGGTGGGGTTGTTGGAATTCTTTTTGTGACGCTTTTGAGAAGAGTTCTTGTTGAGGATCCTGAATTACCTTTCCCTGAATCAGTTGCTGCGTCCGAGATTCATAAAGCAGGTCAAGCTGGTGGAAGCGGTGCGAAATATCTTTTTGGCGCAATGGGAATTGGTGCATTGATTCAAACACTTGGGAAGTTTAATTTCTTTGCGACAAGCTGGGAAAAATTTACAACATTTGCGAAAACAGGTGTTAAATTGTTAAGTGGAAGAGGACAGGAGATAACAAGTGTTTCAGCTGGTGGAGGAACTCTTTTGACAGCTCCTGCGGTGAGCCCGGCGTATATTGGAGTTGGTTTCATAATTGGTCCACGGCTTGCTGCTCTCAACTTCAGCGGTGGATTACTTGCCTGGGGATTGTTTGTCCCGCTTCTTATGTATTTCCTTGGTCCGCAGCTTGAACCACTTGTTGCTCAGGAAGGTCAGCCGACTTCATGGGTTGAGTTATCTTACGCTATCTGGAAATTCATAGTTCGTCCAATTGCAATTGGTGGAATGCTTTTGAGCGCAATTTACACTCTTTACAGGATGAGAAATAGCTTAGCAATCGGGCTTAAACGTTCAATCACTGATTTAAAAAAAGCAACCTCAGGTGAAGCAACGACTGTAAGTAGAATTGATCAAGATTTAAGTTTAAAATGGGTTCTTCCACTTCTTTTAATTTTTGCTGTGTTTACTTTTGGACTTTACTATTATTTCAGCGGTATGTTTAATGCATCAATCACAGCAACGATTGTTATGTTAATTGCTGGATTTTTCTTCGCAGCAGTTTCCGGTTATTTAGTCGGGATCATCGGGTCAAGCAATAATCCGGTGAGTGGACTTACACTTTCAACTTTGATAGTTGCTGCACTTTTAATGGTTGTTTTAGGTGTTAAAGGAATTCCAGGTGTAGCTGCTGTCCTTGGGGTTGCTGCGGTTATATGTGTAGCAGCTGCGGTTGCCGGTGAAATGTTTCAAGATTTGAAAGTTGGTCATATTCTCGGAGGAACACCGTGGAAGATGCAAGTTGGAGATATAATCGGTGTTTTTGTTGCTTCTTTTGTTCTTTACTTCCCGTTGCTGGTTCTCCACCAAGGTGATATAAAAGCAGGTGGAACTGGTTTCGGTGGAAAAGCGCTTCCAGCTCCGCAGGCAAGTTTGATGGCTATGCTTTCAAAGGGAATTGTCGGCGGAGAAATGGCCTGGCCACTTATAATTGTCGGTATGCTTATGGCTTTTGGTTTAATTCTGCTTCAGGTCAGAAGTCCAATGCTTGTTTGTGTTGGAATGTATCTGCCATTTGAAACGACATCTGCTATTTTCGTCGGTGGTTTGATAAGGGGAATTGCGGACATGATAGCAAAGAAGAGAGGTTTCACTCAAGAGCAAATGTCAAAACTTGAAAATAATGGAACACTTCTCGCTTCCGGTTTGATCGCTGGTGAAGCGTTGATGGGATTAATTTTCGCAGGTCTTGCTTTCTACGAAGTCAAAATAAAACCTATAACCCCAACTCCATCATATCTTATCAGCTTAGTTGTGATTCTTTTGATCGCTTTGATTTTGATAGTTACTCCAATTCGTTACGCTTCACAGGGTGAAGAGAAAAAATAAATTTTGATTTTTTACATTTTTGTTTAAACCTCCCCCTTGCTGGGGGAGTGTTTTTATTTTTTGTGGATATGTTTTAAATTATATACGATTTGTTAAACAAAAGCACATTTGTCAAAATGTTAAATGAATATCTACCGATTTTCATATTGATGGCTTTTGCTCTTGCTTTTGCTTCATTTATGGTTTTATCCAACAGAATTTTCGGACCTAAAAGACCCAACCCTGAGAAACTCTCAACTTACGAAAGCGGGATGGAGCCAATAAGAACAGCGAGGGACAGATTTTCTGTTAAGTTTTATCTTATTGCGATGCTTTTCATAATTTTTGATATTGAGATTGTTTTCCTGTATCCCTGGGCTGTAACTTTTGATAAGATTGGTGTGTTAGGATATGTAGAAATGTTTTTGTTTATTCTTGTTCTTTTGGTTGGTTACATTTACATAATAAAGAAAGGAGCACTGCGATGGGAATAAATACATTTAACATAGAGGAACAGGGATTCTTGACAACAAAATTAAGCGAATTTATTCGCTGGGCGCAGAGGAATTCGCTCTGGCCAATGCCTCTTGGGATTTCCTGTTGTGCAATTGAGATGATGGCTTTTGCTGCACCGAAATTTGATGTCGCTCGTTTCGGTTCCGAATTTTTGAGGTTTTCGCCCCGTCAATCTGATTTATTGATCGTTGCTGGAACGGTAACTTATAAAATGGCTCGTGTTGTGAGGAAAATTTATGATCAGATGCCCGATCCGAAATGGGTGATTGCAATGGGAGTTTGCACTTCAACCGGTGGAATGTACAGGTCTTATGCTGTTGTACAGGGAATTGACCAGTTCTTGCCCGTTGATGTCTATGTCTCAGGTTGTCCACCAAGACCGGAGAATTTAATCAATGGATTGCTCAAAATTCAAGAGTTAATCAAAAAAGGTGTTCCACCGAAGAGAGACCCGATATATATTTAACCTCAACAAATTAAAAACGCACAATGAAAGATAAAGTCATTGAAAAACTTAACAATCTTTTTAAAGACGATATCGTTGAAATTTCTGAATTTCGTGGTGAATTGACAATCGTTGTGAGAAAAGAAAAAATCGTTGATGTTTGCAAATTTCTGAAAGAAGACCCAGAACTTTCGTTTGATTATCTTGTTGACATCTGTGGTGTTGATTATTACAGAGAGAAAGACAGATTTGCGGTTGTTTACAATCTCTGGTCGTTGAAGAACAAGTTCAGATTAAGATTGAAAGTTTTCGTTGATGAACCAGATTTAGTTGTCCCATCCGTTACATCGGTCTGGTCTGCTGCAAATTGGCACGAAAGAGAAACATTTGATATGTTTGGAATTAAATTTTCAGGTCATCCTGATTTGAGGAGAATGTATATGCCAGAAGATTTTGAGTATTATCCATTAAGGAAAGATTTTCCATTACAGGGAATTCCGGGTTCAATTCCTTTACCGGGGCAGGAGAAAACAAAAATTCAACAGGGTTAAAGATGGAGGAGAAAATAGATAAAATAGTAGAATCACTCGGAAGAAGGCAAATAGAAGCGGAGCTCAGAGAAGACCCACTCGGGACGGAGATGATTTTAAATGTTGGACCTCAGCATCCTGCAACTCATGGAGTTTTGAGATTGGTTTTGAAGCTTGATGGTGAATATATTGTTGATGCTGTTCCTGAACTTGGCTATTTGCATCGTGGTAAGGAGAAGATCGCTGAGAATATGACATTTCTTGAATTTTTACCGCACACTGATAGAATGGACTATCTTGCGCCACTTTCAAATAACACTGCATATATGCTTGCTGTTGAAAAACTTTTTGGAATTGAAGCACCGAAAAGAGCTCAATATATCAGAGTTATCCTGAGTGAACTTTCAAGGATCTCTTCACATCTTGTCTGGCTGGGGACATTTGCAATGGATGTTGGGGCTTTGACTGTCTTTATGTGGTGTTTCAGGGAAAGGGAGAAAATTTTAAGCATATTTGATATTGTTACAGGTGTTAGGTTTACAACAAGTTATACACGAATTGGTGGCGTTGCTCAGGATATAACTGATGAAGGGATACATGCGATAAAGGAATTTATTGATAATTTCCCGAAGGAACTTGAACAGTGTGAGAAATTACTTAACAAAAATAGAATTTTCATTGAAAGAACGGATGGCATAGGTGTGATAACAAAAGAACAAGCAATTGATATCGGTTTAAGCGGACCAAATCTCAGGGCTTGCGGAGTCCCGAGAGATTTGAGGAAAGATGAACCTTATCTTGTTTATAACGAACTTGATTTTGACATCCCGGTTTATGAAGAAGGTGATTGCCTTGCAAGATATTATGTGCGACTTGATGAGATGAAGGAAAGTGTTAAGATAGTGAGGCAGTGCATTGAGAAATTGCCACCAGGTCCTGTTAAAGCAGATGAGCCGAAGGCAACTTTGCCAAGGAAGGAAAAAGTTTACACGAAGATGGAGGAGTTAATTCACGATTTTATTCTAACAAATTTCGGAGGGACACCACCCGTTGGTGAAGTTTATCACGCAGTTGAAAATCCAAAAGGTGAACTTGGATTTTATATTGTAAGTGATGGCACAGGTTATCCCTGGAGATTGAAGGTCAGGTCGCCTTCTTTTACGAACATTCAAGCATTGCCGTTGATGTTAAAGGGACATATGATAGCTGATCTTGTCGCAATAATTGGAAGCATTGATCCAGTTATGGGAGAAGCGGATAAGTAATGTTGATTTTAAAAGGAGCAAATGTTTAAAAAATTTAAAAAATAAATTTTTTGATTGAGAATGTTCACTGAAGAAAACCTGAAGAAAGTTGAAGAAATTAAAAAAAGATATCCCACGGCACAAGCAGCACTTTTACCGGTTCTCTGGATTGCACAGGAACAATTTGGCTGGATCTCCGAAGATGTTATGCGTTATGTGGCTGAACTCCTTGGTTTGCCATATAGCCATGTTTATGGCGTTGTCACTTTTTACACAATGTATAACAAAAAGCCGGTCGGTAAGTATCATATTCAGGTTTGTACAAATGTAAGCTGTATGTTGAACGGAGCGTATGAGAATCTTGAATATCTCCAGAAAAAACTTAACATTAAAGTTGGTCAAACAACTCCGGATATGAAGTTTACACTTACAGAGGTTGAATGTCTCGGTTCGTGTGGAACTGCACCTGTTATTCAGATCAACGACGATTATTACGAAAATATGACCAAGGAAAAACTTGATAAATTAATTGAACAACTAAGTCGGGATAAGAAATAATGGAAGAGATAAAACTCATACTTAAAGACATACCTGAACTTCATAGAATAGAAGTTTACGAGGCAAATGGAGGATATTCAGCGTTGAAAAAAGCACTTGATATGAAGCCGGATGAAGTGATTGAAGAAGTTAAAAAATCCGGCTTAAGAGGCAGGGGTGGTGCAGCATTCCCAACCGGTGTGAAGTGGAGTTTTATGCCGAAGGACTCACGCCCGAAGTATTTAATCGTCAATGCCGATGAAGGTGAGCCGGGGACTTTCAAAGACAGAGCTATAATTGAAAAGAATCCACATCAATTGATTGAGGGTGCTTTAATTGCAGCATATGCAATTCAGGCGCAAACAATTTATGTTTATATCCGTGGTGAATATGTTAAGTGGATGAACATACTTCAAAATGCAATTGATGAAGCATATTCAAAAGGTTACATTGGCAAAAACATTATCGGTTCAAATTTCAGCGTTGATATGTATATTCATCGTGGCGCCGGTGCTTACATTTGCGGTGAGGAATCCGCATTGATGGAATCAATTGAGGGCAAGCGTGGCTATCCACGGGTTAAGCCACCGTTTCCGGCGCAATATGGGCTCTGGGGTTATCCGACAACGATAAACAATGTTGAAACACTTGCAAATGTCCCCGTGATAATTGAGAAAGGTGGAGATTGGTATGCTAAAATTGGAGCACCTAAACATCCGGGGACAATTCTCTTTGGAGTCAGCGGTCATGTGAATAAACCCGGAATTTATGAGTTGCCTACCGGAGTTCTTTTAACCGATTTAATCTACAAATACGCTGGGGGAGTAAGAAACAATAAAAAGATCAAAGCAGTTATCCCCGGCGGTTCATCAACCCCGGCTTTGAGAGGTGATCAGATTGAAGGCGTGACGATGGACTTTGACGGATTGAGAAATGCTGGTTCAATGATAGGAACAGGTGGCGTGATCGTTATGGATGAGGATACGGATATGGTGAAAGTTTTGTGGAGAATCGCAAAGTTCTACTGGCATGAGTCCTGTGGTCAATGCACACCTTGCCGTGAGGGAACGGGGTGGATGTTTAAAATTCTTGACAGAATTGTGAAAGGGAATGGAAGACCCGAAGACCTTGACCTTTTGGTAGATGTTGCAGGGAACATTGAAGGTAACACAATTTGTGCGCTTGGCGATGCAGCAGCCTGGCCCATAAAATTTGGAGTTCAAAGGTTTAGAGAAGATTTTGAGAAATATATAAAGTTTAAATCAACTGTGCTTGTTGAAAAGTAATTTTATGACTAAAATTTTGCTATCAACTTTAGTGTGCCTGCTTTTCGTCTCGTGTCAGCTTTTCAAAACTCGTTCGCCTGAATTGCCAGCAGAGGTTTCAAGCCAATCAAACTGGAAACAACCCATTACGCCCGATATAACCCTTGAAAATCTGCGTAATGCGATCTCCGAGCGAAACACAGAAAATTATATTCGCTGTTTTGTTGACTCAAACTTTTCGGACAAAAAATTTACATTTATTCCAACTCAAGAGGCACAGGTTCAATATCCTGAAATTTTTAGAAACTGGAACTTAAACAGCGAAAGAAACTACTTCAACAACATAAAAGCAAATGTCCCGTCGGGAAATATATCCGAACTTATACTTTCCGGAAGTTTCCAGAGTTTGGGGACTGACTCGGCGGTTTATTACGGAACTTATCTTGTAAGTTTTCAGCATACTTTGAAAGATGTTCCACAAAGTGCAAAAGGAAATCTTCAATTTTATCTTACATCGGATCGGAGCGGGAACTGGGCAATTTATAAATGGATTGATTTGAAAATTCAAAATGAATTTAGCTGGAGCGAGTTAAAAGCAAAATTCAGCTATTGAATATGAGAATTCTCTATCTTATGCTCCCGATTTTGTTTTTCTCATGTGTTAATCCATTTGCACCGGGACTTGATAAAAGTTCCGAGGAATCAGAATTGCTCGGGGATCAAAGAACTATTGAAGGAGTTTTTCAGAATTTTAGATATGCTTATACATTCAAAGATACAGCGGTATACAGCAGATTGCTTGATGAAAATTTCGTCTTTGTCTATCGTGATTATGACAAAGGTCAGGATGTGTCGTGGGGAAAAGTTGATGAAATGAGAGCAACATATGGGCTTTTCAGAAATACTCAAAATCTTGACCTGATCTGGAATAACATAATTGTTGATTCCGGTGACTCGCTTTACAGAAATGTTGTGAGAAGTTTCAATTTAACCGTTACATTTAATCCGGCTGATATAGTTAAAATTGATGGCAGGGCAAATTTTATCTTGCAACGCCGTAGCCCATCAGAGCCATGGCTTATTGTTTTCTGGCGTGATGAATCAAATTATTGATAACTAAAATTTGTTTTGAGGTGAAAGTTAGAGTTGCTTTTCAGGGAGAAAGAGGAGCTTTTAGCGAGCAAGCCGGGTATGCGTTTTTTGGAGATAAGATGAGCGCAGTTCCGCTTCAAACTTTTGAAGATGTTTTTAAATATGTTAAAAATGGAAAAGTTGATTTCGGCGTGATACCGATAGAAAATTCTCTCTACGGTAGCATACATCAAAATTATGATTTACTCAGAAAGTATAATGTTTTCATCGTTGGCGAGGTGAAATTGAGAATAAAACATTACTTGCTTGCAAATTATGGCGTGAAATTGAGCGATATACGAAAAATTTACTCACATCCACAGGCACTCGCTCAATGTGAAGATTTCTTAAAGAAACTTCGCAATGTTGAAATAATCCCTGTTTATGATACCGCTGGCTCGGCTAAAATGATAAAAGAAGAGAAAATTTTTGATGGTGCAGCTATAGCCGGGAAACAAGCCGGGATTTACTACGGATTGAAAGTTTTAAAAGCCGGAATTGAAAATCACGAAAAAAATTTTACAAGATTTTTAATCCTGTCAAAGAAAAAAATAATTGCGAGAGAAAACCCGAAGACATCAATAATTTTTATCACGAAAAATATCCCCGGTGCTTTATACACTGCGCTTGGTGTTTTCGCACGAAGACGAATAAATCTTATAAAAATTGAATCAAGACCGATAATAGGTCAGCCGTGGAATTATATGTTTTATCTTGATTTTGAAGGAAGCATTGCTGATGAAGTTTGTGAAGATGCGTTGCGGGAGTTAAGGAAATTAACAAAGTATTACAAATTTCTAGGAACTTATGAGAAAGGGAGAGAAGTGGAATGAGATTTATGTATGCTTTAAAAGAGGCGATTTCGGGATTTAGAAAATCAAAGTTATCATCTTTTGCGTCCGTTTTTGTACTTTTCATCTCTTTGTTTGCAATTGGTGTGTTCGTTGTTACTGGTTATAATCTTAACAGATTAATCAAGGCGATAAAAGAGAAAATTGAGATTGAAGTTTTTTTGAAAGATGGCTTGTCAAATGCCCGGATAGATTCACTTTTGAAAGAGGTTAAATCAATTGATGGAGTTGAAAATGTTATCTTTATCTCAAAAGATGAAGCAGCGAAGATATTTGAAAAGGAGTTTGGAGAAAATATATTTAATGTTCTTGATTTTAATCCTTTGCCAGCGTCGTTTAAGATAAAATTGAAAGAAGAGCACAGAACTATGCGAGGTGTGGAAAGTGTTGTGAGAAAATTGAGGCAGTTTCCGGAGTTTGAGGATATAAAATATAGAAAAACCCTGTTAAATGTCCTTGAGAGAAGATTTAAAATTCTGTCGCAGGTGTTTCTTATCGGTGGAGTTTTGCTTGCCCTGATCTCAATACTTCTTGTGATAAATACGATACGCCTGACAATATATGCAAAGCGAAAACTTATAAAGACGATGCAACTTGTTGGAGCAACACGTGGATTTATAATATCTCCGTTTCTGATTCAGGGATTTTTACAGGGTTTAATCGCCGGGTTATTTTCATCGTTTTTGATTTATTTGATCGTTGAGATTATAATTCCGCAATTGCCCGATGATGTTATAAGAAGTGTTAATATCCCTTTGATTTTTTATCCGCTTGTTGTTTTTGCCGGTTGTTTTCTCGGTTTTGTCGGAAGCTGGATTTCCGCACGCAAATACATAACTTACAAAATTATCGCATAAACAAAACAAGGTATCGGAAAAATGAAAGAATGTGTTTTTTGTGAGATCATAGGCGGGAGAATGCCTGCGGATTTCGTTTACGAGGATGATGAGATCGTAGCTTTTCGTGACATCAATCCACAAGCTCCGATTCATATTCTTGTCGTTCCAAGAAAACATTATTCAACACTTCTTGAATTAAAAAATGAAGATGCTGAACTTGCGGGAAAAATGATACTTGTTGCAAATGAGGTCGCAAAAAAATTTAATATCCACAATCGTGGTTATCGGCTCGTGTTCAACTGTAATCGTGAAGCCGGTCAAAGCATCTACCATTTGCATCTTCATCTTTTAGGTGGTAGAATTATGATGTGGCCACCCGGATAAGAAACAAAGTTAAGATTTCTGAAATATGCCTGTTCATCCGATCCTTGTGCATTTTCCAATTGCACTTCTTGTTCTTTCTTTCATCTTTGAATTTTTTGAGCTGTTTTATAAAGATAAGTTTAAAAACGCATCTATCTTTCTATCTGCTCTGGCTCTTTTTTTCTCTCTGCTTTCTGTTCAAACTGGAAACATTGATTCCCAAACTTTGAATTTAAACGAAGAAGCTAAAATTGTTTTAAATAATCACCAATCAAACGCAAATTTTTTTCTATTTACTCTGTCTGTGATTTTCCTTTTCAAACTTTACAACATCCTGAAAAAGAAAGAAGTTAAACCGAAGTCCTTCTTTATCCTTCTATTCTTCTATGCGGTTGCTCTGTTTTTTGTTTTCAGGACTGTTTATTTTGGTGTAAAACTTGTTTATGATTTGGGAGCTGGAGTGAAATTAAAATAAAATTTTATGGCTATGGATACATTCATAGTGAACTGGAAAGAGTTGAATTTTCCTCTTAAACTTGATTCTCTTTTCCTGAGAGATTCGCAAGTTGAACTTGAGATCGGGTTCGGCAATGGAATTTTTCTCGTTCAAATCGCAAGTGATAATCAAGATAAAAATTTTATTGGAATTGAGCTTGTAAATTTTTTTGCCAGGAAGGCGGATAAGAAATTGAAGAAAGCAGGACTTAACAATGTGCGATTGTTTGTCGGCGACGCTAAATTATTACTTCTAATTTTGTTTGAAGATAGAAGTTTTGATCACATTTATTTTAACTTTCCAGATCCGTGGTTCAAGAAAAGACATAAAAAGAGAAGATTGTTGAAATTAAATTTCAATCGCTTACTCGCAAAGCGACTCAAAGACGGCGGATTTGTTTCAGTCACAACCGACCATCCTGAGTTTAGAGATTTTGTAATAGAATCAATGATTGATTCCGGACTTTTTGAGAGTGTCTATCCCGATGGGTTTACAACGCAAAATCCGGGTTATTATCCGACCAAATATGAGCAGAAATGGAGAAGCCAGGGGAAAGAAATTTATTATATGAAGTTCAGAAAAGTTTGCCATCCGCTTGTTTTTGACCCCAACGAATATCTCACCGAAGAAAATCTATGGTATGTTGTGTTTTCAAAAGGACTTTATAAAGTTGTAAAAAAACTTTAAGAAATCCTGCTTTTAGGGAAGTTTTAAAGAAACAAATTTTTTGAGTCAAATTCCTTGACTTGATATTTCAAAATTTGATAAATTTAACAACTGAATGTAAAAATATCGCAAAATCTATATGCGAATAAAAATTTCCCTCTTTGTTCTCGTAATAGCTGCGTTAGGTGCGAAATCTCAAGTTGTCACGGATTCAATTGTAATCTCAAATTTCAAACAGTATTATGATAGCACATTAAGTCAGGGGGTAGAGGTATTGAATTCTTCGGGATATGTAGTTTTAAAAACAGGGGAGCAGGAAAACCTCGCAAAGAAAAGAAGAGCAACAATAACTTATTATGGGACGGGGGCTCCGAGAACTTCAACGGGAGATATTGACACTACGACCGGAAATCCGATGAAAGTCATTGATGGGGACACGAGAACTTTTTGTCAGATAAGACCGGGAGGCGAGGGGAGTTATATCTTGATTGACCTTCTCGCTGTGAGAAGAATTAATAAAGTTGTAATCGTAACTTTTGGTGGCAATGCGTCTTTAAGACCAAGAGCATACACAATTTATGCCGGTTTGGATTCTCTCCAGTTGACGAGAATTGTCCAGAAGACGGATAATCTTGATGTTAAAACACTTGATATTTTTGACCCATTGCTCGCAAGATTTGTTAAAGTAAGTTTTGATGTCATTGACAGATTCAGTGCTACTGTTATATCTGAAATTGAAGTTTACGGGGTTGGGTACCTTCCTTTTGGAAGTTATATATCAAAAGTTATAGACATAGGTCAAAGAGTTAACTGGGGATGGGCGGAATTTGATTTTGATTTGCCGGAAGGAACTGATCTCGGTTTGCAATTTAGAACTGGCGAGACAGGAGACACAAATTCCTTCGGGCAGTGGTCACCTGAATTAAAATCAAAGAACATTTTTAAAGTTGCTGAACCGAGAAGATATATTCAATTCAAAGCAAATCTTTCAACAGCAAGCACGGAAACACCAATTTTGAAAAAAGTTGTAATTTACTACAACAAAGATCTTGTTGCTAAAAATATCTTTATTGAAGTTGAACCTCAAGTTGTTCCAATTTTGAAAAGGACGCAGATATCTTGTAACTTTGATATTGAAACCGACGAAAATTCACTTGGGGTGGACACGCTTATCATATTTACACCTTCACCTGCAAATGTTGAATCAGTAACTTTAGATGGAAATCCGATTGCTTACAGTTCATTTACGTCTCCTGATTATGTTAAAATTTCTTTCCCGCAGTCAATAAGAACAACTTCAAGGTTAACAGTTAAACTAAGTTTGACACTTTATCTTGATGTTAATGAATTCCCATCAGTTGTTATAAGCAAATCAACCCCGGATAATCCACAATTTGTTGATTCAAGAACAAGAGGAAGTACAAACACTCAAACCGTATTTACCACAGATGTCCCGGACAAATTAATCGTTGATTTACAGATAAACCCTAATCCATTCACTCCAAACGGAGATGGATTAAATGATAGAACACAGATAAGTTTTTTCCTTGCTAATTTAAATGTTGAAAGAAATTTGAAAATTCAAATTTTTGACTTAACCGGGAAGCTTGTTAAAACCATTTACGATGGTCAAAGCAAAGCATTTGCTTACATATCTTCAAACTCATTTACCTGGGACGGCAAAGATGACTCGGGTAAGATGGTGAGACCCGGTGTCTATCTTTTGAGAGTTTCAATTGAAGCTGATAAAGGACCCGAAACGATTTTCAGAACAATAACCGTGGTTTATTGAAAATTAACATAATTGCGATATGCGAAAATTTTTTCTTGCAATGTTGTTTTTGATTGCGTTTAATCTCAGTTTTGCCGGTGCATTTAAAGATCTCGGTAATGGGGCAAGAGCTATTTCGCTTGGTTTATCGTATACTGCGATTTCAAATAATGCATACGGCGTTTTTTATAATCCTGCCGGAATTGGACAATTAAAAAGTTTATCGTTCGGAAGCACATATTCAAAGTTATATCCTTTTGTTGAGGATGAAAACTTATATTACCTTGCGTTCGGTGCTGTTTTGCCTGTATTTTCGGTTTTTGATTTTGGCGCTGGAGTTACATTTTTTAAAACGGGAATGTGGAGCGAAAATCAACTGGTCTTTTCAATTGCAAGAGAATTTAAATACATCAAGGGTTTATCGTTAGGTGGAAGTGTTAAGTTTCTTCGCTGGTCTTCCGTTGCACCGGTTGGTGAATCGGCATATTCATATTTTAATTTTACATTTGACGCAGGAGCGATTTTTGTGTGGAAAAATTTTATCAATGGTTCAGATTTAAGGTTTGGAGTTTCTGCAAGAAATATAACTCAACCAAGTATCGCCGTTAATAAATCAAAAGATGCAAAATTGCCTCTGGAAATTTCGGGTGGAATTGTTTATGTTTCAAACTCTTTCAATTATCTTTTTGGCGTTGGTGTTTTAAAATCGGATGATGATTTTAAAGCTGATATTGCTTTTGAAATTCAGGCATTTTCTGAAAAATTTTTGAATAGTGACTTTGAATTCGTTTTAAGGGGTTCGGCTGGAACAAGTTTAAATGGAAACAAACAAAACAGCGTTAATCCCGGATTTGGATTGAGATACTGGAAGTTTAAAATTGATTATGTTTATGTCTATCAATTTGAAATCCCTGAAGCAGGAGGAAGCCATAAATTCAGCATTGAATTTAATCTATAAAAAATTGAAAATGCGATATGTTTGTGAGGAAATTTTTAATCTTGCTTGTCTTGATTTTTGCATTTGAAGAGTTGCACGCTCAATTTATAGCACGTGACAAGGAAAGTTATTTGAATTATTCCGGAAGGAATTACGAGAATTACAGCATTTCATTTTTGCGAAAGAGGTTTTATGACAATTTTGGAAATTTTTTGATTGACGGAAGTTTGATATTTGAATTGCTTGAAAATCAGAGGCAATTCACAGGTCAGGAACTTGGTGGGTTTAGCAGTTTGACTAAATCAAGATTTTATTATCAGTATTTCCAAAATCTGGTTATAGCAAGTGACAACTACAGCGATTTTCAGACAAGATTGATGATTGGAGATGCAATTAGGACGAAATTTACATCTTTGACTTTTGATAAAGCAAGGTTTAACGGGATAAGGTGGGATGCGGCAACGACAAAACACAGAGGAACATTTATTGCTTCAAGGGTAAGCGATCCTGTAAGATTCAGGTTTGATTCACCGCTTCTTATAGACGGAGTTCAAAGAGTAAGAAATTGGGCGCAATATCTTTTCGGTGGACATTTTGAAACTGATATCGGGGATGTTTTGACAATAGGGGCAACTTATGTAAATCAACATACCAGAAGAATGGATGTAAATGCAAGAGATGTCCCATTTAAAGGAGTTCCGCCGAATGGCGTGCCGAGGATAATTTTTGTGAGGATAAGCGATGACTCACCAAAAGATGGTTCAGGTCCAATTATTTACGCTGAGCCGGTTGTCAAGATAAATGGAAGAAGAGTTCAAACGAAGAACATAAACGGAAAAACCCCAACGCCACAGGAAACCGTTCTTGGTGCGCCAATTCAGTATTATGTTTTCAGAAACTTCAGCATTGATAGAACTCTGTGGGTTGCCGGAGCAGATACATTAAGCTTCACGGCGTATACACCAATTCAAGGTGGACCGGGATATAAATTTCGCTCAATGTTGTCCACGCTTCCAGTTTATCCTGAACAAATACCAAGTGATGGGAATATCACATTTGGATATATAATCCCACCGGGTGTTGAGTCAGTTGAATTTGAAATTATCGTTGCGAATGATTTCAGAATTGAAGCAGCGCATGATTTTGTAAATCGCCTTGATGATTGGGAGCAACCGACGGGAGCAAAGTTTATCCCGCATTATGATTCAATAGCAGTTGGAACTCCGACATTTTTCAGATTGATAAAAAGAGCTGATGGAAATGTTAAAGATGCTTCAAATAGACAAATTGTGAGATTTAATTATGCGTTAACAACAGGAATGAGTGTTTATAGTTTGAATTTCAAGTTCAACTGGAAAGGATTTAACATTGAAGGTGAATTCGCTCAAAGTTTGGAATGGTCAAAATATCCCGTTGGGAAAGGACCCTGGTTTACGCAGGTTGGAAATGCTTTCTATATCAAAGCATCAAAGAAGGTTGGACGTTTGACCTTTGGATTTGAAAGATACAAAATTGAGCCAGTTTATACAACTGCTTTAAATGTTTATTCGCTTGAAAACAGCTATTATATGCAATTTACGGGTTCAGGTTATGCTTATCTTGCGCCTGATGTTTATGGCGTTACCGCTTATGATGTTTCAAGTAACATTTCTTTTATTCCCGGTGGGGCTTATTTTTCTCTTGTTGATGATAATGACGATAGGGATAGATGGGAAGATGGATTCTATTTCTACAATGCGACACCAAATCCAACATTTGAGAATTCAGATGTTTTAAATCCAACACCTGACCCGTTTCTGCTTGGTTACAGACAAAATGCAAATGAGTTAATCGGTTTGACAAGTATCATAAGAAGACCTGACGCAGGTATATTCCCGGGGAAGGATAGAAATAATGATGGAATTCCGGATGATGATCAAAATGCGAACGGGATCCCGGATTATCAAGAGGACTTTCTCACATATTACAGTGACCCACCGCTTTTTGATTATGGAGATGATTGGAACAATAATGGTGTGATTGATGAGCAAGAAAACGATATTTATCCGGATTACCCTTATGAGCCAGATATAAACGGATATCATGCTTTCACAAAAATTAACTTAACTCGCAACTGGACGGCACAAATTGGGTTTATAAATGAAAATGCTATAGCAAGAGGTGGGATTAACAGGGTTAGTTATATAAAGACATTTTACACGACTTCAAATCCACGACTTGGTTCACTTCTTCTTTACTATGTGGCAAAAAGAGTTCAAGATGGCATACCAAATCCAGTTTACCAGTATAAAGGCGTAATCACAATAACAAGCCCGTTTCCGGTTTTCACCGAAGATCCGCTCAACTATCGTAATAGTTTCGTTCATAATCTTTATCTTGAAACAAGATATACGCAAATTCCAAATCTTAACATTGAAAATAGAATTCGTTTTGAGCTAAATTTCCAGCGCCCGCTTGGTGATCCAGCGAAGGCACTTCTTCCAGAGGCAAAATATACAGGCGATCAACTTGAGGGGAAAATCACGCTATGGGGACTCGTTCATAAAATTGACTATGTGTTGAAGTTTTTCAACGGGCGTCTTGAGATAAGACCTCAGTTTAAAGTTAGAACCGTTAAAGAAACGAAACTTGGCTATTTTGATGTCGGCGGGCAATTGCGCAGGATAACAGTTATAAATCAACACACGCAGGAGACAATTCCAATTTTCAGAGTTGGATACAAATTAACCGATAGATCTGTTTTTAATTTTGGATTGCAAGGGTTGACAATGATCGGATTGCCAGACGCATTTGCTTACAGGATAAGAAATTTGAAAGATGGAACTGGAAGTGAAAACAGGTCAACAATTGCTTTCTCAATTACAAATCAAAGCTCGTATAAAGGTTATTCAATCGTTGTTGATTTCGGATATAAATTCACGAAGAGAAAATTCATAAAACCCGGCGAGGAAAGATTCAGTCGTGATGAATCAGCAATATTTTTCACAGTAATAGCAGGATTTTAACTATGGAGGTGGTTTTTAGATGTGGAAGATCATCATAATAATTACGCTCACTGCGTCAATCATCGCTAATTTTGTCCCGACGCCACTTGAACTCCAGAAAGCTTTTACTTCAGGTCAAAATTTTTATGCAGCAGGCGATTTTAAAAAAGCAATAAAGCAGTATGATTTAATTATAAACACCAAAAGCAAACTTCTGAATGAAGACAGTGTCAAAGTTCAACTTTTTGGCGGAGATCTAATTGTAAGTGTGAAAACAGCAGCTTATTATCAGAAAGGAAATGCGTTGAGAAAACTTAAAATGACCGACGAAGCGATTAAGAACTTCAAGATTGTCGCTAACGAAAGATTTGATTCGCCCTGGCTTTCCGGACTCGCTCAATATCAGATTGCGGATATTTACTACGAAAAGGGGAAATTTGAAGATGCGATTAAAGAAGCGAAATATCTCATAGAAAAATTTCCAAACGATGAACGAATCCCGAAAGCTTATTATACGATTGGATGGGCTTTTAAAGAATTGAAAATGCTTGATAGTTCAACTTTTTACTTTAAATCTTTAATTGAAAAATATCCGAAGGATAATCTCGTTCCACATTCAATGTATCAGATCGGTCAAAATTATTTTGAAAAAGGAAATTATGATGTTGCTATAAACTGGTTTAAGGAGATAACGGAGAAATTCAAACCAGAAACATTTAAAAAAGAAGAGTTTGAGAAGGTTGAACTCAAAGCTGTAAGAGAAAGAAGAGTTTTTGAAGCGGTCACACGAAGGGAATCTGAAGAAACGCCACTTGAGATCGTCGCAAAGGCGAGTTTGAGAATTGCCGACTGTTACAAGGCGATGGATAACTTTGAAGAGGCGATCAAATCATATAGAAATGTCATATCAACATATTCACTTTTGCCGAGTTTGATTGAAACAGCATATATAAAGATGGCTCAATATACATTTGAGAAAAAAGGTCTTAATGAAGGTATCCTCGTTTATAAAGAGGCAATTGACAGAAACTTTGATAAAAAGCCGTTGCAGGCAAAGATGCAATATCTTATTGCGAAGGCATATCAGGATTCACTCCAGTATGATAAAGCAGCAAATGAATATGATTTTTACATTAAAGCGTATAGCGAAGTTGCTCTTTTAATTGATTTCCCTGTTGAAGATGCGATTTATTCAAAAGTTATATGTCTTTACAATGCGAAAAAGTATAGAGAAACAATTTCTGAATGCGATTCTTTCCTGATTAAATTCCCGGCTTCTTCATACATATCAGATATGCTTTTCTTCAAAGGGATTTCGCATCTTGCACTTGCAGAATATTCAGATGCAGAAAAATGTTTTGTTGAGATAAAAACGAAATACAAGAACTCACCTCAATATACGCATGCACGCATCCAGCTTGGAAGAACTTTCTATGAGTCAAAAAGATATGATGAAGCGATAAATGAGTTGAATGAAATTCTTGTTGAAAACCCGAAAGACCTGAACAGAGATGAAGTTTATTATTATATGCTTTTGACATATTTTGATACGCAAAGATATGATAGTTTGCTCAATGTTTTTTCAAAAATATCGCCTTCTTCAAGTTTCTTTCTGCCAGCTTTCATCAAAGTTTCAAAGTCCTTCAGCATTCAAAATAAGTTTGTGGAAGGAGAAAAGTTTATAAAAGATGTTTTGAAAACCGCTGAGACATTGAAAGATAGCGTTTATTTCGTTCCTGAAGTTCATTTCTCACTTGCTGATATTTACATCGGGCAGGGAAAATATAAAGAAGCAATAGATGAGTTGACATTTGTTATAAACGACCAGAAAGCAAATGAGATTTTGAAGTTACAATCCTTTTATGCCCGTGCTTCTCTTCACTATCAACTTGAACGATACAACGATGCTGTGAAAGATTTTGAGACCTGTTTATCAAATCCGAAGTTCAAAGAAGTTTTATCTCAGCTTGTGTCTCAGGTTAATGAAAAACTTGCATTATCTTATGTTAAATCCGGACAAATTGAAAAAGGGATAAATTTCGTGTCAAAACTAATTGATGTTGCCCCCGAACCGGTTGAGAAAACAAGATATACAGCGGTTTTAGCAGAAGCGTATTTTGAGGCAAAGGATTACAAAAATGCGATAAAATTTGCAAATGATGTTTATCAGAGTGATATTTCAGATGAGAACATAGTTTCAAAAGCTGTTTACATACTTGCGAATTCGCACAGAGAAATGGGGGAATTTGATAAGGCATTGAGCGTTCTTTCCAGAGCAAGTGAAAAATATCCGAACTCAAAATTTATACAAGATGTATTTTTCAATGTTGGCGCGGTTTATTACGATAGAGGAGAATATGAAAACGCAGTTGAGATTTTTGATAGATATTTGAAACTTTATCCAAACTCAGAAAATTACAAAAATGCTCTCTTCTTCCTTGCTTATTCTCAGTTTCGTTTGGGTTACTGGGATAAAGCGATAAATTGGTTTAGAAAATTTGTTCGTGAATTCCCGAAAGACGAATTTACAAGCGAAGCTTATTTTAACATTGCGGAGTCATTTTACAATATGGGAAAGTATGAAGATGCAATCCGTGAATATAGAAATGTTTACAGAATTTTTCCAAACAGTGAATTTGCACCAATAGCGATGTATAGCGAAGGTTGGTGTTATTATGAACTTCAAAAGCCAGATCAAATGATTGAGATTTTTAAACAACTTGTCAAACGTTATCCAAAAAGTGAATATGCGCCAATAGCATTGTTTACGATTGGAGATTATTACTATAACTCAAAAGATTACGCAAAAGCTCAACAGGCATATGAAGAATTTGTTGCCACTTATCCAGAGCACGAAAAAGTAAACGAAGCAAAGCAATTGATACGTGATTTGAAATTGATAAATGTTTACGCTGAGTATCAAGAGGCGATGAAATACTTTGATAACAAAGATTACCGGAAGGCGATTGAGGAACTTACGAAAATCTGGCAGAAGTATCCTGATTCGGATATAGTCGTTGGCTGTCGTGTGAATATAGCAGCAGCTTATGAGCAACTTGGTGATTGGCGTAAAGCAGCGAAAATGTATGAGGAGATAATTCGTGATTATGAGGGTTCAAATGATGACAATGCACGAGCAGCGGTTTTATTTGCAAGGGAACATCTTGAATGGTTAAAAAGTAATTTCAACTTTTGAAAAATAAATTTCGGTGATGATTTATGTTTCTTTTTATTGAGCAAAAATCCTGGTGGTCCTGGCTATGGGATAATTGGCTTGTTGATATCATCATTAGGGGTGGACCTTATATAATGGTTCCACTTTTTATCTTCTCTGTGATTTCGCTTGGGATAATTATAGAGAGAATTTACAGGTATTTGAGAATCCCAAAGGATAAGAAAATAGCTTCTATTCTTGAAGAGGTGGAGAAAATTTTGAGGGAAAACAGAAAAATTGAGCCAGTTGTTAGATATTTTGAGAATAAAAAAGATGCACTGTCTTTTGTGTTTCTGTCAGTTTTGAAAAGATATGAATTCTTGCTTCAGGAAAATCGCTCAATTAACGATATGCGTCAGGAGCTTATGGATACTGCTGTTGATTCAACCTCTGAATACCTTGAAGAATTTTTGCCAATTGTTGCCACGATTGCAAATGTTGCAACGCTTCTTGGGCTTTTTGGCACTATTATCGGAATGATAATTTCTTTTGATGAGATCGCAAAAGGCGGTCGTGGTGACCCGGCTGTTGTCGCACATGGGATTTCGGTTGCGCTTTTGACCACTGCAGCTGGATTGACGGTTGCTATTCCTTCAGTTCTTGGATATAGCTTCCTTAGGAGGAGAGCAGAGAAAATTACAAGACGGCTTGAACCATTTGAAAATCATTTTGTCAATACATTGTTGCGAGAACACGGGAGGATTGAATCATATAAAGCGATAGTTGCAAGCGTTTATAGAAATGGTAATTTGACGGAAGAAGAAAGTGAGTATCTGAGGCGAAAAAGAATTGAACTTGACATTTCAGATGAGGAGGCGAAGGCAATTGAGGATGAAGTCATTGAAAAATTAAAAGGGAAAAAAGAATAAATTCCTGCTATGAAAAAGAAGAAAAACAACGATTATGCCGTTGATATTAACTTAACACCGATGATTGATTGTGTTTTTCAACTCTTGATATTTTTCATGGTTACAGCAGTTTTTGCAGTTCAAAGTGGACTTAAAGTAGATTTGCCAACGGCTGCTTCATCAGATGCACCTCCGGAGAAAGATTTAACCATTGTTATATCCTCAAATGGAGAGATGGATTTAAACGGGAGGCGCGTGACATTTGATAATCTTCAGGAGGAGATGCTCAAGGATAAAGAGATATTCGGTAGTAAGGTTTTGATAATAAAAGCAGATAAGAAAACTTTGCACGGGATTGTTGTGAAGGTTATGGATATTGCAAAATTGTGCGGAATTGACCAGCTTGCAATCGCCACAGAAAAAGAAGAGGAAGAGGTTCAGGTAAAATAACGAATTTTTGGGATGAATGGTGAAAATTATAAAATACCGGGAATTGAGTTAAGTGATAAGATTGCGAAGTTTATTTATGACAATAGGAAAGCACTGTTAAAATTTTTGCTCATTGCATTTTTAATTCACAGTTTGCCCGTGATTTTAAATATAAAACTTCCGGAGAAAAAAGAGGTAAAGAGACCACCGACGACGGTTAAATTTATCCAGCGACCGCCACGATTGACAAAAAGTATAGAATTTAGAAAGATGCCGACGATTGTTGAGCGTGTGCTTCAAAAGTTCACAGCACCTCAAAAACCACGAATGTCAGCCCGCTCAATGACAACCGCAGCTGTTCACGGTGGCACATCGCTTGCTTCGCTTGCAAGACCCGGTGAATATATTGAGCGAACATACTCACCCCCGGCGATCCTCTCAGGACCAAGTTTAAACTATGATATAACAGATACACGACAGGCAGGTAGAACTATAAAAAGTTTCCAGGAGGAGTTGATAAGTTATACTAATTTTATGGATAGATTTGAGGGATGGCTTGAGGGGGGAAGGAGTAAAGAGGATTGGAGAGGTTTTTTAAATGTTTATCAAGTTGAATATAGAAGCAGTAAATCTGCTCCAAATGGTGAGCCAATGTGGAATTACAGACCTGCTGCTTTGCAAAACCTTCAAAGGTATGCGATGGAAGTTTTACCTAATCTTCAATTGAATTTGATGGGTTCAATACGGCTTGATTCAAAAAACATTATGGATGTCCCAATTTTAATAATGATGGGATATGATGGTGAAGTTATATACACAAAAAACGAGGTTGAAAACCTTGCGAAGTATCTTCGCTCTGGTGGATTTTTATTCATAGATGATGGTCTCGCTTCCGCATACGGACCTTTTACAAGATCAGTTAAACAATTGATAAAAGATGCGCTTGGTTATGACGCTGTCTGGGAAAGAATTCCGAATAATCATCCGATTTATCACATCTGGAAGGACTTTGATGGTCCACCTGCAGGTGATGATCTCGCCAGAGTTGATTCAAGAAGACCAGCGAGGGAAATTTACAACTACCTTGAGGGAATCTGGCTTGGTGGACGACTTGCGGTTGTTCTATCAAACAGAGGTTATACGCAAGCCTGGGGCGACTGGCCCTATGCTACACCTCCACTTGACAATTCAAGACAATTGCAAATGGGTTTAAATATACTTATCTTTGCGATGAATCAACCCGGTGGGATTGTCTCCAAAAATAAAGAAAAAGTTGTGATGCAACAATAAATTTTTTCAGGAGGCGAATTAAAAATGAAAATTAAATTTTCAATCGTCGCTCTTTTCCTGTTTCTTTATGGTTGTGCTTACCTCCTGGATGAAAATTATGATAAAACATCTGAGCCAGCAAAAGTTGTTCTTGCAGTTAAAGAGACACTTGCTACTGTTATAAAAGATAGCGTTAAAATAAGTGTTAAACTTCTCACACCAGCAGAGATCAGAAAATTATCCGCTGGGAAAGTTTATGATAAAAAGGACTTTGAAAAGATTTTGAAGGATGAATACATAAATTACGCCGAGGAAGATAACGCTGAGATTTTATCCGCTTATAATGAATATATTCATATGCGTGAGTATGGAGATTATTACGATGTTTTCGGCAATCCAATTTCGCCACAGAATGTCCCGAGTCCATTTGAAGATGATTTCGGAAAAATACCATATTTGATTTTTGATGTTAGAATAGAAAACCTGCGAAACGATAAAATAGAAATCAAACCATCGCTTTTCGCCCTTCTTGATGATAAACGAAACCAATTCAGGTCGCTTGAGATTGACGATATAATTCAAACGGAGACAATGCCTTATCCGATGAGATATATAACTCCATATACGATTTACGATCCATTTTGGGCTGGCTATCTTTTGACAAGTCAGAAGAGAACAGAACTTAACCGAAAATTTCTTCGCGAGATCTTGTTGAGGGATGAAAAAATATATCCTGGTGTTGTGAGAAGAGGAATAGTTGTTTTTAGAAAGCCAAAAGAAAAAGTAAAGTGGCTTTTACTTGTTATACCCGAAGTGGCAATTTATTCCGAAAATGTCAAAGTCAAAGAAATTGATTTTAAATTTGAATTTGTAAATGAAAATTAAAGCACTCTTACAAATGTTGAGAAAAATTGTCTTGCCATTTCTTGCTGTCCTTGTCTTATCCGGCTGCGATAATGTCTATCGTTTTCTTTTCTTCCCACCTCAAAAAGTTGAATATGAAATCGTCCCTGACCTTGAAATGTTGAAGATGGTTGGAGATACAAGTTATTACATCGGGAAAGATTCAATGACCATTGTTTTTGACAGAGGGACTTTTAAAGTTGAGATAAAATATATGAGCGATTATCAACTTAACAATTTTGAGTTTCCGGAAGAGTCAAAAGGTGGAATTTATTCAACAAATCCATATACCTATGGTGATTGGGTTGATCCTGAGCTTGGTTATACACCGAACCGTTTCACCGTTTTCAAGGTATCAATTTACAACTACACCGCACCGAAGATAAACTTTGATCCAGAAAACGCAATTTTGTTAAGCGACCGTGGGGATAGATTTATAGCATACGGGCTTGATGCTAAGACAAGTAAATTCCACAGTTTGGAGGAGTATTACAGGGCAAGAAAAGGTTCAAGTGGAATTGATGAAGATGTTTTTGAAGCGAGAATGGGAATTGCAAGAAGAACTATGTTAACTTATGGACGCCCGTTGTATAAAGGTGACAGTCGTGAAGGTCTTATCGTATTTGACCCGCTATCGGAAGGAGTTGAAAGGATAAAAGTTGTTCTGAAAAATTTTATTGTTGGATATGATGAGAACAATATGCCGAGTAATTTCATTGATATAAACTTCTATTTCAAGCGCGTTCCTGTGATTCGCAAGGCGGGAGAAATGGAAAAGATGATCGCCTTGGCTGGGGAAAATATTGATATGAAAACGTTGAGAGAAAAAGAGATAAAAATTTTTCAGGTTAAATATGGTGGAGATGGTGAGGACATAGTTGAGATGGGGTTAAAGAACTTGATTGATTTTTTGAATAAGAAAGAAAATTTAAAAATTGCTTTTGAAAGTGGAAGAGCCGAATCCCCGAGCGTTGCGAAATCTGACCTTGTCATCATAAGCGGTGGCGTTGTCAAACCTCAATTTTCACCTCTTGCGGTTGATAATTTCGTCGCCTGTATAAAAAACGGTGGAATAATTTTAATTGATGACCTGAACCATTCAAGGTCAAGTCAGTTTAACCTCGGCGCAAGAGATTTGCTTGATCGTATAAAGTCAAAGTTTGATGGAAGCTATATTGATAAAATCTTCTTAACACATCCGATTTATTCAATCTGGGCAAAGATAAAAGAACTTCCGCTCGGGGCTGATGATATCGTTGAAACAAAAGAGTTTGAAAGAGAAGAAAAATATAACTACCTTGAAGGTCTTTTCTGGCAAAAAAGATTGATCGTCGTATTCTCAAACAAAGGTTATATGAGAATTTTAAGCAAGTTTGATAATCCAAAAATTGACAATACCCCACAGCTTCAGCTTTTTTCCAACATTTTGCTCTACGCCGTCTCAACACGCCAGGTTGCGATGAAGTCAGAATGAGAAAATTACAGATTTTCAAGGATGAAATTTGTTATAAGCGTGAAAAGATGATAGCGTGTATCTCTTCCGGCTATGCTATGATCTTTATTTGGATAAAACATAGTGTAAAATTGTTTTCCCGCTTTTTGAAGTTTATCAACGAGTTTAATTGTATTTTGCCAGTGCACATTGTCATCCGTTGTCCCGTGAATTACAAGATATTTCCCTTTTAATGCATCCGCATATTTTAACACCGAACTTACCTCATAACCTTCGGGATTTAACTCTGGCGTCTGCATATATCTTTCAGTGTAAATTGTGTCGTAGAGTTCCCAGGTTGTAACTGGCGCAACTGCAACCGCAAGTTTGAATATATCGCCAAACTTGAAAAGTGTTAAACTTGACATATATCCACCATAACTCCATCCCCATATTCCAATTCTCGTTTCATCAACAAATTTATATTTTTTCACAAGATAAATCGCTGCTTCCGCTTGATCTTTTGATTCATAATATCCGAGATTTTTATAAACGACATCTCTAAATGCCTTTCCCCTTGCTCCTGTTCCACGCCCATCAACGCTGAAAATAATGTATCCATTTTGAGCAAGGTATTGATACCAGAGATAATTCCCAAGGTATGCGTTTCGCACGGTTTGGCTTCCGGGTCCACCATAAACATAAAATAGCACGGGATATTTTTTCGTTGAGTCAAAGTTCGCTGGTTTTATCATCCACGCATTTAACTTAACACCGTCGCTTGTCTCAACAACTTCAAATGTAACTTCGCCTTTGTCATAACCAGAAAGAATGTCATCGGGATTATCAACGAGTGTTCTGATAAATTTACCCATGTAATCATAAAGTTTCCATTTAGGCGGTCTTGTTATCGTTGAATGGTTATCAATGAAAAATCTTCCGGTCGGTGAAAAATCAATGTTATGCCATCCGGGTTCAAGCGTTAATCTCTTTCTGTTTGTCCCCTTTAAGTTTATAACATATAAATGTCTCTCAAGTGGAGAAACCTCGGTTGATGTATAGTAGATCTTTCCATTTTGTTCATCAATGAAGCAAAGTTGGTCAATTTCAAATTCTCCTTTTGTGATTTGATTAACCAGTTTGCCGTCAATTCTGTAAATGTAAAGATGAAGCCAACCATCCCTTTCGCTTGCCCATATGAAGTGTTTTCCATCTTTGAGAAATGTCAGATAATCATGGACATCAACCCATGTGTTTGATTCTTCTGTTAAAATTAATTTTTGCTCATCTGTTCTGATGTTGTAAAATATGAGTTCAAGTTTATTTTGTAATCTGTTAAGTTTTTGATATGATAAAATTTCCGGGTTTTGTGTCCATTGAATTCTCGGGATGTAAATATCATCATCTCCGAAATCAATGTATTTTACCTTGCCTGTTTGAACATTTGCAATTCCAATTTTAACCGTGGAATTCGGATAACCCGCATAAGGATAACGCTGATCTATCACTTTCAAATAAGTTGGTTCATAATCAATTAACTTGAAAACCGGAACATTTGATTGATCAAGTCGCCAGAACGCTATGTGTTTTTCATCGGGAGACCATTCATATCCATCAATTATGCTGAATTCTTCTTCATAAACCCAGTCAAAAAGTCCGTTTAAAATCATCTCCGAACCATCAAATGTTAACTGCTTAAAATCTCCGGTTGAAATCTCATAGATAAATAAATTATTGCTTCTGACAAAACTTATATATTTTCCATTTGGTGAGAATTTTATAATTGCCTGTGGCTCGTTTGTGTTTGTTATCTGTTTTAAAATTTTTGATTGCGTGTCATAAAGATAAAAATTACCACCTGTTTTTAATCTTCTGGCTGGTAAACTTCCAGTAAAAAGTATGTATCTTTTATCAGGTGAGAAAAAGTAAGCACTTACATTTTTTGAGAAGTTCTCAATTTGCGAATCAAGTTGAGCATAAGACACGATCTTTTCTTCATTTGCGGTTCTTAAATCATACTTGAAAATAGCCATTGACCTTGTCAGGGAGTCATACTTTAAAGTGGTGTAGGCGTCTTCACCGGTTAGCCATTGCTTTGATAGAAAATTTGTTCTGAATTTGTTGGTTTTGAAGATGTCTTCAAGTGTTAACTTTTTCTGGGCTTGTAATGGGAGGACAAAAATCAAAATGAGCAAAAAGATTTTAAATTGTGCTTTTTTCATGGCAATTCAAATTTTGTTTGCAATCTTATAAATGTTAATTCAAAAATTTGTAAATTTCAAGTGGTTCTATTCAATTTCCTGAATGCTTGCGTAATCTTCACAATCAAGGCGAAGTTCAATAATTGACAGTGCTTTATTCAAAAAGTTGCAATGGTGGGGTGAATCCGAATTTGGGTGGGCATTTTTCTGAAAATATGCGCAGGTGAAACACATCCTTTGAAAGGTTATAATTCCAGCATTGTAAAGCGATTCAATAAATTTGAATATGAAAGCAAGTATCGTCTCTTTTTCTTCATCATCAAATTTTTTCAAACTATCCTTCAAAGCATCAGCCCAGGTTGAAATTTGTCCAGCAATTTTTTTTCCTTTCGGGGTCAGTTTAATGATATAACTTCTTTTGTCATCTTTGCTTTCAACTTTTGAAATCAAATTTTTTGACTCAAGAGATGAAATAGCATCGCTTACAGTTGCTTTCGTAAGGTTAAACTCGTTTGATATATCGGTGATGCGACATCTTTGAGGTGAATTAAATAAAAGGTATGTTAAAAACTGAATTTGAATTGGGCTTAAATTTACTTCTTTTGATACATCCCATAAAAGAGTTCTGAAAACTCTTGAAATTCTTTCAAGTCCAGCCAGAATTTTAAAGTCAACATTTTCACTCTGTTCTTTTGGATCAAAGATGGAACTCATTATTAATCTCAATTTTAATTTAAAAAGCGGGGCAACAAAAAGCCCCGCCGTTTTTTAGTTAGAATTTACTTCCTGTACTGGCTAAAAACAAAATCTGTTGCTTCCTGCGATGCATGGCATGAAAAACAATCTTGTTCTGCGTTTTTAACCGCTCTTTCTTTTGTGTTTCCTTTAAACGCTTCAAATCCCCATCCACCGGTTTCTTTGAATCTTTTTGAGTCCTTATACATCACGCCGACAACCTTTCTCTCACCCTCAACATATGTGTTGTTATCAAACTTTGCCTCAAGAAGGTCAAAAACGATCACAGAACCATCCGGGAATTTGCCCGTTTTATAACCTTTTAAAGCTTTGCTATTTGCGTAAATATGATGAATTCCACCGAAGGCATCGTAAAGCGGATGACCCGGTAAGATAAGCATTGACTTCACATGGACCCAGTTGCGATACCCATCTGGATAGGGAACGGATGATTTTGATTGACCGGTGAGATTGAGAATTGAAATAGAAATAACCAGGGAAACAAGCCCGACGAAGAGAATTGATTTTTTGATCATGGCGACACCATAGATTTAGTTTTTAAATTAGTTAGGATTCCTAACTAATATAATAAAGTGAGATTTAAAAGTCAAGTTTTGATGGCGCTTTTAAATCCCGATGTCTCAGGTAGTGGGATATTTGTGGAAACTTGATTTTTTTGAATTCTTGTTTAAATTATAAACGAAAGAAAAGGAAAGTAAAAACAAAGTTGAGCTAAAAGTAAAGATTTGGTATATAACAACAGGGAGCGAGAGAGAGCGATAATTGTAGGAGTTATATTTCCACATCAAACAAGGGCACAGGTTGAGGAATATCTTGACGAACTTGAGCTTCTTGCTGATACTGCAGGAGCAGATGTGATTTACAGAGTTTATCAAGAAAGAGAAAAGCCCGATCCAGCTTTCTTTATCGGCAGGGGGAAAGCGGAACAGATAGCAAAAATGGTTGAAGAGGATAAAATAGATCTTGTGATTTTTGATGATGACCTATCCGGGGCGCAAGTGAGAAATCTTGAAGAGATTATAAACTGTAAAGTTATAGATAGAACAACACTTATTCTTGATATTTTCGCCTCCCATGCAAGGACAGCGTCTGCAAAAATTCAAGTTGAGCTTGCACAACTTGAATATCTTCTCCCAAGATTAACGGGTAAATGGAGACATCTTTCCAAGCAATATGGTGGAATTGGAACAAAGGGACCCGGTGAAACACAGCTTGAAACTGACAGGCGACTTGTCAAGAGAAAAATTGCAATTTTAAAAAGGAAACTGAACGAAATTGACAATCAAAGAAAAGTGCAGAGAAAAGGAAGACGGGATATATTCAGAGTTGCTCTTGTTGGATACACAAACGCCGGCAAATCAACCCTTTTAAACACTATGGCTGATGCAAATGTCTATGTTGAAGATAAATTATTTGCAACGCTTGATGCGACAACACGAGTTGTCAGATTATCGCCGACAAGAAAAATTTTGCTTACAGACACAGTTGGTTTCATAAGGAAATTACCTCATCATCTTGTCGCATCTTTTAAATCAACGCTTGATGAAATTGTTGAAGCGGATATTTTGATCCATGTTGTTGATATTTCAGCGCCGAATTTCAGAGAGCAAATAAAAGTTGTTGAACAAACGCTTGATGAACTCGGTGCGCTTGATAAACCTATAATCACAGCATTTAATAAAATTGACAAGCTTGAAGACAGAAGTTTAATTTATAATCTTGCAAATGAATTTAAAGATTCTGTGTTTATCTCTGCATCCCGTGGTGTTAATATACAGGCGTTGAAGGACAAAATTTTGAATATAATTGATGATTATTATGTTGAGATAACTGGAAAAGTGAGCGTTTCAAATTCCGAAGCGATGTCGCTAATTTATAAACTCGGAGAGGTCCTTGATGTTGAATATACTGATGATGAACATCTTACTCTTAAAATCAAAATAGAGAAAAGGCATCTTCCAAGGATTTCGTCTTATCTTTTAAGTTGAACTTCATTTCCAGCTATCAACGGTGCACCACGCCTCGTTATCAACATATAAATCGTGGACTGATTTTATCTTGGGAAGTTTTTTAAGTCGTATCCTGTCGTAAGCTTCAACTCTAAAGAATGAAGACCTGAACCAGTTGACATTGGGGATGCCGATTTTGAGCTTCTTGTTTATGAGATAGTAATTGTAATTTTCAACCCATTGGTTTTCATCCTCTGGATAATATGAGAAATCACGAATTATATCCGTTATAACCATTCCGGTTGAAAGGATAAACTTCTGGATGTAATACCATTTTTCAAGGTTTGCCTCAATGTGTGTGAGCCCGAAGTAGCCAACGGAATTTTTCTTTTTCAAAGCCTGCATGCATCTATAGATGAAAAGTATAAAACCCTGTAAAGTTTCAACCGGGTCTGTGAGAAATGTATCATATTTGTTCATTTCTTTTCTCGGGAAGGAGTCAAGGACATCGTGTGTTATGGTTTTGATGTTAAGGTTGTATTCTTTTGAGACATCGTTTATGAAATCATTTAATCTCTTATCTATTTCAAGAACTGTTATATTTTTTGCCACACCGAGCAATCCAATTGCGATACTTACAAGATCATCATCTCCGAGGATAAAAATTGACTTGTTTTCAAGATCACCTCTTTCATACATAAAAACGGCACGCCTTATAGCATCTTCAGCGCTTATGAAACCCTGATCATATTCAATTGATGGCAGAGGTCTATTTTTTACAATTTTTTTATAGGTTTCAAAAATTTCAAGATATTCACCTTTTAATTGGATTCCGCCTCTACAATTTTCGCACCTTGGATCAGGGTAAGATTTGAGTTTTAGTTGCCCATTAAGATAAAAAATATCGTTTTCTCTTTTTATCGTATTTTCTTTTAGGAGTTTATTCAGCACTTGATAAAGTTCTTTCAAAGTTCCATCTTGCCTGTTCATTATTTCCCAGAAAGTTTTCGGTCCGGAAGAAAGCGCTCGTAAAACTTGATTCTTTATCCTTTCGTTTGCCATATCCACCGCATTTAAATTTTTTAAATAAATTTACAATTGCGTCTGTTAATTTGCAAAGGTTGGATTAATTGCCCGCTTTTTGGACAATTTTAACACCTATTCTTTTAAGTAAATCATAAGGCAGGGTTCCGCCTATGAAGATGAAGACATAGTCATTCGGGAGTTCAACTTCACCGTTGGGTGTTGTCAGGATTACTGAATCCGGTTTTATCTCTTTGACATTTGAGTTGAAAATTACTCTGATTTTGTTTTCTCTGATATATCTTTGAATTCTTTCGCGATTTCTCGGTTTTATTGATTTAAAAGCGTCACCACGATATGAAATCACAACATTATTGTTTATCTGGTTTGCTAAAGCCATCGCTGCTTCAACAGCACTATCTCCACCGCCGACTACGAGGATGTTACAATTGTTGTAATTTTCCGCTTCAATTAATTTATATGAAACTTTCCCGAGCTCTTCTCCGGGAACACCAAGTTTTTTAGGTGAACCACGCCTACCGAGTGCAAGAACGACATTTTTCGCACAGTAATTTTCTCCTTTTTCTGTTAAAATCTTGAAAAGACCATTCTCAACTATGATATCAACAACCTTTTGCCCCGTCTTGATTTTTGGAGAAAATTTGTTAACTATTTCAACCCAGGTTTGATACAGCGTTTCTTTCGGGACTTCATAGAATTTTAGTTTTCCGTACATTGGAAGTTCAACTGGAAAAGTCATGACAATTTTTTGTCTTGGATAATGTAAAATTGTGCCCCCTATGTTTTCTTCCTGTTCTAATGTTATGTATTTTAATTTGTATTTTATCGCACAAAGTGAAGCTGTTAATCCAGCTGGACCAGCTCCAACAATTACAACATCGTATTGATCATCGGTTTCAGCTTTGGGCCTGTTTTTTGCAATGTATTCCATACATTTTTTGGCTTGTTCAACTGCGTTTCTAATTAATCCAATGCCACCAAGTTCTCCGATGATGAAAAGTCCTTCAACATTTGTTTGATAGTTTTCATCAACCTCTGGAACTTCAACGACTTTGGTTGGGCTACCAAGGACAAGTTCAATTGCTCCGACAGGACAAACTTGAGCGCATAATCCATGTCCAACGCACTTATAACCGTTTATTATCGTTGCCTTACCTTCCACAACTTCAAGAACATCTCCCTCCGGACAAGCCTTAACACAACTACCACAGCCAATGCAGGCATCTTGATCAATTTTTGGATGAAGACCATACGCCTCAATTAGTCCGTTAATTTTTGCTTCTTCAAGCTTTTTTCTCGCTATTTCTTCCTTCTTCTTGAGTTTGAGATAATAAGGGACAAAAACAAGTAGGATAAGAATAAAGGTTATACCTAATGTAGCTAATGTTTCCATATCATTGTTTAATTTCTTAGAATTTGTATGAAATTTCAGCGAAAACTATACTTGTATTTGCCGATTTTTGCCAGTTTCTTTCAAAATCAATTAAAAAATTATAGTTTCTGCTGATATTGAAAAGAAAGCCAATCCGTAAAATAGAATTTGTAAATTTTTCTCCAGCAGATGTCGTATAAGTGTATGAGGTTAAGTTGCAGTTTAAACCGATATCTCTATTCCAGAAGAATTTTTCAAATGAAATTTCCTTGCCCAAAATTTTGCTGAAACGTGTATTTACATACGATAACCCGGCGCTTATATCTAATCCTGATGAAAAGATGTCAGAGATATTGGTGTACAATGATGTGAATGAATCCCTGTGATTTTCGCCCTGGATTAAGCGTAATGATGTGGTCAAATTCAGGGTTATATCAAGCGGTAAATTAATATAAAATCTGCCACGTAGATCTCGCCTGAATCTTTTATCAATGAGCGAGTCAGGTAGGTTTTTCATCGTTTCAAAAAGATAAATATTTCTATATGTGTTCAAATCAAGTGAAAATCTGATCCAGTTAAATGGTGAAAAACCAAAAGAGGCAAATAAATTTCTGAAAGTTGGTTTCTTAACCCTTTGTCCACCGCTTAATTGATTTAAATCAATTTGTGATGACAGGTATAAATCCGTTAATCTGGAAATCCTGATGAAATTTTGAATGTAGATAAATTCTTCGTCAAGTTTTTTGTCTTTGAAAACTTTTGAGTAGGAAATAGACGTCCGACCGGAGATGGAAGAATTTCTGAAATCCTTTGAGACAAAAAATGAAAACTTCGTATTTGAGAGGTTTATTGAGTTATTGTCCATCTGTGGTTGTGTTCCAGCTATAAAACCAAATGAAAGAAATTGATTTTGCATTGTTAATTGGATTCCATCGGTTCCGCCAATGCCCGGGCTTGAATATGGAAAGATTCTTCCAGCAGAAAAAGTAAAGTTTGCAAGATGATATTCAATAGAAAGCTGATAAATTAAAAAGCGAGTTTGTCTATTTGTCCAAGTATTGTTTTTCTGTAGATTATATTCAATCTTTGAATATGAGTTAATTTTTAAGTTATCTACAAAAATCTTATCAAAATTTGCGATTAGCAAAAAAGCGGGTCTTTGGTATTTATAAGATGGTGAAAATAAAGAATAATTTTGAACTGAGATTCTACCATGAGATTTTATAATTGGTTCTTTTGGGGACAATTCTTTTTTCAAACCCGTTTCCTCAAGTGGTGTTTGTGTTTTTATATTATTTGTTTCAACTTGCCCTGATGAACTTTTCTTTTCCGCTTGTTCGGCGATTTTTCTTTTTATTTTTTTTGCTACGACAATATCCCCAACTTTTATATTTTTAGCCTTTTCAATCCCAATTTTTGCTTTTGAATGTCGCTCTGAAATTTCTGTAATAATCAGCGAATCAATTTTAATTCCATTTCTAAAAATAAATACGGTATCATTGATTGAAAGCCCATCGTTTAAGCCGATATCAAAATAAATCTCATCAATGGTTAAAAAGACAACTTTGCCTTCTATCTTGATCGTATCCTCTTTTACCTGGGCTAAAGAGTAAGATTTAAGTGAAAGTAAAAATGTTATTCCGATCAATATGATTTTTAATTTTGCCATTTTCAAATAACTTTAATTTTTAAACATTTCTGTGACACGAATAACAGGCGGAACTTTCATACCTGTAACCGGATACATTTCTATGTTTCCTGTCTGTTTTATCTTGACTATGGCAGTAGGTTATGCAAGAGAAATCTCTGTAATTAGATGGATTAATATGACAATCACTGCAGTTGTTCCACTTATTCCTGTGTTCTCCAGAATAAATTCTGAAAAAGTTTTTGTCATGTTCAAAATGAGTTGTGGGTCGCCAGCTTGAAGTATTGTGGCAAAGTGAACAATTAGTTGGAAAACCAGAAAGCTGATGATTTGGATTTGTGGTTTGTTCGTATTGTGTTTGATGGCAATTGTAACAATCAATTGGCAGAGTAAGTGTAAAATCCCAGTTTTGATGACATTTATCACATGATATAATTGAATGAGCTCCTGTTAGTGGAAATCCCGTCTTGTTGTGAAAAAACCTTTCGCCAAACCAGGAAACTGCTTTTATTGAATGGCAATCACTGCAATTTTCGCTGAAATTTAATGCAATGTGATTTGGTTTTTGAGTTTCAATATAGTTTTTTTCATGACAGGATATACATTCAAGAGAGATTGGATAGATTTGAAAAACTTGGTCTTTAAGGTGGCAATTTTCACATTTTACGGATGCATGTGCGCCCAAAAGTGGGAATCTGGATTTATTGTGTTTTCTTATAACATCATAAACTTTCCATGTTTTAAAAGAATGGCAATTCTGGCATTCATCTCCGAGCTTGCCCGAATGAAAATCAAAATGGCAGGAAGAACATCTTGATTCAATTTTAGAAAAAATCAAATCACCATTTTTCTCTCTTTTATGACAATTTGTGCAATTGAGATCGGCGTGTGAATCAATTAAAGGAAATCCCGTTGATGAATGGTCAAAATCAATTTTTTCTTTTATCGGAATCCATCCCGAGGTTGTATGGCAATCTGAACAGGCGATCTTGAGCTCACCATGTGGCGATTGAGAAAACGCAAGGGTAATAAAAACTAAGAAAAGTGAGAAGATGTATCTTTTATTTTTAAACATCCCTATGGCAAGAGTAGCAATGGTTGTTATCATAAATATAACCTGACACATTTCTGTGTTCATTGTCTATTTTTGTTTTATTATTATGGCATTTTGTTGTGCAAGAGAAATCATTAAATGAATTTGGGGCTGAGAGATGACAATCGGCGCAAAGTTTCCATCTCCCTTTTGAGAAGCTGTGTTTTCCAGAATAGATTCTAAAATATTGAGCATCGTGATTAAAACTTGACGGTTTCCACCCATTCGTCGTATGGCACATCTCACAATTATATGGATAACCAACAGTATGCACAGGTATAAGAGCATTGACATAGTTATTCTGATGACATGAATAACAATCGGTTGGAGTTCCTTTGTAAGTTGATTTATGGCAATCCTGACATTGAACTGTTGTATGTCTTCCTGTTAATGCGAAATTAGTTTTGTTATGATCAAATGTTGCAGGTCTCCATCCATTTGTTGTATGACATTGTTCGCAATTTGTTGGAAAACCGAGAAGTTTATGATCTGGATTTGTCGTTGAAGCAAAGTTGTTCTGATGACATGAATAACAATC
>CAZQJI010000002.1:34720-47286 GCA_964593475.1 uncultured Bacteroidota bacterium | reverse complement strand
GTTGGAGTTCCTGATAATGTTCCTTTATGACAGGATGAACATTCAAGATTTAGGTGCGCTCCTGTAATTTTGAAGTTTGTTTTATCGTGGTTAAATGTTGAAGGTCTCCAGCTGATTGTTGTGTGGCATGAGATACATTCGTGGTTTATTCCAGAATTTACATGATCGGGATTTTTTGCATTTAAAAAATTATTTTGATGACAGCTAAAACAATCAGAAGGAGTGCCGGCGAAAGTTCCATTATGACACTTATAGCAATCTGTCGTCGCATGTTTTCCATCAAGTTTGAGTGGATGATCAGGGTGAACAAAACTTACATTTTTCCAGTTCAATGCATTTACGGGATGACATTCTAAACAATTCAAACTGAATTTAGCAAGGATATGGTTTGGAAATGATACGTTCTCATAATTGTTTTTGTGACATCCATAGCAATCTATCGGCAGAGATGAAAATTGCTCCATTGATTTGTGACAAGATGAGCAATCTAAATTTTTGTGAGCAAACAAAAGCGCAAATCTTGTTTGATTATGTTTTTCACGAAAATCTGGAATACGCCAGGTATCAAAGTTATGACATCTTTGACATTGGGGACCAAGAGTTGATTTGTGGAAATCCTGATGGCAGGAAGTGCACTGAGATGGTGCTTTTGAAAAAATTAGTTCTTTGTGGCAGTCATTGCATTTGAGGCGACTATGTTGCCCAATTAGTTTAAATGATGTTTTATCATGTTTGAATTTTATCTTACTTACATCAACTTTCCATGTTTCAGTTGTATGACAATCAGAGCATGTAAAATTTATCTTTCCGTGCGGTGACGTCTGTGATTGAGCCAAAGTTTGAATTAGAATGATGAATAAAATTAATCTAACCAGCATGACAACCCTCGCAATTTATTGGCAATGGCTTATATCTTACAAAATTACCCAACGGTGAGCTTTCAATTTTATGGCATTTTTGACATTCCAACTTTTCATGGGCTCCTGTAAGTTTAAATCTTGAATCTATGTTATGGTTAAACTTAAGTTCTATCCATGCTTCAGGGGTATGGCATTTGGAGCAATCAGTATAAGAGTTCTGGTTTGCAAATTGTCCCATGTGTATATCTTTATGACACGATTCACATTCAAGTGGTGTGTTCACATACTTTACAAATTGAAAACCATTTATCGTTAATTTCTCATAATGGCATTTGTTGCATGGTGTTTGACTGTGCTTGCCCTCAAGTTTAAATCTGGTTTCATTGTGATTAAATTTCAGGTCATTCCACCTTGTTATTTTATGACATTTATCGCAATTAGTTTCACCTTTATCATTTGCAAATTGGTTTCCGTGATTATCCACATGGCATGACTGACAAAGTAAATTGGACCAATAAAAATTCTGTTTGCCATTTATTCTATGACATTTGAAACAGGGCACAGTTAGATGTGAATCCATCAACTTAAACCTGGACTCCAGATTGTGTCGTGCTGTTGTGAAAGTAATCAGAGTAAAGCTGGTTGTGTTATGACAATCTGAACAATCACCTTTTGATATTCTTTTCTTGAAAATTCCAGCGTGATAATCTGTATGACAGTCAAGGCAAATCTCATGTTTAATTTTAAAGTTGCTGATATAATCATTGATGTCTTTTACTTTTTTGACCCTGTTGTGGCACTTTTCGCATTTAAGGGAGGCATGCATACCCTCTAATTTATAGCCAGTTAAATTATGGTCAAATTTTATTTTCAAATTTTGCCATCCGCTTGTTGAATGACATCTTTCGCACTCACCGAATTTACCATTATGAAAATCTATATGACAATCCGAACAGCTGGAGTATTTAAGATCTTTGAAAACAACAAAGACCTTATCATCTGATTTTAACTTGTGATGGCAGGAATAACAGTTTACATTTTTATGAAGTCCTGTGAGTTTAAATTTTGCCTTGTTATGGTCAAATGTTTTAAGTGCTAAATTCCATCCCTCTGGGGAATGACATTCCGCACAATTTTGACTTAATTGTCCCATATGCACATCTTGATGGCAAGATAAGCATCTGGTTTCAAGACCAAGGAAAGTTGAGGTTTTGTGTTTTTCTAATTTGGAGAATTTTTTATTATGACAATCTGAACATTTTAATTTTGCGTGAGCACCTTCAAGTTTAAATGTGGTGAGATTGTGGTCAAAGGATTTCTCGTCAAAATTTACCAGCTTGAAGTTCCTCCCGAAGTGTTCTTTATGACACTGTGCGCAGTTTTTCTCTCTGACAAAATAGTGATATCCTCTTGAGTTTAAAATTAGATTTTTTATTTCCTTATGGCAATTTAAACATTTATCGTTTGTAATTTTTTGACCAACTGAATGACATTTAAGACAATTGTTAACACCTTCAAGATCTTTATGAGGCGCGGATAATTTGCCGGGCGATACCTGAAACAAGATAAGCAAAATTATGTATATGAAATTAAGCATTGCTTTCATTTCTTGTTTTTAGAAAATCCAGCGATACCCCAAAATGAATGTGACGAAAACATGAATTGCCAGAAGAATAAACATAATAATTGTAAACGGCAGATGTATAACATGCCAGTATTTGAATATTTGTCGCAATGTATCAAGCAAGATTATTTTACGCATAATGAGGTAACGCTGTTCTTCAAGTTTAATAAGATGTTTTAATTCTTTGTGTTTTAATCCATATCTTTCCAGAAACTTTCTCAATTGCGTAAATTTTTTTCTTCGTCCGATCAAATCATCAATAAATATTGATAAGAGCACACTTAAAACGGATTCCTTTTCCGGCTTTTTAAAAGCAATTATTTTATCAATCATATTTAAAACATCTTCGTTTAGATCTTTGAACTCTTTAATTATCTCATTTTGAACTTCTTTTCTCATTTCTTCAAGTTCAATTGCCGTGAGTTCATTTCCTTTGATACCTTTTGGTATTTGAGCATAGATGTATCTTCCGGTTATACCGCTTAACACAACTGATAGCATTGACCATAGCGATGCCCCGGCTATTCCAGAAAATTTAAATGTCGTATGAAAAAGAATTAAAGTTGGACCGGTAAGACAAAGAAATATATGTATATTCAGCCAGTCCCTTATATTTCCAAATGTTGAAAGCATTTTTAACCTCTTTCTTGTAGAATAAGAAACGACTCCAATTATTATCATTGAGGTTCCTATAATTCCTAACCCGTGTCCCACTTTACCACCGGGTTTAAGTGCTTCGTGCTCTTTTTGAAAAGGTCTTTTATCAATAGGTGAAGTGTAATAAAAAAATCCATTTGCAAAGATAATTACTGCACTGACAAAACTAATAATTAAAAGTAAGACTAAATAATGGCTATGTAACCACTTTTTCATTTTTTTACAAAAATATAATTTCAGTTAACCTTTATGTCAAGTGATGTGGATCAAAATTAATAAAATCTAATGTTAAAATTTTTCACGCATAGTTTTAAAGTGTGTCAGTTTTGAACATTGCTTTTTGAAACATTTGAAATTTGCTTGTTTATGGCGGGAAATCTTCTGGCACATAGTTTGCTTTTTAATGCAAATGGAAATAAATTTAAAAGTGAAAAACAAAAGCCAATTTAAAGTGATGAAAAATATAAACTTTGCTGAGAGAATAAAACGAATGCGTCAGTATTTCCGGAGAACCTCAAAAGAAGAAGTGATGATTTTGATAAATCAAGCGATAAAGGAACTCGGGGAAATTGAAAGGAGAACTGATGAAATTTGGGCTCATATCTTGGAAATGAAAAGTAAACGAAATAAAAAAATTTACCTTGATCTTATAGGAGAGGAACTTGATAAAATATCTGAGAGTGTTGAATCAGTTAAGGAAATTTTAAACAAGGCGAAGGAAAATATCCACCTTTCGCAGAAAAAAGAATATGAGATTGACCTTTGGATCTAAAACGAAATTTTGGGAGGAAAGATGCCAGTTACACTTCAAAAGGCGTTCATTAAAATTAACAAAGAACAATGTAAAGGTTGCACGCTTTGCATTGAGACATGCCCTGTGGATGTTTTAAAAATCTCGGATAAGTTTAACTCCAGGGGTTATCATTATGCTGAGTATGTCGGGGATGGTTGCACCGGTTGCGGGGTTTGTTTTTATGCCTGCCCTGAACCCGGAGCTATAACAGTTTACAAACGTGGTGCTGTGGTTGATGAAGAGATCTTAACCTCTTTAAATTGAGAGCGAGGTGAAAGATACCTCGCTTTTTTAATTTTAACTGCTAAAAACATCGGCAGTGTAAAAACAAAAAGGAATTTAAAAATGGCTAAACAGCTGATGAAGGGGAATGAGGCAGTTGTAAGGGGTGCAATTCTTGCAGGGTGTAGAGCATTTTTCGGTTATCCGATCACGCCTGCAAGTGAAATTGCGGAAGCTGCTGCTCTTTTAATGCCTGAGGTTGGTGGCGTATTTATTCAAGCTGAAAGTGAAGTTGCTGCAATTAACATGCTTTTTGGTGCAGCAAGCGGAGGCGTAAGGGCTATGACTGCTTCTTCAAGTCCAGGGATAAGTTTAATGCAGGAAGGAGTTTCTTATGCAGCAGGTGCTGAACTTCCTATGGTAATAGTTGATGTTATGAGAGGTGGTCCAGGTCTTGGCAATATCGCACCTGAACAGGGAGATTATTATCAAGTTGTAAAGGGTGGCGGACATGGGAATTACAAAGTTATTGTTCTTGCTCCGAATTCCGTTCAGGAGATGTGTGATTTAACATATCTTGCTTTTGATCTTGCGGAAAAATATAGAACCCCTGTCTATGTCTTAGCAGATGGCTTTATAGGTCAAATGATTGAGCCGGTTGAATTTCCAGAGCCAAAAATTCCTCAAATTGATAAATCGTGGTGCGTTGACGGGACAGCTGAGACAAGACATAATTTAATTACCTCAATTTACCTTGCACCCGAAGAGCTTGAACAGCATAATTTGAAATTGAAGGAGAAATATGAGAGGATCAAGAAAGAGGAAGTAAGATATGAAGCTTACAAGACAGATGACGCTGAGGTTATACTTATTGGTTATGGGATTGTGTCAAGAATTTTGAAAAGCGTTGTGGACATAATGCGTGATGAAGGATATAGGGTTGGTTTGTTAAGACCAATTACTCTTTTCCCGTTCCCGGAAGAGAAAATAAGAGAGCTTGCTAAAACAGCGACTTTATTTTTCGTTGTTGAGTTAAGCACAGGTCAAATGGTTGATGATGTAAAGCTTGCTTTGAATGGAATGCGTGAGGTCAGATTTTATGGAAGATGCGGTGGAATGGTCCCATCATCTGAGGAGATAATTGAGCAGGTTAAAAATGTGTTTGAAGAAATTGAAAAAGAAATTGAACATCAAAAGTGAGGTGAGAAAATGGCAACTACAATACTTAAAAAACCAGGGACTTTTTACGAAGTTTTCACAAGGAAACCTGATGCAGATAAAATCAATACGCACTATTGCCCAGGTTGTGGTCATGGGAAACTTCACAAGTTAATTGCAGAAGCTATAGAGGATTTCGGAATTCAGGATAGAGTTATAATCATAAATCCAGTTGGTTGTTCTGTTTTTCTGTATTATTATTTTGACACAGGTCATATTCAGGTTGCGCATGGTAGAGCTCCGGCTGTTGCAACGGGAATAAAAAGGGTTCACCCACACAGCATAGTTATAAGCTATCAGGGTGATGGTGATCTTGCTGCAATAGGTGGGAATGAAATTTTACACGCTGCGAATCGTGGTGAGCATATAACGGTTTTCTTTGTTAACAATGCAATTTACGGTATGACGGGCGGGCAAATGGCTCCAACCACATTACCCGGGATGAAAACAACCACAACTCCTCGTGGCAGAAACATCCAGAATGAGGGTTATCCATTGAAAATGGCTGAATTGATCGCAACCCTTGACGCGCCTGTTTATGTTGAAAGGGTAGCTTTGACGGATGCTAAAAATATGGCTCGTGCAAGAAAAGCCGTTAGAAAAGCGATTCAGATCCAAATGGAAAATAAAGGTTTTGCTTTTGTTGAAGCTCTTTCAGCCTGCCCGACTGGCTGGGGTATGAATCCGCCGGATGCAGAAAAATGGATAAATGAAGTTATGACAAAGTATTTCCCGCTTGGTGTCTTCAAGGATATTTCAGATAAAGTTGAGCCCGTGAAATTTGAGAAGAAAATTTTAACTCCAGATGAGATTAAAAAAGCGATTGGGGTTGACGGCGAAACATTGACGATGAAAAAATATCAAAGGAATAAAGTCGCAGATAAATTTAAGAATCCAAAAATAAAAGTTGCTGGTTTTGGAGGTCAGGGAATTCTGTTGCTTGGTCTGGTCCTTGCACAAGCTGGAATGCTTGAAGAATATCATGTCTCGTGGCTTCCATCTTATGGTCCTGAGATGAGAGGCGGAACGGCGAATTGCCATGTCAATATATCAGAATTTGAAATTGCTTCGCCCCTTGTTTCTATTCCCACTGCTTTACTTGTTATGAACAGACCTTCGCTTGAAAAATTTGAGCCGACCGTTAAATCAGGTGGTTTGATTATTTATGATAGTTCATTAATTGATATTGAACCGTCAAGAAAAGATGTTGAAGTTATCGCAGTTCCTGCGACAAAGATTGCGGACGACATCGGTTCAACGAAAGTTGCAAATATGGTTATGCTTGGAGCGTATATCGGTTATACGGGAATATTGACGAAGGAAAGTGTATTTGATGCGCTTGATATAGTTGTCAAAAGGAAAGAGCTTAACGAATTAAACAGAAAAGCAATTGAAGCAGGAATTGAATATGTGATGTGATTTCAAAGGGGCTGTTCTTCAGCCCCTTTTTATTATTTTTACAACTTCGTTGAAAACCATATCAACAGTTAATAACTTCATACACTTCATATAATCCTCTCCGTCACGATTACAGAAATCAAGATGACATGGATGACATTCAACATCAACTCTTAACGCTTTATGCCCTTCGTTTTCGGGATAAGGAAACCATATATCTTCTTCACCGGGACCGAAAAGTCCAATTGTTTTTGTTCCAACCGCAACTGAAATATGCATAGGACCACAATCGTTTGAGATATAAAGGTCAAGCAAAGATAAAACTGAGGCAAGTTGTCTTAAATTTAAAGTGTCAAGAATAAATATATTTCGTTTCAAAGTCAGGTTGAAAACCTCAATTGCAAGTTCTGTTTCTTTTTCTGAATGAGTTATAACGACATCGGCTCCGATTTTTGTTGTGATTTTATCCGCAAGTTTTGCGAAGTTCTCTTTAAACCACATCTTCGCTGGCCAGGTCGCGCCGGGGTGGATGCCGATGACTTTTTTATCAAGATTAATTCCTTTACTTCTTAAATAATTTTTTGCCCAATTTTTCTCTTCATCTGTTAAAAAAATTTCCGTTCTAAAATCATCAGCGACTTCTATCCCGATCGGTTTTAAATAATCCAGATGAAATTTTATCGCATTTTTTCGCTCGTTTGTTCTTGGTATCGGATGCGTGTATAAAAACTTCCTCCATCCAAATGCGCCCCCAATTCTTACTTTTGCCCCGCTTAAAAAACTCAAAATTGCACTCCTCGGGTTTCCGAATAAATCAATGACGAGATCAAATTTCTTCTTTCTGATCTCCCTTATAAATGAAATTTGTTCGTTCAGTTTCCAGCCGAAGTCAAATGGAATTAACTCATCAAGGTATGGGTTATTTTCAAGCAGTGTGATTGCGTTTTTATCAGCAAGGTAGGCAATATATGAGTTTGGAAATTTTTTTCTCACCGCTCTTATTACAGGTGTTGTCAGAACAACATCTCCAATAAAACGAAGTCGTGTTATCAAAATTTTTTTAAAGGTGTCCATATTTAAAAGTTAAAAACTTTTTGAAAAATTTAAGAAGAAAGTGTAAAATTTGAAAGGTTTTTGATAGTGCCCGAAAAGAGCTGTGGTTAATAAAAGAGAAAGACCGGGCGTCGGGAAAGACACCCGGTTTAAATTTTATTTAACCAGTATCATCTTCTTAACACTTATGAAATTACCGGCTTCAAGACGATAGAAATACACCCCGCTTGAATGACCACTCATATCAACCTCAACAGTGTATCTTCCTGTTGGAAGAATTTCATCAACGACTCTTTTTACCTCCCTGCCAAGGATGTCGTATATGATGAGTTTGACATGTTCTCTATTCGGTATCTCAAATTCTATTTTTGTTGATGGATTGAATGGATTAGGATAGTTTTGATAAAGTTTGTAACTATCTATAATGACAGTTTGCGATGGTTTATCCACTGAAGTCAAAACATCCTCAGCGTAAGGAAAAACAGCAAAGAAAGGAATAGTTGAGAAGAAATTACCTCCTACATAAACATTCCTGTATTTCGGGTTAACAGCGACAGCCTCAACACCAAAAGCAAACATTGAATTATTGCTGTGCCATCGTCTGCTTATTTTTTGAGCCGTTCTCTTGCTAAGTGCATCAACTCCCCATTTGCCTCCAAAATAAATTACGGAGTCCGTCATAGCGATCGTTTCATAATAACCTGAGGAAAGTTGTGAAAGATCGGGTTTCCATCCCGTTATCTTTCCATCACGGGTGTAGATTGATGCAATTCTTTCTCTTATAGAATCACCGGTGGTTTTAAACGAACCACAGATGTAAATGACAGTGTCTTCAATTGCAATATCTGCTGGTGCTGAGATAACCCTGTTATATGAATCATATGAGACCTGGAATGGTCCCGTTTGCCATTTAAGAAGTTTAACGCTATCAAGGCGAGTTGAAAACGCAGCCATAAACGGTTGAGGTATGGTATCAAGAACTTTGGTAAACCAGCCAGCTATAAACAATGTATCATTTTTGATTGCTAATGCTCTAACTCCACCCCATAGCTTTGCATCCCAGTTTAATATATTTCCCGATGATTTATCAATGACAACAAGCCCTGTTTTACTTCCTGAAGATTTTACCCACCATAAACCACCAGCGACATAGATTGCGTTTTGCGTTACAATTATTTTCTTAACACCATTATATTCACCCCAGAGCTCCAAAAGTTTTTCCGATTTATCAAATGTCCATTTTCTTTTAACCTGCCCTGTTTTAATATCAAGGGCTACAAACAACTCGGGGTAATCTTGAATATCGCAATAGTAAGTATACCAGTGCGGACCTTTTAAAGCCATAATACCACCAACATAAAGTGTTGAATCATCTATTGCAAGTGCAGAAACAAATTTAGTGAGAGTTTTCTGTGGAAATTTATCATATACCTCAACAAGATTAAATTCAGGACCTTTCCAATCCCTTATTACTTTTCCGGTTTTTGCATCAATCGCAGCAAGTGAATTTCTTTCTATCACTTGCCGTCCAAGCGAACCCATTATGGAACTTCCATTATAACCTGTGGAAGCAACAAGCAACTTATTTCCCCAGACTTGTAAATCATAAATAATTGCACCCATAAAAGAGTTTCGGAAGGCTTTTCTTTCTTCAGAAGAGTTGCCAAAAATGGCGCATCCCGCCCAGTCGCTTAAATTACCCGTTGCAAGATCAAATGGTATGATTCCATATTTAAAAATCGTATCAGCTCCAGTTACTGAAAAAGCTGTAAGATTATCACCGGCAGCAAATACAGTTCCATTTGCAATTTCAATATCATATATTCCCAGCGAATAACCGGGGATAGTGTATGGTGAATATGAACCTGTGCTACTTCTAAGTTTAAGTTCAAAAGATGCTTTCGGTTCCCAATTTGTTAGTTGTCCGGTTGTCAGATCAAAGCAAGCAATTTGGTTTCTGGGTATTGAGTCTATCGCTTCAAAATCTCCGCCCACGAAAAGTTTTGAATCATATATTTTTATTACATTTACCCTCGCTGGAGAGCCCCACAAGGTTGCTTTAGGAGCCCAATTTTTTACTTCTCCGGTTATTCTATCAATAGCGGCAAGAGATAATCTTCTATATGTTCCAACGGAATCAAATTTACCGCCGATATAGATGGTGTCGTTGTAAATTGCTATGGACTTTATCTCAGGAGAAGACCAGCCTGAATATTTTACATTCGGATTCCAGGGCAAAAGTTTTCCCGTTCTTATACTAAATGCAGCAATCGCATTTCTTGTTGAATCACCAACTTTCTTAAATCTACCACCGACGAAAATAATCGTATCTGATACCGCAATTGTATTTATCTGGTTATCAATTGAATCAGTTTTCCATGGTAACACTTTTCCGGTTCTCGCATCAAGTGCAACAATATGTGTCCTTGAAGAATCACCAACTTTTGTGAAGTAACCAACTGCGAAAATTATAGAATCCACAAGAGCCATATCTTTATACCATGCAGTTATACTTGGTGGGTTAAAGTTATTATCAACACTTCCATCGGGATTGACATGCACGATGCCGTTAATATATTTTGATGTTCCATCTTTTTGGAAAATTGTGAACCTGGTTCCACAGATGTAAAATCCGCCGTTGTTATCTGGCAAAATTTTGCTTAGATATTGTTCAGCTCTTATTCTAAGTAAATTCAGGTCAGCGTCTCCGGTTGTTAAGTCAAGTGCACCAAAAGAACCTATTGGAGGTCCCCAGAAATGAAATAATCCTCCAACGAAGATGGTATCTCCCTTTGGAAGTATTGTGAAAACGCTGCCATTGGGGACATCTGGATTCTGAAATAACTTGAAAACTAAATCGCCCTGGGCACTCAGCGTTGAGGGCATAAGCAGAAGGAATACTGCGATGGTAAAGATAAAGATTTTCATCTTCATAGTAGCACCTCCGTTTATTTGTGGATTGGATTTCGTTTAAAAATATAAAAAGACAAAAAACATCTATGTGCGATGTATCACATTATGCTTTTTCAGTTCGGTTCATCTGTGGTAAAATTTTTTGAAATTTTTTTATTTTTTGACAAATTTAAAAGGAAAAAAATTAATTCTAAAGTTGCTTTGTTGAGAGAACATTCGGCCGGAGCTGTAATATACAGAATAGAAAACGGGGAGTTTAAATTTTTGATCTTAAAATATGGGCTTGGGCACTGGGATTTTCCAAAGGGAAATGTTGAAAAGGGTGAAAGTGAAATTGAAACCGTGAAGCGTGAGGTTGCAGAGGAAACAGGTATAAAAGATATTGAAATCATTGATGGATTTAAAGAAAGCGTCGGATATTATTACAGGATGAAGGGACAGCTTATCTACAAGACCGTGAATTACTATCTTGCGAGAACAGATGAGAAAGAGGTGAAACTTTCCTATGAGCATGAAGATTATGCGTGGGTGACGATTGATGAAGCGTTGAAGTATCTGAAGCATAAAAACAGTATAAATGTTTTAACCAGTGCATATAAATTCTTAAAAAACAAAGTCGGAGATTTAAAGTGAAAAAATTTACCACATTTTTTCTTTTTGTAATTTTACCGCTTGCTCTCATTGTCGCTCTCGTTATCTTGCTTGCTAAAATTTCAGGTAAAGAAGCAGAGAGTTTGGTGTTTGATGAAAGCGAATTGTTTATATAAAAATTGGCGTTAACTGTTTGGTTTTTACTTGACTTTTGCTTTATACTTTTTTATTTTAAATCAAGTTAAACAAAGACGGAGTTTAAGCCATGAAGTCAAGAGTTTTTTTATTGGTTTTGTTAATTGGGGTTGGGTTTTTGTTCTCAATTTCCGGATGTGCGTCAACAGCTGAGCATGAAGATATCTACGGGGGTGTAGTTGAAGAAGCCACTGAAGGGGTTGATACAGTTCAAATCGCAACTTTATCAGAAGAAAATAAGGCATTGAAAGAACAGATAAGTCAACTACAATCTCAAAATGCCAAACTTCAAAGTGAAAAGGCAGATCTTGAGAAAAAATTAAATTCTTTACAGGAGACAAATGCTCAATTGACAGCAAAGATCTCTGAACTTGGTCAACAGCTTGAACTTGAGCGTCAAAAGACGAGAGAACTCTCTGCGAAGGTCTCACAATATGAATCTCAACTTAAACCTGAAGCAGGGGAATCTGAACTCAGAGCCGAGATTGCTAAACGGGACAGCGAGATCGCCGAATATAAAAGACAGATAAGAGATCTTCAAGCAAAACTTGCTGAACTTGAAGTTAAAGCTTCTGCGCAACCAACAACTGTTGCTGGTGAAGTTAAATTAACATATCCTGGAATTACCCCCGGGACGCCATCAATTAAAATGACCGAGAAGGAATTTAGAGTTTATTATAATCGCGGGCTCAATAATTTTAGAAATCGCAGGTATGAAACATCAATTGCTTATTTTGACACATTGTTAAGGAGTGATGTTGAGACAAATTTAAAAATTAATGCTGCCTACTGGATTGGTGAGAGTTATTTTGCTTTGAAGCAGTATGATAAAGCAATTGAGTATTTCAATTATGTCGCTCAAACAAAATCTACAAAGACGCCGGATGCCTTATATATGCTGGGTCGTTGCTATGCTGCACTTGGGAAAATCAAAGAAGCAAAAGACTATATGAGCCGTGTCCTTAAAGAATACCCAAGAAGCCCGGTTGCTAAAAAAGCAAAAGAAAGGTTGGAAAGATTATGAGATTTAAAATCTGGTTTG
>CAZQJI010000002.1:24313-34620 GCA_964593475.1 uncultured Bacteroidota bacterium | reverse complement strand
TTAATTTCGGTTGGCTTTAAATTTTCAACATCAATGCAAATTCCAAGAACATACGATGCAACGAGAAAACCAATTGAACTTTTTGCAGTTTATCTTGATTCAGCTGGAACTGTATATGCAACAGCGACTATTGATTCAACGCTTAATCCGTCAGAACCAATTGGGACTGGAATTTTAAACTTAACATATCATAATTTGCAGCTTCATAAAATTGCCGGTGATTTTAACCTAAGACCCAAGGAGGTTGATCCAAACACATACGAGCCGAAGACGAAACTTGTTCAGGTATCCGGTTCATTTCAGACATATTATGCTTTTCTTGTCCGTGGAAGTCCGCCGCCAGCGCCTTTGAAAGTAACGAGATAAAAGAACTTTGTTCCTTTATTTGATTGATTTTCAATTAATTTTGTGGAATCTTCCGAATATCCCATCTTCATATATCCTGCGAAATTTGGAACACAGCGATTCAAAATTATTGAAAATGAGTGTAAAACTTTTTATATTTCAAATTGAAAGATTTTTCAAAACAAAATTTTTGAAAGATGAGAAAAGTCATTTTAATAATACTTGATGGATTTGGAATCAGAGATGAAAATGTGCCAGTTGAAGGTGATGCAATAGCACTTGCAAAGAAACCAACATTTGATTTTCTTTATGCAAATTATCCCTGGGTTGCGCTTCACGCAGCGGGTGAATATGTGGGGTTGCCTGATGGACAAATGGGGAATTCCGAAGTTGGGCATTTAAACATTGGGGCCGGGAGAATTGTTTATCAGGATATTGTCCGGATAAGCAGAGCGATAAGAAGTGGTGAATTTTTCAGGAATGAGGTTTTGCTCGGGGCAATTGAAAATGTTAAGAAAAATAACAGTGCATTGCATCTTGTCGGGCTTTTATCCGATGGAGGGGTTCATAGCCATATGGAGCATCTTTATGCGTTGCTTCAACTTGCGAAGATGCATAACATTGATAAAGTTTATGTCCATGCCCTTCTTGATGGGAGAGATACACCACCTTCAAGCGCAATTGAATATGTGAGGCAATTTGAGGCTAAGGCGAAAGAGATAGGCGTTGGAAAAATTGCTGTTGTCGGCGGGAGATATTACGGGATGGATAGAGATAACAGATGGGAAAGAACGGAAAAATACTACAGAGCGATGACGGAAGCACAGGGTGAAAGGTTTAGAAGTGCAGAAGAGGGAATTTTAAAATCTTATGAGAAAGGAATCACCGATGAATTTGTAGTTCCATTTATCGTTGTTGATGAAAAAGGTGAACCGGTTGGACAAGTGAAGGATGGTGATTCAATTATATTTTTCAACTTCAGAGCGGATAGAGCAAGACAATTGACGAGGGCATTCATTGATGAAAACTTTGATAAATTCCAGAGGAAGAAGCTTAATGTTCATTTTGTGACGATGACGGAGTATAACGATGATTTTGATGTTCCGATCGCATTTAAGCCAGTTTATCTGACAAATACACTTGGTGAGGTTATATCAAAGCATGGCTTAAAACAGTTAAGAATTGCCGAGACGGAGAAATATGCACATGTTACTTACTTTTTCAGTGGTGGGAGGGAAGACCCATTTGATGGTGAGGATAGAATTTTGATACCTTCACCAAAAGTTGCAACATATGATTTGAAGCCCGAGATGAGCGCATTTGAGGTGACGGACAAAGTAATTGAAGAAATTAACAAACGAAAATATGATTTAATTGTCTTAAATTTTGCAAATCCAGATATGGTTGGTCACACCGGGATTATTCCAGCAGCTGTTAAGGCAATTGAAGCAATTGATACTTGCATCGGGCGAATTTATGAAGCAGTGAAGCGAAATGATTATGTTATGATAATAACCGCAGATCATGGAAATGCTGAGAAAATGATTGACCCGGAAACCGGCGAACCTCACACTGCGCATACGACAAGTCAAGTTCCTTTCATACTTGTTATGGATGATTACAAAGGTGAATTGAAATCCGGAGGTAAACTTGGAGATATAGCACCTACAATACTTACAATTATGAATTTGCCTATACCTGAGGAAATGGATGGTGAAATTTTATTACTTGAAAAAGTGCCGTATGTGGCGAAATAAAATTAACTAATCATCAAAATTAAATTAGGAGGGAAGAGTTATGGCGAAGGTGAAGAAAACTGCAAAGAAACCGGCAAAGAAAGCCCCAGCCAAAGCCGGCGGTGTTTCAAAGAATTATGTTGACACAAAATTTAAATCACTTCAACAACAGCTTGATGAGCTTGTGAAAAGGGTTGAAGCGCTGGAATCAAAACTTGGAGCTGAGAAGAAGGAAGAGGTTACCGAAGGGGCAGCTGGGGCAACCGAAGCTTAAGCTTCGGGTGTTTTTTCAAGGGGTTGCTTTTATGCAACCCCTTTTGTTTTTATAAGTAAAAACACAAAAAGATGAAACTGAACAAAGCGGAGAAAATAAACGGTGTAATTTTTCCACCCGGGGATAAATCAATCTCTCATCGTGTTGCTTTGATTTCAGCGCTTTCAACAGGTGAAAATTTAATTGAAAATTTTTTGATCGCAGATGATACATTAAGCACATTAAATTGTCTTAAAAATCTCGGCGTTGAAATTGAATTTTCCGATAAATTGAGGATAAAAGGCGTGGGATTGAAGGGTTTTAAGAAGCCGGATTCAATTCTTGATGCGGGAAATTCCGGGACGACGATCCGTCTTCTTTCCGGGATTCTTGCAGGACAAAATTTTGATTCTGAAATAACGGGGGATAATTCGCTTCGCCGAAGACCAATGATGAGAATCGTGAAACCGCTAAAGAAGATGGGAGCAAAGATTGAGGCGTCTGAAAACGGAACCCCACCTTTAAAAATTTACGGTGTTGAAAATTTGCATGCAATTGAATATGAACTTGAAATACCAAGTGCGCAGGTGAAATCATGCCTTATATTCGCTGGACTTTACACGGATGGTAAAACGAGGATAATTGAAAAGATACAAACTCGTGATCACACCGAACGATTGCTCGGGCTTAAAACTTTTATCAAAGACCATAAAAAAATAATTGAAATTGACGGGGGACAAAAAATTGAGGCAAGATATTATTTTGTCCCAAATGATATATCATCATCTGCATTTTTCATAGTTGCTGGCTCAATCATTCCAAATTCAAATTTAGTAATAAAAAATGTCGGGCTTAATCCGACACGAACCGGATTCATTGAGATTCTAAAAAAGATGGGAGCAAACATACAGATAGAGAACTTACATGAAATTGCAAATGAACCCGTTGGAGATGTGATTGTCAGGTCAGGTAAAGAGATAGAACTTAAAAACTTAACACTTTCAGGGGATATAATTCCAAACATAATTGATGAAATTCCAATACTTGCAATAGCCGGAACAGTTGCTGAGGGCAAATTTGAGGTTAGGGATGCGCTGGATTTGAGAAATAAGGAAAGCGACAGGATAAAGGCAATTGTTGTGAATTTGCGTAAAATGGGAGTTGATGTTGAAGAATATGACGATGGGTTTGCTTTTGAGGGCAGGAAAAAATTAAAAGGAGCTTTAATTGAGACATTTAATGATCACAGAATTGCGATGGCTTTCTCAATTGCCGGGTTGATCGCCGATGGCGAAACGATAATTGATAATCCGGGTTGTGTTGCAATTTCTTTTCCAAATTTTTACGATATTTTAAAAAGAATTTAAAATTGAAAAATGGAGGTGTAAATAATATGGCTGAGGTGAAACTTGAAAATGTGAGTAAAATTTATCCTAATAATGTCGTCGCTGTAAAAGATGCAACTTTTGATGTAAAGGATGGAGAATTTATGGTTTTGCTTGGTCCATCTGGATGTGGAAAGACGACAACGCTTCGGATGATAGCTGGACTTGAGGAGGTGACGAGTGGTTATATTTACATTGACAACAAAATTGTAAATAATGTCCCGCCGAAAGACAGAGATATTGCGATGGTGTTTCAAAATTACGCACTTTATCCACATATGACGGTTTATGAGAATATGGCATTTGGTTTAAAATTGCGTAAATATCCGAAAAGCGAGATTGATAAAAGAGTTAAAGAAGCTGCGAAAATTCTCGGGATTGAGCATCTTCTTGACAGGAAACCAAAGGAGCTCTCGGGCGGGCAAAGACAGCGCGTTGCAGTTGGAAGAGCAATTGTGCGAAATCCGAAGGTCTTCCTGTTTGATGAACCATTGAGCAACCTTGATGCGAAGTTTAGAGTCCAGATGCGAACTGAAATTTCAAAACTTCATCAAAAACTCGGAGCGACGATGATTTATGTAACTCATGATCAGATTGAAGCTATGACGATGGGCGATAGAATTGTTGTTATGAAAGATGGAATAATTCAGCAAATTGACACGCCTCTTAATCTTTATAATTATCCAAAAAATAAGTTTGTCGCTGGTTTTATCGGTAGTCCTTCAATGAATTTTTGGGATGGCAAAATAATACGCGAGGATGGGTTAAAGTTTGTTGAGAATAACGATGGTGTCAAACTTTCAATTCCGGAGGAATTTTACGACAAGCTCAAAAACTACATTGATAAACCGGTAACGCTTGGAGTAAGACCCGAACATATTTATGACCCTGTTTACACTCAAATAGCAAACGGTGAGAAGATTAAAGTTCTTGTTGATGTTGTTGAGCCGATGGGAAATGAAATTTATCTTTACTTTGCAACCACAACAGCTCAATGTGTTGCACGAATCCCCGCACATGAAGAGCCACAAACCGGGACATATAAGGAACTTATAATTGATATGAAAAGGGCACACTTTTTTGACAAGGAGACAGAGGAGTCAATTTTATATAAGTGAGAATATGAGTAGGCGGAAGCTTTCAAAAATAATTGAAGAAATCATTTCAAGAGATGATGAAATACTTGTCCCCGCCCGGAAAATTTATCTTTTGATAAAGTATAACCGCCCCGAAATTAATCTTCCAACTTTCTCTGAATTTGTAAACTTCTTAAAGCGTAGTAGGAAGTTTGAGGTGATTGAAACCGGTGAAAGCACGCCTTATGATTTACCCGAAAGCGTTGAGAAACTTTTAATGCAAGTTGAAATTTACGGCACCGGACCGAGAGTTAAACTTCGTTCTGTAAAATTAACACCTAAACTGATGCGAGATGCTTTTCTGAAAAGTTATCAGAAGATGAAAATGGGGCTTGAAAATCTACTTGCGCAGATTTACGCTGAGAAGGATTTACCCAGTGAAGATTTGAATAAAGTGATTTCGTCGTTTATGGAATTGCGAGAGCAAATAGACAAAACGATTCAACTACTTGAAAAGCTTGAAATTTACGAGTCAAGTGTCAAGCAACGCAGGAGAAAGAGATAATTTTTAAAAGTTTAAATTGAGTGTTATATTAAAGAAAAAAACAAAAAGTCAAAAAGCCATGGTAACGGAAGAACAGGTATATGAAGCCTTGAGAGAATGCTATGACCCTGAAATTCCGATAAATATTGTTGATCTCGGGCTTGTTTATGAGGTAAAGATCATTGATGATTGGGTTGGTGTTAAGATGACGCTTACAGCTCCGGGTTGCCCAGCGCATACATTCATAAGTCAGCAAGTGAGAGAGAGATTGCTTAAAATTCCGGGGGTTAAGGATGCGGATGTTGTCGTTGTGTGGGAGCCGAGATGGAATCCAAGTATGATGTCAGAAAAAGCGAGGATGCAACTTTTTGGTGATCTGGGGTTAAGCACAGGTGAAGAAAGTGAAGAAGAGAAATAAAGTTTAGCACGCCCGGAGGGACTCGAACCCCCAACCTTCTGGTCCGTAGCCAGACGCTCTATCCAGTTGAGCTACGGGCGCAAATTCACTTTAAATATACGAATAAAATTTTTCTCTTTCAAGTTTTTTCATCCCGCACATTGCGTTACATTTTTCCAAGCTTGCGTGTAAAGTTTGATGAATAAATTCTAATTTTGAGAAATTGCAAAAACTTGACTTTTATTTTTTTAGGTATTAAATTAGGACTGCATTTATCCTAATTAAAAATAAAAAATTGATGAATCATGATGAGAAAATTAATTTCGTTCGCTTTTTTAATTTCCTTCCTGTCTTTTTCATTTGCACAAAATGCAACAATTAAAGGGGTAGTGAAATTCAAAGGTGAAGCGCCGAAGCCAAGGTTGATAAGCATGAAAGCCGACAGACAATGCGATGCTATACATGGTGGAAAACCGATCACAGCTGAAGATGTGGTTGTAAATCAAAATGGAACTTTGAAATGGGTATTTGTATATGTCAAAGAAGGTGTTAAAGGAAAGTATAACCCGCCTTCTGAGCCAGTTGTTTTAGATCAGCAAGGGTGCTGGTATCATCCTCATGTTTTTGGTATAATGGTTGGACAAAAGCTTCAAATAGTAAACAGTGATCCACTCCTTCATAATGTTCATTCCATGCCGAAGAAAAATAAACCATTTAATGTTGGACAACCTGTAAAGGGGATGAAGAATGAATTTACTTTTACAACCCCGGAAGTTATGGTTCCATTTAAGTGCGATGTTCATCCGTGGATGAGCGCATATGCGGGGGTTCTTGAACATCCATTTTATAGTGTGACAAATGATAAAGGTGAGTTTGAGATAAAGAATCTTCCGCCCGGGACATATACTCTGGAGGCGTGGCACGAGAAGCTTGGGACTTTGACTCAAAGCGTTACCGTAAAAGCTGGAGAAGTGAAGACAATTGAATTCACATTTGAAAGAAAGAAATAAAAAGGTTAAAAAGCCATGGAAGAGAAACAGAGTAAGTTTCACGGACTATTATTTTTATTTTTCTTCATATTTGGTATGATTGCGAGTGTGTGGGTTGTGTTAAGAAATGGATGGTGGCTTCCGGAGCTTGCGTCTGATCGTGAGACAATTGATAGAATTTTTATCACGATTTTCATAATTGCAGGTATTTTGTTTGTGGCAAGCGAGTTAGTTTTATCATATTTTATTTACAAATATTCGGGACAACCGGGAAAAAAGGCGTTTTATCTCCCGGGAAATACCCGTAAAGAGATCCTGTGGTCAATTCTGCCTGGAACTCTTGTTGTGATAATTCTTGAAATCAGTGCTGAATTTCTCGGTGGAGCTTCAATCTGGGGGAAGATTCACGGTGAGGTTCCGAAAGATGCGTTTCTTGTTGAGATAACAGGTGAGCAATTTGCCTGGAGTTTGAGATATCCGGGTCCGGATGGGAAGTTTGGCCGGACGGATCCAAGTTTAATTTCATATGATAATCCGCTTGGAATTGATATAAGTGATGAAGCTGCAAAGGATGATATTGTTTTTCCCGCCGGGCAGGGAATTATGTATTTGCCTTTGAATCATCCGGTTGTGCTTTTGATAAGGTCAAAAGATGTGATACATAGCCCGTTTTTACCGAATTTCAGAGTTAAGCAGGATGCGGTTCCGGGGATGACGACGAGAACCTGGTTTGTTCCAAAGAAGGAAGGTGAATTTGAACTTGCTTGTGCGGAGCTTTGCGGGCTCGGGCATTACAGGATGAAATTGCCAGTTGTTGTTAAGCCAATGGAAGAAGTTAAGCAGTGGTTGAGTGAGCAGACACCAGCTGGTGATATTTATTACTAAAAAAATTTACGGAGGGAAAAACTATGGCAGTTCACGCCGAACATACGGAAGTTACTCATAAGCAAAGTTTTATAACAAAGTATATTTTCAGCACAGATCATAAAACGATAGCAAGGCAGTATTTGATCACTGGAACCATTTGGGGTGTAATCGGGATGATTTTATCCTGGTTGATGAGATTACAGCTTGCGTATCCGAATCAACCATTGCCATTTCTTGAAAAGATACTTGGCAAATGGGCTGAAGGTGGAATTTTAAAGCCAGAATTTTATGTCGCTTTGATTACGATGCACGGAACAATCATGGTTTTCTTTCTCTTGACTGCTGGTTTGAGCGGGACTTTCGCAAATTATCTTATACCTTTGCAAATTGGGGCAAGGGATATGGCTTTTCCTGTTTTGAATATGCTTTCATATTGGGTATTTTTTGCAGCTTCTGTTGTGATGCTTGCTTCGTTTTTCGTTCAAACAGGACCAGCAGGAGTTGGCTGGACATTTTACCCGCCTTTGAGTGCTCTTAAAAATTCAATCCCGGGTGCAGATCTTGGGGCAACGCTCTGGCTTGTGAGTATGGCTTTGTTTATAGTGTCTTCTCTTCTCGGTTCGTTAAACTATATAACGACGACTTTGAATTTTAGAACAAAAGGAATGTCAATGGGAAGGTTGCCAATAACTGTTTGGGGTATGTTTGTTACTGCTATACTTGGACTTCTTTCGTTTCCGGTTTTGCTTGCCGGGGCAGTTATGTTAATTTTTGATCGTGAGTTTGGAACGAGCTTTTTTGTCCCGAGTGGATTAGTTCTTGGAGGTCAGCCTGTCCCGCACGAAGGTGGAAATCCGATTTTATGGCAACATTTGTTCTGGTTTCTGGGGCATCCAGAAGTTTACATAGTTGCGATACCTGCTTTTTCGCTTGTTGGCGAGATTCTTGCAACAAATGCGAGGAAACCACTTTTTGCATATAAAGTTAGCGTTGGAGCAATAATTGGAATTGGTGCGTTAAGTATGATTGTCTGGGGACATCATATGTATGTGAGTGGAATGAATCCAATTCTTGGTGAAGTTTTCGTCATTACAACGCTAACAATTTCATTTCCGACTGCAATTTTAGTTTTCAATTTCCTTGCTACAATCTGGCGTGGGAATTTAAGATTTACACCAGCGATGCTATTTGCACTTGGCTTCCTTGGTTTATTTATCCCGGGTGCTTTGACGGGTGCATTTCTTGCAACTGCTCCTGTTGATATTCAACTTCACGATACATATTTTGTTGTCGCACATTTCCACTTTACGATGGCTACATCAGCTGCGTTCGGGATGTTCGCAGGTGTTTATCACTGGTTCCCGAAGATGTTCGGGCGTATGATGAATGATAAACTTGGCAAAATTCATTTCTGGGGCTCGTTTATCGGCGTTTATCTGATTTTCTTCCCGATGTTTTTCCAGGGAATAGCAGGTGTTCCAAGAAGATATTATGCGTTCACTGAATATAACTTTACATCGCAATTTCTTGGTTTGAACAAGTTCATAACAATTGCAGCGTTTATAGCAGGAGCTGCACAGTTGTTGTTCATCTTTAATTTCTTCTGGAGCATATTTAAAGGCAAAAAAGCAGATAAAAATCCGTGGAAGGCGACAACGCTTGAATGGCAAACCGATTCACCACCACCGCATGGCAATTGGGGTCCAGAACTACCTGTTGTTTATCGTGGACCTTATGAGTATAGTGTTCCCGGTGCCGAGGATGATTATATACCTCAGACAGTTCCGGTTAAAGTTGAGACAAAATAAAAATCTCGGGGGAGTTTCTCTCCCCCGTTTTTGAAAAAAATTTAAATTTCAAAATGTACTCAAAAAGTTTACACAGATTTGCGGTTTTAACCGCTGTGTTTGCTGTATTTTTGATTGGGGTTGGTGCTTCGGTTACAAGCACTGGCTCCGGGGATGCTGTTCCGGATTGGCCTCTTTCTTATGGAACATTATTTCCGAGGATGGCGGGTGGAGTTTTATATGAGCACGGACATCGGCTTGTTGCCGGGACGGTTGCAATTTTGATAACAATACTTATGATATGGCTTCTGAGAAGCAAACAACCGAAATATATGAAAACATTCGGACTTGTTGCTTTTATAGCGGTTATATTACAAGCGACGCTCGGCGGGTTAAGAGTTCTTGTGGTTTCAAATCCAAATCTTCAAGATGCTGTAACCGGGCTTTTTTCCGTAGGGCATGTTGAACCGGTTAGAATAGCAATTGCAATAATTCATGCGACGCTTGCGGAGATTGTTTTATGTATGACTTTTTTAATCGCTCTTTTCACTTCAAAAGCATGGGAAAGATTTAAGTTGAGCGAAATTGACACAGGAGTAAAAATTGCAAAGTTATACACATTGACATTTGTTTTTGCGTTTATTCAAATTCTTTTAGGAGCTCTTGTAAGGCATACTCAATCTGGAAATATAATCCCTGATTTTCCGCTTTCGTTCGGGAAGTTAATTCCGCCGTTTGGAAATCTTCCCTATGACCCAAATGCTCCGTTTCCAATAAGTTACGCTGAGCTTCAATTCAAAGTGGCGATTCATTTTGCGCACAGAGTTTGGGCTTTTGTTGTAGCTGGTTTTGGAATTTATGCATCTATTCTGGCTATAAGAAAGAGGGTTGAATTGTTAAGTCAATTTGCGAAAATCTGGATTGCTCT
>CAZQJI010000002.1:18123-24213 GCA_964593475.1 uncultured Bacteroidota bacterium | reverse complement strand
ATAAAACATCGTTTGACATCGCTTGTCGTGTTTACAACTGTGATGGGTTATTTTATTGCAAATAGAGGAGTTGTTGATTGGTTTGGTTTTGCGATGACGGTAATAGGTGTTTTTCTCGTTGTTGGTTCTGCAAATGCGATGAATCAAGTTTTTGAAGCTGAAGTTGATGCTTTGATGCGAAGGACTGCTGGTAGACCAATCCCACGGGGAAGGATGAAAAAAGGTGTGGCAATTTTGATTGCAATTTCAATGTTAATTCTTGGTCAGTTTATTCTTTATGTTTATGTTAATTTCATCAGTGGATTACTTGCGCTAATTGCTTTTGTGCTTTATGTGTTTGCTTACACTCCTTTGAAGAGGATAACGCCACTTTGCACTTTTGTTGGAGCAATTCCCGGGGCAATTCCACCTGTGATTGGATGGACTGCTGTGAGAGGGGAGATTGAGCTTGGCGCTGTGATTTTGTTTGGTATTCAATTTTTGTGGCAGTTTCCACATTTTTGGTCAATTGCTTTGATATGTAAATCTGATTATGAAAGGGCTGGTTTTAAAGTTTTGCCATCTTCGGATAGCAGAAGCGTTGCGATTAATCTTGCAATTTATACATTTATGCTTTTGCCAATGGGACTTATGCCGACGGTGGCTGGATTTGCTGGAAAATATGCTTTGATTGCTTCGGTTTTCGGAGGGGGATTGTTTTTCATTCAAGCTCTTTCGCTTTTGAAGGATAATTCGGTTCGTTCAGCGAAAAAAATTATGTTGATGGCTGAAATTTATCTTCCGTTGATTTTGATAATTCTTTTGATTGACAAAATTTAAAAAAATTTTGGAGGCGTGGTAAAAATGGTTATAGAGAAAAAACGACCTAAATCCGGAACACTGGACATAGATTTTAACGGGACTTATAACAACGGAGGTGGCGGTGGTGCTGGCGGGCATTCTTCTTCGTATGCTTTGCCCGTTCAGCCCGCCAAGTTTGGTTTATGGCTTTTTATATCTGCAATTATAATGCTTTTCTCAGCTCTGACAAGCGCTTATATAGTCAGGCATTCGGTTGGGAATTGGCTTAGATTTGAAATGCCGGGGATTTTCTGGTTTAACACTTTCGTCTTGCTTTTGAGCAGTTTGACGATTCAGTTGAGTTATTTCAAATTAAGAAGAGATAAGATAGTTTCGTTTAAAATTTTATTCGCAATTTCAACTTTTCTCGGTTTGCTTTTTCTTGCTGGTCAGATAATCGGATGGAATCAGCTGAGAGATGCGGGGATATATGTCAATACAAATCCGTCAAGTTCTTTCTTCTATCTTTTGACGGGTGCCCATGCTGTTCATCTTGCTGGTGGAATTGTATCTTTGGTTTATGTCTTTGTTAAGTCATTGCTCGGATTTTATAATTCACGCAATAAACTTGGTGTTGAACTTTGTATAACTTACTGGCATTTTCTTGACATTCTCTGGCTTTATCTTTTTGTCTTTATAAAAGTTACAACATAAAAACAAAATTTGGAGAATTAGCAAAATGACTCAGGAAGTAACACTTGAGCAGGAAAAAGTTTTGAAATCGCCGTGGGGCGGTGGTAAATCGCCTTTCGGTGTTTCAAGGGAAAAATTTACAATGTGGATTTTTATTCTCTCTGATGCGTTTACATTTGGTGGATTGCTTGCGGGTTATGGTTCTTTGAGGGCGAGTTTGCCAAGCTGGCCAAGTAGAATTGAAATTTTTTCTTCGTTCCCATTTATAAGTGCAAAATTGCCGTTGTTGTTTGTGAGTATTATGACTTTCATTTTGATTTGCAGTAGTTTAACGATGGCGCTTGCCGTTGATGCTGGAAAAAGGATGGATAGGAAAGGGGTTCTCAAATATCTTCTGTTGACAATTGGTGGCGGGCTTTTATTTTTGATGTGTCAGGCATATGAATGGGGTCATTTGATTCATGAAGGTGCTCGTTTGACAAGTAATCCATGGGGTGTTCCGCTTTTCTCGGCATCGTTTTTTGTGATAACAGGTTTTCATGGCTCACATGTGTTAAGTGGTGTGATCATTTTGACAATTATGGCGATTAGAGTTGCAAAGGGAATTTATGACAAGCGTGGTTCTTATGAAGGTGTTGAAGTTGCAGGACTTTACTGGCACTTCGTTGATCTTGTTTGGGTTTTCATTTTTGCGTTTTTCTATCTTCTTTAAAAACAAAAATTTTTAAATTTCCTATGACTGAGGTAATTCATCAATCAAGTAAAAAAGTTTATTGGCGAGTTTGGGCTCAACTTCTTGCAATCACGATTGTTGAAGTTATTGTCGCATTTCTTCCAATATCACATTCACTTATGGCTTTGCTTTTTACGATAATGGCTTTGATGAAAGCAACTTTGATCGCTGCTTATTTTATGCATTTGAAGTTTGAACAACTTGGTTTGATTTATTCAATAGTTTTGCCACTTATTTTAATCGTTGCGCTTGCAGCTGCGCTTATTCCAGAGGGAAGTGTTGCCCTTTTGATGCGACTTGGATTAGGATATTATTGAGAGAGCTCAAGGGTTCAAGAGCTCAAGGGTTCAAAGGTTCAAAAGAAAGATTATTTTTTAATATGAGTGGAAGAAAAGTTGTTCTTGGTATTTTTAGTATTGCAATTGGAATTTTGGTAGTGCTTGCTATTGAAATTAAAAAAATGTCTTCAGCTAAGGATTTCCCTGTTTATGGTGAGATTCCGCAGTTCAGTTTAATTGACCATCGTGGTGAAGAAATCAATCTTGAAAAATTAAAGGGTGATGTCTGGGTGGCGGATTTCTTTTTCACAAGTTGTGCTGGCATTTGTCCGAGGATGACTGAGCAGATGACACGAGTTCAGGAAGCATTCAAAGATAATCCGAAAGTTAAACTTGTTTCATTTACAGTTGACCCCGAAACAGATTCCGTATGGGTTCTTTCAATGTATGCTAAAGGATGGGGTGCAATTGATGGGAAGTGGTTTTTTGTCACGGGAGAAAAGAAAAAGATTTATGATTTAGCAAGGCATGGTTTTAAACTCCCGATTGGGGAAGGTGACGGTGGACCCGGTGACTTTATCCATAGCGATAGATTTGTCCTTGTTGATGCTAAGGGACGGATAAGGGGTTATTACGGTGGAACGGACCCGGAAGAAGTTGATAAGTTAATCAAGGATGTTAAATTAATTTTGAAAGAGAAGTGATAAAATTTTTGCCGACGCTGAATGCGTTCTTTAATCTGTTAAGTTTTATCTTTCTTTTTCTTGGTTTTGTTAACATAAAAAGGCGAAATATCCAGGGGCATAGAAATTTTATGCTTTCTGCTTTTGTTTCTTCATCCCTTTTCTTAATTGGATATCTCGTTTATCATTACAGTGCTGGTATAACAAGATTTAAAGAAACAGGATTCTGGCGGAGTGTTTATCTTGTAATTTTGTCATCTCATACATTACTTGCGATTTTTGCTCTTCCACTTGCGATTGTGACTTTAATGCTGGCTTTGCTCAGAAAATTTGATAAACATCCGAAAATTGCCCGTGTAACTTTACCCGTGTGGATGTATGTCTCTTTGACAGGTGTTTTGATATATCTTATGCTTTATCACATTTTCAAGTAAAATAAAATTTTAGGAGTTGGCTTATGAAGAAATTAATTTTTTCAGGATTGATTTTTTTGCTCAATCTCTTGCTTGTTTCAAGTTTTGCATATGCTCAGTGCGCAATGTGTAAACAGAATGTTACAAATTCGGAGGAGGGGATGAAATTGGCAAGCGGTTTAAACGATGGGATTGTATATCTTCTTGTTGTGCCGTATTTGATCTTTGCTGGCTTTGCGATAACAATTTACATATCTTCAAGAAAGAGAAGAGCAAATGGAATTCATTTAAACTGATTTTTTGAAAAGTTGTCAAGATTTCGTATATTTTGTGAAAAACAAAAAGTAATTGAGATTTAATGAGAGAAGGAAGAATAGTTCAAATCATTGGACCTGTCATTGACATTGAGTTTGAGGATGGATATCTTCCTGCAATTTACAATGCGATTAAAATCCCAAGGGTTAACATTGAAGGCAAAGAAGAAATTCTCTGGGCGGAAGTTCAACAGCATCTTGGGGAAAATCGTGTCCGTGCGGTCGCTCTTGATTCAACCGATGGTCTCGTTCGTGGGATGAAAGCTTATGATACCGAGGGACCAATAAAAGTTCCTGTTGGTCCGAAGGTTCTCGGACGACTTTTAAATGTAGTTGGTGAGCCAATTGACGGGCTTGGACCAATTGAGGCAGAAAAATATTATCCTATACATCGTGAGCCACCAGATTTTACGGAATTAAGCACAAAGAGGGAAATTCTTGAAACAGGTATAAAAGTTATAGATTTGCTTGAACCATATCCGAAGGGTGGAAAGGTTGGACTTTTCGGAGGAGCCGGGGTCGGGAAAACAGTTCTGATTATGGAGATGATTCATAACATTGCCGTTTATCACAAGGGTTATTCTGTTTTCGGTGGTGTTGGTGAAAGAACAAGAGAAGGGAATGAGCTCTGGCTTGAGATGAAACAATCCGGAGTTTTGAAGAATGCAGTTCTTGTCTTCGGGCAGATGAATGAGCCACCGGGTGCAAGGTTGAGAGTGGGGTTAAGTGCTCTTTCAATTGCGGAGTATTTCAGAGACGAAGAAGGTAAGGATGTTCTTCTTTTCATAGATAACATTTTCAGATTCACACAAGCTGGTTCTGAGGTTTCGGCTTTGCTTGGGAGAATGCCCTCAGCTGTGGGTTATCAGCCAACGCTCGCAACTGAAATGGGGGAACTTCAAGAGAGAATTGTTTCAACTAAGCGTGGTTCAATCACATCTGTTCAGGCAATCTATGTCCCCGCTGATGACTTAACAGACCCAGCACCAGCTACTACATTCGGTCATCTTGATGCGACAACGGTTCTCTCAAGACAAATTGCTGAGCTTGGTATTTATCCTGCAGTTGACCCTCTTGACTCAACATCTCGTCTGCTTGACCCGAAAGTTGTTGGAGATGAGCATTATTATGTGGCTAAAAAGGTTAAGGAAATTTTGCAAACATACAAGGACCTGCAGGATATAATTAACATTCTCGGAATAGATGAACTTTCAGAGGAGGATAAACTCACAGTTGCGAGAGCAAGAAAAATACAGAGATTTTTATCACAGCCATTCTTCGTTGCCGAGGCATTCACCGGAACAGAGGGAAGATATGTCAAACTTCAGGATACAATTGCTGGCTTCAAAGCGATAATTGAAGGTGAATGTGATGAACTTCCGGAAATGGCATTTTACATGGTCGGGACAATTGATGAGGCATTTGATAAGGCAAAGAAAATGAAACTTGATTAAAAATGGAAAAGTTAATACATGTAGAGATATTAACGCCAGAGAAAGTTATTTATCGTGGTAAAGTAAAAAGTGTAACTTTGCCAGGGACGATGGGAAGTTTTCAGGTTCTCTATAATCACGCTCCTTTAATAAGCACGCTTGAAATCGGAACGGTTAAACTTGTTGATGAAAATGGAAATGTAAGTTATTTCGTCGTCGGTGAAGGATTTGCAGAGGTTAAAAATAATGTTGTGACCGTTCTTGTTGATTCCGCAGAGCAATATGATAAGCCAACGGCTGATAAGGTTGTCAAGGAGAAGAAAAAAATGTTGATTTCTGGCTTTGTTGCATCGGATGTTAAAGATAGGACATATTTTTGAATCAATTGAGGAAATAGGAAAATAAACTGAGAATGTTAAGTGTCACAGGTTCAAATAAATGAAGCAGCGCAGAAAACAGCGAGAAAGAAAAAAGTTAAACTTGTAGCTGTCGTCAATCCGGTTGGTTGCACTGGCTGTGAAGTTTGCATAGAATTTTGCCCTGTTGATTGTATATATAAAGTGAGAGGTCCTGAATATATTGATTCCTTCAATGGTGTCAGATCAACCACGCTTGACATTTTAAAACAGAATCTCGCAAATGGGACAAATCCATTTTCAAATGTAAATGGCATTGTCATAGTTGATGAAGATATTTGCATAGGTTGCAAACTTTGTGCTAAATACTGCCCTTGGGAAACAATTGATATGGTTCAAAAAGATAG
>CAZQJI010000002.1:9628-18023 GCA_964593475.1 uncultured Bacteroidota bacterium | reverse complement strand
GTTAATCTTCAAAGCGTGGTTGATTCAATTGGAGATAAAATTTGTATTTTTTTCCCGCAGAAGCAAGCGGTATAAATTTTTTTGCCTCAAAGAAGGAGTTTTTTTATCCTAATTTTCTAAAACAAAATTTGACACCTGATTTATGAGTGAAACTTTGAATCAGCAGGCAAATCAGGAAGTAGCTCAAAAAGAGGTCAAGAAAAAAGTTATTCCAAAGCAGGATAAGCCACCTGAAAATGACACGGGCTTGTGGAAGTTCAACCGCCGTTCTTTTCTGACGCTTGCTGGCTGGCTTGGATTCCTTGGATTTATATTTACTTCAATTATTGGCGTGATAAGATATTTATTTCCACGGGTTCTTTATGAACCGCCGACTGCGTTTAAAGCAGGTTATCCGGATGAATATACTGTTGGTGAGGTAAGCGAGAGATTTAAAGATTCACAGCGTGTCTGGATAGTTCGTGAGGAAGATGGATTTTATGCTTTGCTTGCAGTTTGCACTCATCTTGGTTGCACACCGAGATGGTTAAGCAGTGAGAATAAGTTCAAATGCCCATGTCACGGGAGCGGTTTTAGAAAATCAGGAATAAATTTTGAAGGTCCAGCTCCAAGACCACTTGAGAGAGTTAAAATCACACTTGCTGAAGATGGACAGCTTTTAATTGATAAAGGTATAACTTACAGATACGAGAAAGGCGAATGGGGCAAACCCGGATCTTTTCTACCTTACAGAGGTTAATTTAAAACAAAAATTTTGAATTAAAGATATGCTTGCCCAGATAAAAAAGAAGATAAAAAGTTCGGAAATTTATAAATCAATTTTCCGCCACGGATATGAAGACACCCAGAGAAATAGAGCTTTGATGGTTGTTGATAATGTTTTCCTGCATCTTCATCCAGTAAGAGTATCAAGACACGCCGTAAATTACGGCTACACCTGGGGAATGGGTGGAATTTCTTTTCTTTTATTTATAATTCTCACGATCACAGGTGTGATATTAATGTTTTACTATCGCCCGGCAGCTGAATATGCTTATGAGGATATGAAATATCTCATGAACGATGTCCCGTTTGGGGCGCTGATAAGAAATATGCATCGTTGGTCAGCGCATCTTATGGTTATAACTGTGATGCTTCATATGTTCAGAGTATTTTTGACGGGTTCATATAAGCCACCGCGTCAATTTAATTGGGTAATTGGTGTAATACTTTTGCTTCTTACATTTTTGTTAAGTTTTACAGGTTATCTTTTGCCCTGGGATCAACTTGCTATCTGGGCTGTGACTGTTGGAACGAATATGGCACGTGCTACACCTTTCCTTGGACACCAGGGACCATTTGGTCCTGAGCTTGGGATGAGACCGGATAATGATGTTAGATTTTTGCTTTTGGGTGGGACTCAAGTTGGACCACCGGCGTTGTTGAGATTTTATGTTTTGCACTGTATATTTCTGCCGCTTGTTACAGCAATTTTCCTCGCTGTTCATTTCTGGCGTGTGAGAAAAGATGGTGGAATTTCAGGTCCTGTGCCAAAAAAGATTTAAAATAAAAGTTAAAGTTTCAGGTTATGCACAACCTTTTAAGAATACTCGGAAATCCGGACAATTTCCCGATAATAATTCTACTCTTTACGGTTTACGGATTTTTTATCTATGCAATGAAAAAGGCGAAGAAAAATGATGAACGCGGTATACCGTATGAAGCTGATGAATCAGATAAAGTTCAGGTCTGGCCTTATCTTGTTCGTGTTGAGTTCATAGCAGCAGTTGCAGTTATGGCTTTTGTCCTTGTCTGGTCAATTGCTTTTGATGCACCGCTTGAGGAACCCGCAAATCCAACCCTTACACCAAATCCATCAAAAGCACCGTGGTATTTCCTTGGACTTCAAGAAATGCTTGTTTATTTTGACCCGTGGATAGCGGGAGTTCTTCTACCGACCTTGATTATAATTGGCTTGATGGCAATTCCATACATTGATATAAATCCGAAAGGGAATGGATATTACACTTTTAAAGAGAGAAAATGGGCAATTACAATTTTTGCTTTTGGATTTCTTGTTCTCTGGGTTCTTTTAATTTTCGTCGGGACATTCTTTAGGGGTCCGGGGTGGAATTTCTTCTGGCCCTGGGAGGAATGGGATCCGCATAAAGTGGTTGCAATTACAAATGTTGATTTAACTGAACTTTTTGGAATACCAACTCATAATCCTGATGGAACTTTAAACCCGATTGCTTCTGTGCTTGGTGGTATTTTTGTCATCGGTTATTATGCTGTTTTAATGCCACTTGGATGGATCTGGTTGAAAAAGAAAATGCCCGAGTTCGCGGAAAAATTTGGCTTAACAAGATATTTGATTACATCATACCTGCTTTTGACTATGATAGCCCTGCCGATAAAGATGATTTTAAGATGGACCCTAAATGTTAAATATGTGTGGGTGACGCCGTGGTTTAATGTTTAATTAAAAACAAAATCCCGGTTTCTAAAATGATTTTCACCTGGTTGAAGAAGCGTAGAGAAATTCCGGTTGAACAAAGAAGATATGATAAAATTTACCTGGCGCTTGCCGGCATACTTTTTCTGGCAACTCTCTGGGCTGTGATAGATGAAGTATCAACAAGAAGACCATGGAAAGAATATCAGAGAAAATTTTATCAGCTGAAACTTGCTAAACTTGACTCACTTTATAAAGTAGCACTTGCAAATTTTGACAGCACAAGATATAGGGAGTTAACAGAAGAACTTGAAAAGGCAAGGCAAGCTTTAAAGTCCGATGAATATAAAAATGCTCTTGCGGATTATAAAAGGTATGAGAAAGAACTTGCTGACTTGACGCGTGAATTTCAATTTGCCAAAAGCAGATCTGATGAGTATTATTACTTTTACCAGAAAGCGAAACTTGATAAAGAAGGTGAAAAAGAAATTCAAAAGTGGTGGGAAAAGGTTCAGAGAGAAGAAAGTTTGATGAAGGAATTCAACGCAAAGATAGAAGACCTAACAAGAAAAAAAGATTCAGTGTGGGCTATCGTTAAAAAATACAGAGCAAGGGTTGATGACGCAGAGCATGAACTTAATAAATTGCTTGATGAGATAAATAAGATTAAAGATAGGATTCAAAAGACGAAAGAATCTAAAATAAAGATTATTCAAGTAATACTTCCGGAATTTGAGCGGACCAATTTCGGGACTTTGAAGGCGCGTGTTGATAGATGTCAGACATGCCATCTTGGCTGGAATGACCCTCTTTTTGAGGATGCACCGCAACCATTCAGAACACATCCAAATCCTGAACTTCTCGCAAAGCATAACCCTGAAACTTTTGGCTGTACACCTTGCCATCGCGGTCAGGGTCCAGCTCTAACAGAGGGATATGCCCATGGTGATAAGGATAAACATTGGGAATGGCCAATTTTGAAAAAGGAAAACATTGAAGCAGGATGCAATGATTGTCATTTCAACGAGATAAATCTCAAATGGGCTCCGAAGTTAACGATGGGGAAGCATATTTTAATTGAATCAGGTTGCTATGGTTGCCACGGAATTGATGGATACAATGATTTTCCAAAGGTAGGACCGAGTTTGAATAATTTGCTTGTTAAAACATACCCGGGCTGGATTTATCGCTGGGTTCTAAATCCGAGAGAATATCTACCGCACGGGAGGATGCCAAACTTTAAATTAACCCCAGAAGAAGCTGAAGCGATAACTGCTTACCTTGTGAAAATTGGTCAGGATAGCGCTAAAAATTGGCAGTATCAATTCAAATACACAGGTGGAGGGAATCCAGCAAGAGGAAAAGAGCTAGTTGAAAACATCGGTTGTCTTGGATGTCATGCAATTGGTGAAAATAAAGTTGTGCGTGAGACAAGAGGTTTAAATTATGATGTGGCGCCGGAACTTACAAAAATTGGTAGCAAAATAAATCCGCAGTGGCTTTATGATTGGCTCAAAAATCCACGCCATTACCTGCCGAATACGAAAATGCCAAGCTTAAGATTAACGGATCAGGAAGCAAGCGATATAGTTGCTTATCTTATGACATTGAGAGATACAGTTGATTATGCTTCAATCAAAATTAATTACACCAATGAGAAAGCTGAACAGGGATTGAAGTTAATAAAGAGTTATGGATGCTATGGTTGTCACGAGATTAAAGGGACTGAGCGTGAGACAAAAGTAAGTGTTGATATATCTGACTTTGCAAGAAAGAACATTGAACAGCTTGATTTCGGATATAAAGATTATCTTCCGAAAGATCGTTTGGTCTGGCTTGCAGAAAAGCTCCGTGACCCGAGGGGATATTCAACTGAGAGAATTCAATTGAAGATGCCTCAGTTTAATTTTACAGATAAAGAGATTGATGCTCTTGTGACTTTAATTGCAAGTTTTAAAAAGAATGAGGTTGGTCCGAAGTATGTTCAAACATTTGACAGGAAACGAAAGGAGATAAACGAAGGCAGGAGGTTAACACTCTGGTATAATTGCATCAATTGTCATCAAATAGAAGAGCAAGGCGGATATATTCATCCTATGATTGAAGACCCGGGGTTGAGACCACCACTTCTTACTATTGAGGGTGCGAAGGTTCAGGAACCATGGCTTTATGAATTTTTGAAAAATCCAAGCACGATAAGACCATGGTTTAAACTCAGAATGCCAACTTTTCAGCTTACCGATGATGAGATAACATCTTTGATAAAGTATTTCCTCGGATTGAGCAATCAAGAATTCAAAGTCAGAAGTTATGATGTTCCGCTTGAAAAGAAATATGTTCAGGCAGGAAAGGAATTGTTTGATAAGTTGCAATGTTTGAAGTGTCATACTGTTGGAAGTGGTCTTTCAGCATCAATGCTTGCTCCAAATCTTGATCTTGCTCCAAGGAGGTTAAAACCAGAGTGGGTGATTGATTGGTTGCGTGATCCCCAGGCAATTCAGCCAGGAACAAACATGCCGACATTTTTCTATGGTGGGACAAGTCCGGTTCCGGATATTCTTGATGGGAATGCAAATGAGCAAATAAGAGCATTGCGTGATTATATCTGGACATTTGCCCGCAGGGAAGGACCAGCATTGGTCAGAAGTAAATAAATTTATGAGCGGGCTTCAGTGCCCGCTCTCTTTTTTGATGATTCTCTTTAATCTTTGCGTTGATGTGGTCCCATCAGCAAAGAAAGAGGACTTTATAGCGATCGTCGTCCCGCAAAATTTGGAACTATGTTTGAAAAGTAAATACCCCCCGCCATAACTTCCCATATATTTTTGATAACCGATGAGCTTTATATTTTCATCGTTTAAAAATTCGTTTTTCGTTTTCCAGATATTATTGCACATAGGACATTTTTTAAACATTTACCGAATCTTGTTTTATTTATGGACTCTGCTTTTTTATTTATCGGAATTTTTCGTGAAAAGTTTAGCATGAGGGCGAAACATTTCATTCCACCACTTCAAGATTTCGCAATCCTTTATATTTTCTCTCTTTCCATACAATCTTCCCGCCAAAGAAAACCGCAAATGGAAGTACAACAACATAGATAATGTAGTAAATCTCAAAAAATGGGAAATATTTGAGAAGTGAAACTTTTTTAAATTTTCTCAAAATTTTAAAAAGGAAAATACCGTCAATCAAAAACTTTAAAACAATTGCAATAGCAAGATACAAGACCTTGCTTATGAAAAATGGTGAAAGTAAAATCAGAAGATGAAATACATATCCACCTGACATCACTATTATTCCAAGTGGACCGGTGTCAAGTCCACCAGTTCCCCATCTTTTCTTTTGATGATAAAGTTCCCCCCATGTCTTAACTGGTTTGCTCATAACAAGTGTGTCTGGATCAACAGGAAATGAATAAGTCCATTTTCCATTTTGAATTATAGCTTTAAATAGGGCATAATCTTCGGTTATGCTGAATTTTAAATTTTGATATCCACCACACTCCATATATGCTTCTTTGCGGAAAACCATATTATTTCCAATACAGGCAACAGGTTTAAAAAGTTTTCCAACAGCAGCTGCGACCCCGAGTAGAAAAGCCCAATCAAGCGACTGCATTCCATAAAAAATTTTCCCGTTTTCAATTATCGTTATCCCCGATGCAACTCCTGTTTTATCGTCAAAATACTTTAACATTCCCTTTACCCAATTTCTCGGGACGGCGCAATCAGCATCTGTCATGAATATAAATTCACCTGTTGTTTTATCTATTGCCTGGGCAAGTGCGTTTGCTTTGCCTTTTAAATTGTTAACTTGTGAATTTATTTTGAGAAGTTTTAAATGTGGATTTCCCTTTTGCAAATTTGAAATTATCTCAGATGTTCTATCTGTTGAACCATCGTCAGCAACTATTATCTCAAGTTTGTCCTGTGGATAGTCAAGTTCAAGTATTGCTTTTATACACCTTTCAATATTTTCTTCTTCATTTCTTGCAGCGACGACAACGCTTACTCTTGGCAGATGACCATTGTTGGTGGTTTCTGTGTTAATTCCATTTTTTTTGCCTTTTTTCCCGAGCCCAATTAAAAACAAAACTATTTCAAGCGAATAAAGAATTGCTGAAACAATCAAAATTGTTTCAAACATAGTGCCCTGATTTAATTTTACAATGGGATATTGCCATGTTTTTTCCTCGGATTTGTATCAACTTTGTTCTCAAGCATGCGAAGTGCTTTTATTATCATCGGTCTTGTTTTCCTTGGCTCAATGACATCGTCAATGTAACCTCTTTCAGCAGCGATATATGGATGTGCGAATTTATCCCTGTATTCCTGAATTAATTTCTCTTCAAGTTCCTCTGGATTTTCTGCTTTTTCAATCTCTTTTTTGAAAATTATTTCAACCGCTCCTTTCGGACCCATCACTGCGATTTCGGCTGTTGGCCAGGCGTAATTTATATCACTTCTTATATGTTTTGAACCCATAACATCGTATGCGCCACCGTATGCTTTTCTTGTGATGATTGTAATTTTTGGCACTGTTGCTTCGCAATATGCGTAAAGAAGTTTAGCGCCGTGTTTTATTATCCCGCGCCATTCTTGATCTGTTCCGGGCATAAACCCGGGGACATCAACGAAGGTTATTATCGGTATATTGAAAGCATCGCAGAATCTGACAAATCTTGCTGCTTTAACAGATGCGTCAATGTCCAGAACACCCGCAAGCACCGCTGGCTGGTTTGCAACAATTCCAACGGGGTAGCCATCAAATCTTGCAAATCCACAAATTATATTTTGAGCAAAGTATTCGTGAACCTCAAGAAATTCACCGTTATCAACAACTGAAAGAATTATTTCTTTCATATCGTAGGGTTTGTTTGGATTATCCGGGATTATAGAGTCAAGTTTTGGTTCTTCACGATTCGGGTCATCTCCTGTTTCAATTCTTGGTGGGTCTTCCATATTGTTTGATGGGAGATAACTTAAAAGTTTTCTTATGTGCAATAAACATTCAACATCGTTTTCGCAGATGAAATGTGCTACACCACTTTTCGTTGCGTGAACCATTGCACCGCCAAGTTCTTCAAAAGTCACATCTTCGTGTGTTACGGTCTTTACAACATTTGGTCCTGTTACAAACATATAACTTGTATTTTTCACCATAAAAACGAAATCGGTTATAGCAGGTGAATAAACAGCTCCACCAGCACACGGACCCATAATTGCAGAGATTTGTGGTATAACTCCCGAGGCGAGCGTATTTCTTAGAAAAATTTCCGCATAGCCACCTAAACTTGCAACCCCTTCTTGAATCCTCGCCCCGCCAGAATCGTTTAAGCCAATAACAGGGGCACCAACTTTCATCGCAAGATCCATTATCTTGCATATTTTTTCAGCGTGTGCCTCTGAAAGAGAGCCACCGAAAACAGTGAAATCCTGACTGAACACAAAAACAAGCCGTCCATCAATTGTTCCATATCCAGTTACAACTCCATCTCCAAGGGGTCTTTGTTTATCCATTCCAAAATCATGAGTTCTATGCCTCACAAACATATCTATCTCCTGAAAACTTCCATCGTCAAGCAAAATTTCAAGACGTTCTCTTGCAGTTAATTTGCCTTTTTTGTGTTGTTCTTCAATTCTTTTTACTCCGCCACCGAGTTTTGCTTCCTCACGAAGTTTGATTAGATATTCAATTGTGTTTTTCATCGGGGTGTTCTCATTTCTTTGAGATTTACAAACTAAATTTACGAAAAAGCACTTTTTTTCAAAAGCCATACGAAATTTATCATTCAAAAATTAATGCTTTGTTAAATCAATGTTAAACCCTGATTAAATCAATCTTGTGTTGAATTTTAATCAGGAAATCGTTAAAATAAAACAAAAAGGACGGACGGAGATGCGAGAGTTTAAAATTGAGCGACTTTATTATTCAATTGGGGAAGTGAGCAAGCTTACG
>CAZQJI010000002.1:1375-9528 GCA_964593475.1 uncultured Bacteroidota bacterium | reverse complement strand
TCAAAGAAAATGAAGAAGTTAACAAAGTCAAAGAAATCAACTGGATTTCTCAAAATGTATTCAAAATTTGCAAGTAACATTTTGTTTCCTTCAAATGCTTTGTATGGAAAAGCGTAAAGCGTCCCGAAACCGCCAATTTCAAACGACTTTTGCTTTGGCAAAATTTGATTTGATGTCCCTATCCTCAACCTGAAACCAAAATTATCATAATTTGATAAACTCAACCTCGCTTTTAATTCCGTTATCAAAATTGTGTATTTTAATTTTCCGAGTTCTCTTTCAATGTAAATTTGGAATCCAGCGCCAGATTTTCTGAATCCCTCAATCAGGCGAAAACTCCCAACCGAATAGTTAAGTGAAATTGATTTCAAATTTCCATCATAAACAGGTGGATTTTCTCTGAATGGTCTTTTCTCATTCCAGCCGAAGTATTTTATGTATCGTGAGACCTCAGTTGAATAGTTATCGTTTGAGTAGTTCAATTTTAAATTGTTGAATTTTTTCAGAATTGCTAATTCAAGATAAATGTTAAATCCTTCCTGTTTGAAATAGTCACGGTAATCGTTGTTCCACAGAAGTGCGGAGATCGTGTTTGCATTTGGAGAGATGAGCCAGTTGTCTTTTGTTCCGATAGTTGAATGAACTTCAGCGCCGAGAATCAGAAATAAATTATCATTTGAACGGGCTATTAATCTATCAAGCCCGAGTGAAAAGAGCCATCTGTGTGATTTCGTTGCATAGGCACCATAGCCATACATTGAGATTGGTTTGTCAATTATGTAGGTAAATTTTCTCGGATAAATTAAACCAATTTTGAAACCGCTTACCCTTTCAAATTCAAAATAAAAATTATCAAAGCCCGGGATTTCATCGTGAAATTGCTTGAATTTGTCAATTCCAGCGTTGTATTTGAATACTATCTTATGTTTTTTCCTGTCGTATGAGATTAAACTATCAATTTTGGCAATTTGTGAAAAGTTCTCATATTTTTCCCCGGTAAATTTAGCGCCGGGGCTTATTTTTATCTCTCCATTTGTTGTGTAAATATCTCCGTTGACTTCTGCCCCTTCTTTTACAATGACATCGCCATTTTCAACGAGTATATCTCCGTTGATTTTGCCGTAGATTATCAAATCGCCATCTTGAACAAGCACATTCCCATCAATGAAATCATCTTTACCAATTTCCGTATCGCCATTAAATCTGAAAGCCGAAGCAAACGGGAAAGTCATTATTTTTTGAGTTTGCTCAATTAATTCTTGACTTGCCTTCTGAATTTCAATTGCTGTTTTTTGAATTCTTTCAAGTTCTTGTTGAAATTTTTCTGGCTCAATTAAATCTTTTTGCTTTTTGAGTATCTCAAGTTGTTTTCTTATCCTCTCAAGTTGTTTCTGGAGTTCTTTCTGTTTCTGTATTTGATAATCGGGGAGTGTTTCCTCTGTTGAGTAATAACTTTCAATTTTGCTTAAAATCTCATCAATCAAACTCTCAATTTTTCTTTCTTCTTCCTGTGCGAAGAGGTTTTGGAGAAGCAAAATAAAAAGCAAAGTTATAGATAATTTTCGCATGGCTTTTTGAAAAAATTTTGTTTTATTTTCTGGTTGAAATATACGAAAAACTTGAAGTTAATGTTTCTTTTTCAATATCTCACTTCTTCAAGGAAAAGACCGCTTGCGGGTGCGTGCATAAGTTCTGTTTGGGTGGACTTTTCAAAAATCATCTTTTTAAAGACATCAATTTCAAATCTGCCTCTTGCAACATCAATCATAGCCCCAACAAGTCCACGCACCATCCCGTAGAGGAATCTATTTGCAGTTATTGTGAAGACAAATCTATCTTTTTCTTTTTCCCAATTTGCGAATTTTACATCACAGATATAGTTTTTGACATTTGTTCCTTTTTTTGAGAAGATTTCAAAATCATGTTTTCCGATTATAAGTTTAGCACATTCTTGAAGTTTTTCAAAGTCAATCTCATATCTAACGAACCAGACATAATTTCTTCCGATTGCTATTTTGTTTCTGGAGATGAAATATCTATATGTTTTTTCAATTGCGCTATATCTTGCGTGGAAATCAGGTGAGACATCTTCAACGAAGTGAATTACAATGTCATCGGGCAGGATTGAGTTCAGGGCTTTTTTTAGATTTTCTGGCGGGATTTCGGTTTGAGATTTAAAGTTTGCGACCTGACCTCGGGCGTGAACTCCGGCGTCGGTTCTGCTTGCGCCAATAAGATTTACATCTTCACCTGTTATTTGTTTTATTGCTTTCTTTATTTCACCCTGCACACTTCTTCCATTTGGTTGGATTTGCCAGCCGACGAAATTTGTCCCATCGTATTCAATTAAAAGTTTTATGTTTCGCATCAAATTTGAAATAAATTTATTTTAAATTAGCAAGTTTGCAATTGCATGTTTTCTTGAATAAATTTAAAAAGTATTTCCGTGATACTTCAAAAAATTTTAATTTAGAATGGAAGTTCAGGCAAGTGTAGAAAAGCAAAAGGCAGCTATAAGTTCGGTTGTCGCTGCTGTTTTTTTAACTGGATTTAAACTCATCGTCGGGTTGATGACTGGAAGTTTGGGTATTCTCTCTGAAGCTGCTCACAGTGGACTTGACCTTGTGGCAGCAGCGATGACTTATTTTGCTGTGAAAATCGCAGATAAACCCGCCGATAGAGAACACACATACGGGCATGGCAAATTTGAAAATCTTTCAGCTCTATTTGAAACCTTGCTCCTTCTTATCACCTGCGGATGGATAATTTATGAAGCTGTTAATAGAATTTTCTTCCACGAAGTTCATATAGAGGTGAATTTCTGGAGCTTTGCTGTTATAATCACAGCAATTGTGGTTGATTACTCTCGTTCAAGGATTTTATTTAAAGCTGCAAAAAAATATAACAGTCAGGCTCTTGAGGCGGATGCGCTTCATTTTAGCACCGATATTTTAAGCTCGGCTGTTGTCATAGTTGGTTTGATCGGGGCATGGTTTGGATTTCATAAGGCAGATGCGTTTGCTGCTCTGGTTGTCTCTGGAATTGTGATATGGATAAGTTTACGACTCGGCAAGAGAACAATTGACATGCTCACGGATAAAATTCCAGATGTCAATTTAGTTGAAAGGGTAAAAGATGAAGTTATGAAAATTGACGGTGTTGTGAATTGTAGAAATATAAGAATCAGGCAGTCGGGTTCAAAGTCGTTTGTTGATATGATCGTTGATATAAAAAGAACTCTTCCATTTGAGCATGCGCATCAGGTGATGAATTTGATTGAGGAAAGAGTAAAGCAGATCATCCCTAATGTTGATATTGTTATACATGCAGAGCCAATAGAGACGGATGATGAAACTGTGATTGATAAGATAAGAATGATACTTGTCAGCTCGGGGATGTCAGCTCACAATATAGAGGTTCAAAAGGTAAAGGATAAATACTTTGTTGATCTTCATCTTGAATGCGGAAGCGAACAGACCCTTGAAGAGGCGCACGAGGTTGCAAATCAAATTGAAAAGATGATAAAAGAAAAAATTCCAGATGTTGATAAAATTTCAATCCACATTGACGAAGAAAGTGATATGATCAAGGAGACGCAAATTGTAAATGATCAGTGTGATGAGATGATTCAAAGGATTCTTGAAATAGCAAGGTCACACAAAGGCGTGGTTGATTGCAAAGATGTTACGGTTATGGAAATTGATGGTAAGTATAAGGTCACAATGAATTGCATTCTTGACAATTCTCTTTCGTTGACAGAAGCACACGAGATTGCAACGACGATTGAAAATCAAATTTATCTTGACATAAAGGAAGTTTCAAAAGTTATAGTTCACGCTGAACCGGAAATTAAATATGTAAAAAATCAATAATGAAATTTTTTTCTTCCACGAATAAATTAACGCCTGAATGGATTTACAAAGCTCCTTCGGATTTTAAAATCTGGAAAATTTTTCCGACAAGATATGATAAAATTTTGTGTGAGTTGAGAAATTTGGATAAAAAAATTGCCAGGTTTGTTTGCCTCTCAATTGATACAGGAGATAAAGTTTGGGAAAATCTTGAACTTGATGAGCAATGGTGGGTGCAAATTTCAGATTCGGATGAGGATTTGTTTTTCCTGTCCGAGTTCAGGCGTCCCGATTTTCCAGTGCAAGGGAAAGTTTATGCTGTTGATTCCGGAACAGGAAAAATTTTGTGGGAAAGCGATGATTACAATTTTCTTTTTGCTTTGAATGGCAGAGTTTATGCTGTTAAAAATTTGATTGAGAAAAGATTTTATTTTGAACTTGATTCAAGAACAGGTGAGGTTCTGAAAGAACACGAAAGCAATGCAGAAGTGATAAATGAATTGAAAAACGAAAAAGCTGAAAGTATGAGTTTCATTGAGACATCTTTGCCATTTGATGAATTTCATCCTGATTACGGGAAAATTTCGGAAAAAATCAAGCCATTTATTAAAGATGCTGATTTGAGGTTTCCTGCTGAGATTTTGAGCAAGCGAAATTTTGTTGTTGTGAATTATCATGTTCTGAATCGCAGGAAATTACCGCTTGAAGTGGAGAAATTTTCAAATGTTCTGAAGATAATTGATATTGCCGAAGAAAAACTTGTTTATGAAGATATCCTTTACAATGATTTGACATTTTTCATTCCCGATGCTTTCTTCTGTAAAGATGACCTTGTTTTTTATGTTCGGAATCAAACAGAACTTGTCTCAATAAAATTGCCTGTTTAATGCTATGAAAGTGATAACAGATAAAATAACTGTTTCAACAAAAGGATTTAACGACATAATTGACATAACCGAGCAGGTTCAGGAAATTGTTAGAAAACATCAGGTTAAAAATGGGAATGTCACTATTTTTGTTTCAGGTTCAACTGCTGGTGTGACGACGATTGAGTATGAGCCGGGACTTTTAAAGGATTTACCGGAAGCATTTGAGAGGATTGCTCCTATGGACAAACGCTATCATCACGATTCAAGGTGGGGCGATGACAATGGTTACGCTCATGTGAGGGCGTCAATCCTCGGTGCATCGCTCACGGTTCCGTTTTCTGAGGGTAGATTGCTCGTTGGAACATGGCAGCAAATTGTTCTTGTGGATTTTGACAATCGTCCGAGGACGAGAAATATAGTTGTTCAAATAATTGGCGAATAAATCTTATGGATGAAAACTTCACCGATATTTCACAGGTCGGGGAATTCGGGTTAATTGCGAGATTAGGCGAGATTTTACAGCCATATCGTGATTCGTTTATTGTCAAAGGCATTGGCGATGACGCAGCTGTTTATATACCAGCGGAAGGTAAAGTTCAGGTTGTGACAACTGATGCATTGATTGAGGGAATTCATTTTGATTTAACTTATGTCTCCATGAGGAATCTCGGCTGGAAATCAATGGTTGTGAATCTGAGTGATCTATGTGCGATGCTCGCAACACCAAGATATGCTTTGATAACGGTTGCGATACCGAGAAAAATATCAGTTGAGATGATGGAAAATTTGTATCTGGGGATAAAGTCAGCGTGTAATGAGTTTAATTTTGCTTTGATAGGTGGCGATACGACGACAACATTCGGAAATATGGCGATATCCGTTACGATGATAGGTGAGGCGGATAAAGATAACATCCCATACAGAAACGGCGCGAAAATCGGAGATTATATCTGTGTAACAGGGACGCTCGGTCTATCGTATGCAGGATTGAAGATACTTCTGCGTGAGAAAAAGAGATTTCTTGAAGTGGAAGATAAACAAAATTTTAAACCAAATTTTGAACCATTTTTGAAAGCAATTGAAAAACATCTGAAACCGGTTCCAAGATTTGATGTCGCAAATAAGTTGAAAGATTTAAAAGTGAAAGTAAATTCAATGATTGACATAAGCGATGGCTTATCTTCTGATTTGAGGCATATTTGCAGGCAAAGTAATGTCGGGGCTGAAATTTATGAGACGAGTTTACCCGTTGATGAACTCGTCAAAAAAATTGCAAAAGATGAATTCAATGAAGATTACCTCATGTATGTTTTGCACGGTGGTGAAGATTACGAGCTTTTGTTTACAGTTTCCGAAAGTGAGTTGAAAAAACTTGATGTTCTTCATTCAGAGGTCAAAATTATCGGGAGAATACTTGACAGGGAACAGGGGATAAAGTTGATAAGAGAAGATAGAAGCGAGGTTGATCTTGAAACCGGTGGGTGGGATCATTTCAAAATAAAGTTTGAAGGCGGATGAAAAAGTTTTTCATCTTTATTTTTATCATCTCGCTTCTGAGCGCTGGTGAAAAACCGGAAAAATACTGGATCGTTTTCAAGGATAAAGGAATTTATGAAAATGTTTCACTTGCAAAAGGGGGTGCTTTATACAACAGATTAAAATCTTCAATTTCAGAGCGAGCATATTTACGGAGATTGAAGACAGTTCGTGATGAAACAAAAGTTTTTGATTATTATGACTTGCCAGTTTTTGAAGAATACATTGAAAAAATCAAATCTTTGGGTGTTCAAATAAATGTTGTCTCAAAATGGCTCAATGCAGTAAGTGCATATCTTGACAGTTCCAGGATTGAAATCGTCAAAAATCTTCCATTCGTTCTTGAAGTTAAACCGGTTGCTAAGTCAGTCAGAACATTTTTTGATAAAGGGGAAGTTAAAGCACCGCTTGTTGATTACGATTACGGGGCTTCAGAAAGACAGATAAGATTGTCCGGCGTTAAGGAACTTCATAGAATGAATATAATTGGAAAAGATGTGATTGTCGGGATGATGGATACTGGATTCAGATTAAGTCATGAGTCGCTTGAAAATATTGAAGTGATCGCACAATATGATTTTATTTTCAATGATACAATAACTGCAAATCAGCCCGAGGATTCGCCCGATCAGGATTCACACGGGACATTGACTCTATCTGTTCTCGGGGGGAAGAAAGATGGGAAGATTTACGGAGTTGCGCCCGGGGCAAAATTTGTCCTTGCAAAGACGGAAGATATAAGAAGTGAAACGCCAGCTGAGGAAGATAACTGGGTTAGAGCAATTGAGTGGATGGACTCAATCGGCGTTGATGTCGTTTCAAGCTCTTTGGGCTACATTGATTGGTATACTTATGGGGATATGGACGGTAATACAGCTAAAATCACAAAAGCAGCAGATATCGCATTTCAAAAGGGAATTGTCGTAGTAAATTCTGCGGGAAATGAGAGAAATACATCGTGGAAATATATTGTTGCGCCTGCGGATGGAAAATATGTCATTGCGGTTGGTGCTGTTGATTCGCTTGGAAGGGTAGCATATTTTAGCTCAATGGGTCCAACTTACGATGGAAGGATAAAGCCGGATGTCTGCGCTCTTGGTGTTTCTGTTTATGGCGCTTCAACGAGTTCAAAATCAAGTTATAGATATGCCTCCGGGACTTCTTTATCCTGTCCGATTGTTGCAGGGATTGCAGCTTTGGTTCTTTCGGTTCACCCGGAGTTAAGTTCTTTTGATGTCAGAGATGCCATAAGAAACACCGCAAGTCGTGCGGATAACCCGGATAATGATTACGGCTGGGGCGTTGTCAATGGTCTTCTTGCATGTTTATACCACGGTCCGATTTTAAGCAATTATCCTGAGATTAAAGAAAGTTTGAACGGTTATGAAATTTCCGTTTATGCCATGTCAAAAAATGGAATTAAAGAAGTTTTCATAATGGCTGATGCCGTGAGGTTTCCGATGCAAAGCGTCGGTGAAAACAGATACACCGCAACACTTCCGACGCTACCATCAAATTTTTTGATCATTGCTGTTGATAATAAAGACGAGAGGAATTTTCTCACGATTCATCTTGATTTCCAACCGCCTCGTGAATTTCGCCTTTCTCAAAATTTCCCTAACCCATTCAATTCAAAAACAATTTTTCTACTTGATGTCCCAGAGCCAACTTTTGTAAATGTCTCAATCTATAACATACTTGGTCAGAAGGTGAGGACGCTTGAAAATAGATTTTTCGCCCAACCCGTCAGAGATTACAGAATAGTGTGGGATGGAAAGGACGATTACGGAAGAAATCTTCCGAGCGGTGTTTATTTCTGCAAGCTTGAGACACCTGTTTATAAAACCACTCGCAAGGTCGTTTTGATAAGATGAATCAAAAAAATTCTGAAATAGGA
>CAZQJI010000002.1:0-1275 GCA_964593475.1 uncultured Bacteroidota bacterium | reverse complement strand
TGCTTCTCATTTCATTTGTTTTTAAAAATTTTATTTCACTTCAAAAAGCCGATGATACGATAATTCCATCTTCTTATGCTGATGTGATCGCGATAAACATTCACAGTTTGATTTATACTTTTTTGATCTCAATTGTGTTTTCAATTTTTCTAAAAGTTTTTTTGTTTGCCCGTGGGAGGGAAGCGATTGTTAAGTTCGTGATTTCACTTGTATTTTTTATCATCGCTGAATTAGTGAGGGAAATCTTTGCCGGATTAGTTTCACAGATAATTTCAATTTTGCAATTGATCTTGTTCATCTGGTTTTCTTTCACGATTCCCTGGGTTATCAGGTTAAGTAAAAGCGAAAAGTATAGAGTTTTGCTTTATTCTTTTTTGGGAATTGTTTTTTCGTTTTTGCTCCAAAGCCCGTTTGTTACGGGAAATAGTGGAGAGGGTATGAGGTATTATTCAACTTTTCTTTTTTCGTTTGCCCATTTTTATCTTCAGCCATTTTTGATAGTTTATTTGTTCTTTGTTTTCAGTAGCACGATTTTTCATCTTCCGACGGGGGAAATTTACGAGAGAAAAGTTGCTGAGCTTTCAACACTTCAAAACATCGGAAAACTTGTTGCGCAGGTTCTTGATATAAAAGAGTTTTCAGACACCGCAGTTAAAATCGCAATGGAAATGACGGGTTCAAAATTTGCATGGCTTGAACTTAAATTTCCACATGGATATGAAATTTATGGAGTTGCCGGAATTGATGAAATTAGTTTAAATAATTTGGCGCAAAATTTTAATTATCTTCGCAATAATTTTGAAGAGCAAACCCCTGAGACAAGATACATCCTTTCAAATATCAACAACTTAAATGTTTTAGTTGCATCTCTTGTTTCGCACCAGAAAATTTCTGGATTTTTGTATCTTGTGAAGCAAAACCAAAATTTTACTTCTGATGAAATAGACCTTGCTCTTGCATTTGCGGATCAGATTGCAATTGGCGTTGAAAATTCAAGATTGATTCAGGAGTCAATTGAGAAAGAGCGACTTTCCCGTGAATTTGAGCTTGCTCAGCAGATGCAGATGAAACTTCTTCCAAAGGTTTTGCCATCTTCGGATGAGTTTGAAATTTCCGCTCTTTCAGTTCCAGCTTTTGAAGTCGGCGGAGATTATTACGATTTTGTCGTCCATAAAAATGGAAATATTTCTGTTGTTATAGCTGATGTTTCGGGCAAGGGAATATCGGCTGCGTTTTATATGGCGGAGATGAAGGGAATTTTCCAATCGCTTGCGA
>CAZQJI010000001.1:84438-120066 GCA_964593475.1 uncultured Bacteroidota bacterium | reverse complement strand
TTTTAAGGTTGAATTCACCTCCCGGTGTGATGCAGGTCACATTTTCAGTGTATATTTTAAATCAGATTTCAAAATTTCAAAAGATTAAACGAAGAGATAATGTAAAAGTAAAAACTTATAAAAATCCACATTATCAAATCAAGGATTAACCCGGCTTTGAGCATATCGTATAAGCTGACATATTTTGAGCCATAAACGATCGCATTTGGTGGAGTCGCAACCGGAAGCATAAAAGCCATTGATGCTCCGATTGTCGCAGGTAAAACAACAAAAGTTGAATTAACTCCAAGACCCGAGCAAATTGAAATAAGTATTGGGACCATCATAGAAGTGACAGCGGTATTTGATGTGAACTCCGTTAAAATTTCTATAAAGATTACAGCGACAAGGATAAGAAGAAAGAGCGAAGGGTGACCGAAAAATTTAACAAATTCACTCGCTAAAACATTAGCAAGACCGGTTTTGAAAAGCGCATCTGAAAGAGCAATTCCACCACCAAATAAAAGCAAAGTCCCCCAGTCAACATATTTTGAATCATTCCAATCAAGGACGAATTTTCTATTGCTGAGATCAACCGGCAATGTAAATAAAACGATACATCCGAAAACCGCTATCAAATATTCATCAAACCATTCAAGCTTTTGCCCGAGCGACGGGATGAATTTCCAGAATGGATTTGTCACCCACAGGAAAACGGTGAGCAAAAACCCGAAGAGAGTTAATTTTTCCGCTTTTGTTAACTTGCCGAGTTTATTTTTTTCGTTAAACAACACATCTTTTATCTCTTCCCCGAATTCAATTTGAGATTTGAAAACAAATTTTAACACAAGCCATAGGACTGGCAAAGCAAAGATGATAAAGGGGATGCCGAAAGCCATCCACTCAATGAAATTGATCTGTGCTATTTTCTCTTTTGAAAGTATTGAGACGGCGATGCCGTTCGGGGGCGTGCCGATTATTGTCCCAATCCCGCCAATTGAAGCTGAATAAGCTATCCCGAGCATCACCGCCTTAGCATATTTTGAATCCCGCTCAACATTTAATTTGTTAAGTATTCCAAGACCAATTGGAAACATCATTGCTGTTGTTGCGGTGTTTGAAACCCACATTGATATAAAGGCAGTCGCAACTATTAAACCAAAAAGAATTTTCCAGGGGTTTTTTGAAATGTTTCCGCGTGTTAGAATCCAAAGAGCGATTCTCCTGTCAAGTCCCCATTTTTGCATAGCACCTGCGATTAAAAATCCGGCAAGGAAGAGAAAAATTACAGGATTTGCGTAGTTCAAAAATACATTTCTACCGTTAAGCTCAATGAGTTTAGACCCCTGAACTCCATAAACTTTAAACAGGGGCAAAATAACCCCGGGCAAAAGCGAGGTAACTGGAATCGGAACCGCCTCACTTACCCACCATACAATCATTAAAACAAGAAGTGCAAGCGTCACCTTCATACTGTAGGACAATTTTAAAACATCTGAATTAACACTTGTGGATGAAAGCCCGCTTTTTGCATATTCAATAAAAGTTTGAGGTGTTGGAAGAAGCAAAATAAAGATGAAGAGAAACAATCCAAGAAAAAAACCGATGTTACCACGAATTTTGTCAAATTCCATACGCTTGCTCCTTTTTTAGTAAATGAACTCCTGAATATCGTAGAGTGTAATTTTTGCGCCCTTTTCAATTAAATCTTTAAGACCGCTTTTAATCTCCAGAACTTGCTCTTTAATCTCAAACTTATTCAAAACCTGCGAACCGATTTCATTCATAATCCTGACATACTCATCAGCTTCATCAAGCACAAGTGGCGAAATATAAACTATATCCCCGTTTTCAAGTGGCATCTTTAAAATCGTTTCAACAGTGTTTTTTATATGCCTTTCATAAAACTTTTTCCCACCAGCGCCCGCAAGGACGATAATTCCGACATTTATCCCGGCGTTTTTAATCACTTCAACCACTTCAACACACTCATTTGGCGAACCCGGTTTATTCAAATACCTGAACAATTCCACATCTCCGGTTTCAAGCCCGATGTAAATTCTTTTGACCTGTAAATTTTTCAACTCAATATATTCGCTCATGCTTTTTCTTTCCGCGCCGAAGATATCAAGGAAGGAATATATCCCATCAAAAACATAATCAAATCCATCTTTGCTTTGTCCAACTGGAAATTCATCGTGTATGATTTCAATAAGCTCAATCAATCGCTTTTGCGGTATTATCAACGCATTTGCATCACCGAGGAAAATTGATTTTCTTAATCCGATCGCTCTGCCGAAAAATTTTTTAACTTTTTTGATATGTTCTCTGAATTCATCCGGGGACTTTATCCTGAATCTTCTATCCTGATAAAAACTGCAAAATGTGCACCTGTTCCATGAGCATCCTTCCGCAGGTTGAAGCACAAGCGAAAGATATTGATCCGGTGGTAAGATGCTTATTGGTTTATAAATTGTGAAAAATTTTAATCCATCTTTTTCAAGCTTTTTATAATCCCATTTTAAAATGTCATCAAGGCGTAAAAGCAACTCCTCGGCGTCTTCAATATTCTCAATCGCTTTTCTTATCTTTAAAACTCTTTCAAGCACATCTTCAATGACTCTGACCTTTTCATCTTCACTGACGAAAACCTTGACCTTGAATTTATCTTCATCAAAAAATTTTTTCATCAATCTATTGTCAAGCCCACGCCTGTAGCTTATTCCGTCAAAGAAACCACCCATAAATCTTCCTTCGGCATCAAAATAATAGATGAACCTGTGTTCTTCGGAAATCGTCGTTGAATATTTTTGAAGATTAAAATAAACATTTCCAAGATCGGGAATGAAGAACTTAACGACATTTTCACCAACTTTTTCCACGGCGAATTTTGAGATTTCGTGTTTAAATTTTTATCTTCAATTTGTAATTTAAAAACAAACAACCATTTTGCAAAAATGATTTATCCGACGAAAATTGAAAAAGTTGAGGACGACAGGTTAAAATTCACCTGGAGCGATGGTTATGAAACAATTTTCACATTGAAATTTTTGCGTGATAATTGCCCGTGTGCAACCTGTTCGGCAGAAAGAGAAGAAAACCCATTGGTTAAACTTCCTGTTTCAGGTCAGTATGAGATAAAGGAAATAAATCTTGTCGGGAATTATGCCATTCAGATAACCTGGGGGGATGGGCATAATACAGGGATTTACAGTTTTGATTACCTTCGTGAGTTAAAAGAAGGATGAAAAAGGGCGGTATTGAAACCGCCCTTTAATTTTTAAATTTCACGCTCCACAAGTTTTCTCTTCAATTGAGATATATGCCAGGTGATGTTAATTTCTTTCGGGCATGCTTGAACGCAATGGAAAATCGTATGACAACGCCATACCCCATCCGGAGTGTCAATTATATCAAGGCGTTCATCAGTAGCTTCATCTCTTGAATCAAATATAAATCTATATGCTTTAAGCAAAGCAGCTGGACCAAGGTAATTTTCATTTGACCATGTTGATGGACAACTTGTCGTGCAACAGGCGCATAGGATACATTTTGATGCTTCCATTATAAGCTCAACATCTTCAGGTCTTTGTAATCGTTCTCGCTCCGGTGGTGGCGTTTTTGTGATTAAATACGGTTTCACAGCTTCATATTTCTTCCAGAAGTCGGTAAAATCAGTCACAAGGTCTTTTATAATCGGCATACCCGGCAATGGTTCAACAACAATTGGCTTTTTGTAAGTTTTATCTTTGTCTGTATATCCAAGGTCCTGCAAAAGGATTGAACAGGCGAGCATATTTTTCCCATTTATTCGCATTCCATCAGAACCACAAATCCCGTGTAAGCAGGAACGACGAAATGTCAATGTTCCGTCAATTTCATTTTTTATGTAATGGAGAACATCAACCACTCTATCTTTGGGGTCTGCGTTTACTTCATAATCTTTGTAATAAGGTTTGCTGTCTGTTTCAGGATTGAACCTGAAAATTCTAAAGGTTACTTTCATTTTCAAACCTCACTTTGTGATTTTTAATATTTTCTTTCCATAGGTGGAATCTTGGTTATGACGACAGGTTTATATTTGATGATTGGTTCTTTGTCTTCATTTTTGTATATAAGCGTATGCTTGAGCCAGTTCTGGTCATCTCGTTTCGGATAATCCTCACGATAGTGTGCACCTCTGCTCTCTGTTCTATTCAAGGCGCTGTATGCGATCGCCTCTGCAGTGTCAAGTAAATTACCAAGCTCAATTGCTTCAATCAAGTCAGTGTTAAACCGTTTGCCTTTATCGTCTATCTTGACTTCTTTATATCTTTCTTTCAACTCTTTGATTTTTTCAATTGCTTCTTTAATTCCTTCTCCGGTTCTGAAGACGGAAACTTTATCCATCATAACCTCTTGAAGTTCGGTCCTGATTCTTGAAACACGCTCTTTCCCGTTGCTATTGAGCAATCTTTCAACTGTTTTACGCGTCCATTCATCGGCATCTTTCGGAAGAGGTGCAAAATCATGTTCTTTGATATATTCAGCCATTTTCTTCCCGCCACGGCGACCGAAGACAATTATATCAAGTAAGGAATTCGTCCCGAGACGATTTGCACCGTGAACAGATACGCATGCAACCTCTCCAGCTGCATAGAAACCTTCAATTTTCGTTCCCTTATCGTCAATTACAACTTCAGCGTCAACATTTGTCGGTATTCCGCCCATTGCATAGTGAGTCGTCGGTTGAACCGGGATAGGTTCTTTTATCGGGTCAACACCAAGATAAATTCTCGCGAAGCCCGTTATCTCGGGTAGTTTCTTGTTTATAATTTCAGGTCCGAGATGTGTGAGATCAAGGTGGAGATAGTAAGTTCCATCGGGTCCTTGAATTCCCCTGCCTTCACGAATTTCAGTATACATTGCTCTTGATATGACATCTCGCGGAGCAAGGTCCTTAATGGTCGGGGCGTATCTTTCCATAAACCTCTCGCCAAGTCTATTCCTTAACACACCACCCTCACCTCTTGCTGCTTCTGAGACCAGAATCCCGAGTCGCCATAGCCCTGTCGGATGAAACTGAACAAATTCCATATCTTCAAGCGGAATTCCTCTTCTATAAACAATCGCGAAGCCATCACCTGTCCCGACAACTGCGTTTGATGTTATCCTGTAAACTCTCCCATATCCACCTGTTGCAAACATAACCGTCTTAGCGTGAAAGATGTGAATTTCGCCAGTTGCAATTTCAATCGCAACCACACCACGGACAATGTTATCCTGAACGATTAAATCTGTGACAAAGAATTCCGGGAAGAATTGAACGCCCCTTTTAATGCAGTTTTCATAAAGTGTTTGAAGCATAACATGTCCGGTTCTATCAGCTGAAAAGCAAGCCCTTTTAACCGGGACTCTTTCACCAAATGGATTATTTGGATCTTTTGGCTTCGTGTGCCCTCCGAAAGGTCTCTGCGCAATTAAACCTTTCTCGTTTCTTGAGAAAGGCATTCCCATATGTTCAAGTTCAATGATCGCACGAATCGCATCATAACACATTATTTCAATCGCGTCCTGATCACCAAGGAAATCGCTTCCCTTCACCGTATCAAAAAAGTGATACTCCCAGGAGTCCTCTTCTTCATTGCCAAGTGCTGCACACACTCCGCCCTGTGCTGTCCCTGTATGTGATCTTGTTGGATAAACCTTTGTTAAAACGGCGCAGGTATAACCTTCCGGAATTTCAAGCGCTGCTCTTAATCCTGCGCCACCAGCTCCAACAATTACAGCGTCAAATTGATGAATCATTTTTCACACCTCTTGAAATTTTGTTTTAAAAGTGCTTTAAAAATGTAATGCTGTGCTTACACCGAGAACCCAAAATGCAACTCCAGAAACAACGATTATTCCATAAAGCGTGATAGCAAGCCATTCTTTCATCTTAAAATCTCTCAAAATAGACCAAACACCATTTAACCCGTGCCACAATCCAAGCGTTATAAAGGTCAAATAAAACATTTTCCAGTATGCGTTTGAAAATCTTGCAACGGACTGTTCATAAGAATGTCCCGTTTCAGGTGAATAGTGCATTAAAATATAATGCCCCACCATAGCAAAAATTAAGAAAATCCCTGTTATCCTCTGCAAAAGCCAGCTTATTGACCCACTTTTTCTTGAGCCGTAATATCTAAATGACATTTTAAACCTCCAATTTGTTTTGAGTTTTCAGATTAACCCGGCAAATGCTTGATGTATCTCGTGGCTGAAGATGAAATAACCCATAACAAGAAATGCGATAATTCCAATCACCATAAGATAAGCAAATGCTTTCTTGTGATAGAATGCACCCTTTCCGAAATCAACGAGAACGATTCTAATTCCATTTAAAGTATGAGCAAGGACGAAAGCAAAGAGCAACCATTCAAGAAGTTTAAATAATGGTTTTTGAAACAGAGCCATTTCAGCATCAAACGCTTCCTTTCCTTTCGTCAGCGTTGAAAGGGCATAAATGTGGACATAAATATAAGCAGTCAAAGCGAGTCCAGATATTCTGTGAATTATCCACGCCCATCCCCCTGCCTCTTTCTTGTAGGAGGCAACCAGTTTGAAATAACCTTCTTTGGTTTTTTCTACTTTCATACAAGTGCTCCTTATATTTTTATTTGTTCGCTTTAAAGTTAAAAAAATCAATTTTAATATCAAACTTTATAATTCGCCACCTTCCAGCCAGAAAATTTTGAATTCTATTTTGAAAAATTTTTGCTTAAATTATTTTCAAAACAGAGAAAATTAACACCGACAGGAAATGCCAAGGACGAAAGAAAAACCGCTACTCTCAATTGTCATCCCGCTTTATAACGAAGTTGAATCTTTAAATGAACTTTATCAACAAATTAATGAAGTTGTAAAAGCAAACAAGTATAACTATGAGATAATTTTTGTTGACGATGGCTCAGATGATGGCTCACTTGATGTTTTGAAAAAATTGAGACAGAAAGATAAAAATGTTAAAATCATAAGTTTCAGAAGGAACTACGGCAAATCAGCAGCACTTGCCGTTGGATTTGAACACGCCCGTGGAGATGTCGTCATAACAATGGACGCAGATTTACAGGATGACCCGCACGAAATCCCGAATCTACTTAAAAAACTTGATGAAGGTTATGACCTCGTCTCGGGCTGGAAAAAGAAAAGATATGACCCGATAACGAAAACAATCCCATCAAAAATTTTCAACTTCACGGTCTCAACTCTAACAGGGATAAAAATTCACGATTTCAATTGCGGTTTAAAAGCATACAGAAAAAGCGTGACACAGGACATAAAAGTTTATGGCGAATTGCACCGATATTTGCCAGTTCTTGCACACTGGGCTGGATATAAAATTGGTGAGATCGTCGTTCAACATCACCCGAGAAAATACGGCAAGACAAAGTTCGGGGTTAGCAGATTTTTAAAGGGCTTTCTTGATCTCTTAACAGTTTTGTTCACAACAAGATATTTCAAAAGACCGCTTCACCTTTTTGGGACGCTTGGACTTTTAATATTCTTTATTGGTTTCGGCATCACGCTTTATCTTTCCCTTTTGAAAATAATTGAAGGGATTTCTTTAAGCAACAGACCACTCTTCATTCTTGGAGTTATGTTAACAATAGTTGGAGTTCAGTTTATCTCCATCGGTTTGCTTGGTGAAATGATAACACGAGCATATCAGCATCTTGAGACCTATTCAATCAAGGAAATACATCTTGATTAAAAAATGAAGATAATTATCGTCTCACCCGCTTATCCATATAGAGGAGGGATTGCCCATTACGCTGGATTACTTTACAGGACACTTATCAAAAGAGGACATAATGTAAAGATTTTTAACTTCAAAAGATTATATCCGAAATTTTTATTTCCAGGTAAGACGCAATTTGAGCAAAATTTTGAAATTGAAGAAATCAAAACAGAAAGAATCATTGATTCAATCAATCCTTTCAACTGGCTTATTGTTGCTCTAAAAATTCTGCGTGAAAAACCCGATGCTCTAATTTTCAAATACTGGCTTCCGTTCCTTGCACCTTGTTATGGCGTTATATCTATGCTTGTTAAGATTTTTTCCACCTTAAAAATAATTTTCATCTGCCACAACATAACTCCACATGAGAAATTTCCCTTCGGGAAAATTCTGACAAAATTTGCCCTCGCATTTGCCGATCACTTCATTGTTCAATCAAACATCGTTGAAAATGACCTGCTTAAAATAAAACCAAAAGCAAATTATAAAAAAGTTTTTCACCCGATATACAATATCTTTGGAGAAGAAATTGACAAAAAAGAAGCGAGAAAAATCCTTGGTTTAAATCCGAATGAGAAAGTTTTGCTTTTTTTCGGATACATCAGAGCGTATAAAGGTCTTGACATAATTTTGAGAGCGATGAAATTTATACTTGCGAAGATTCGGGTTAAACTTCTCGTGATCGGCGAGTTTTACGAGAACCCGGAAAAGTATTTTAAAATTGTTGAAGAAGAAGGGATTTCTGATTTTGTGATTTTCAAAAGCGAATATGTCCCAAACGATGAAGTCAAAATTTATTTTTCTGCATCCGACATTGTGGTTTTACCGTATGTTTCAGCAACTCAAAGTGGAATAGTTCAAATTGCGTATAATTTTAACAAACCTGTGATAGCGACAAATGTTGGTGGGCTTCCAGAGGTTGTCTTTGAAAACGAAACTGGATTTATAACTGAACCGGAGCCGGAAAAAATTGCAAATGCGGTAATTAAGTTTTTTGAAGAAAATCTTGAGCGAAAATTTTCAGAGAATGTGAAACGAATTAAAAATAAATTTTCGTGGGAAAATCTTGCGGATGTGATTGAATCATTTATAAATGAAAACGGGGGCTGAAAAGCCCCCGTGCTTTTACTCTTCTTCAACTGCTTCCTTTTGTTTCTGCGCCTCAGCTATGATTTTATCAGCGATCTCCTTTGGGACCTCCTCATAATGCGAAAATCTTGCCGTGAAAATTCCCCTTCCTTGCGTAAGCGACCTCAAAGCCGATGAATACCTATAAAGTTCTTTCTGCGGAACATACGCTTTTACGACTTGATATGGACCTTCAGCCGTCATACCTATAACTTTACCCCTTCTGCTTGAAATATCTCCGATCACGCTTCCCATATATTCTTCCGGAACTTTAACTTCAATTTCATAGATTGGCTCAAGAAGCACAGGATTTGCATTCATAAACGCTTTCTTAAATGCCATTGACGCTGCTATCTGGAACGCTAAATCAGATGAATCAACAGGATGATAAGAACCATAATCAAGCGTAACTTTGACATCAATCACTGGATAACCTGCGAGGACTCCTTTTGCCATAGTGTCTCTTACACCTTTTTCAACTGCCGGGATATAATTTCTCGGGACGACACCTCCAACGATCGCATCAACGAATTCAAATCCACCGCCTCTTGGCAATGGTTCAAGGACAAGCCAGACATCGCCGTATTGACCTCTTCCACCAGTTTGTCTCTTGTATTTGCCCTGTTCCCTTGCCCTGCCTTTGATTGTTTCACGATACGGAATCTTTGGCTCACCAAGTTCAACCTCAACTCCGTATTTCTCCTTCAATCTCTTCGCAATTATCATAAGATGTGTCTCACCTTGCCCGCTTATCAATGTCTGCTGTAATTCATTATCAACTGTGAAAACAAATGTCGGGTCTTCTTCGTGAAGTGCATGAAGTCCAGCTGCAATCTTTTCTTCTTCACCCTTGTTCTTTGAAATAATCGCAAATTGGATAACCGGCTCAGGGAATTTAATCGGCGGAATTACAACCGGGAAAGTTTTAGTTGAAAGCGTATCGTTTGTATGTGTATTTTTCAACTTGACAACCGCTCCAATATCACCTGCATAAAACTTGCTTACCTCTTTTCGCTCTTTTCCATTCATAACATAGAGCTGGCTCAATCTCTCAATCGTCCCGTTGCTCTGATTGACAAGATCAATTCCGCGAGTTATAGTTCCTGAAAAAACTTTAAAGAAAGAAAATTCACCAACATGTGCTTCTGAAACCGTCTTGAAAATAAATATGGCTGGCTCAGCTGACGAATCATAATTTAACTTTATAGTTTGCGATGTATCACCTTTCAAATTCGCTTCAACAAATTTTTTATTCGGGCTCGGGCAATAATCAACTATGAAATCAAGAATTGGCTTAACACCAATGTTATGATATGCATCAGCGCAGAAGATAGGGAAAATTTTTCTCTCTGCAAGCGCATTGATAAAACCAGCTCTTAACTCCTCATCGCTCAACCCACCATTTTCAAAAAACTTATTCAAAAGCTCCTCATCCGTTTCAGCAATTGACTCAATCAATTCCTCACGCAACTTTTCCGCTTTTTCCTTTAAATTCGCCGGTATTTCTTCTTCGGTATAATTTCCGGACAGATCCTTCACAAACCTTAAAACCTTCATTCTCAACACATCAACTATTGAATCAAAATTTGTCCCCTGATTAAGCGGGAATTGGACCACAACGGCTTCATGACCGAACCTTTCTCTTATCTGATTTACGACATTATCAAAGTTTGAATGTTCAGCGTCAAGCTTGTTCACAACGAATATAACGCTATTACCCGTCTCTTTTGCTGATTCCCATGCTGTTTCAGTTCCAATTTCAACACCTTCAACTGACTTGACAAAAAGCAAAGCGGTATCAGAGACCTTCAACCCACTTTTAACCTCACCTATGAAATCGGCATATCCAGGCATATCAATTATGTTGATCTTTACATCCTTCCATTCACAATGTAGAAGTGAGAGATTAATTGAGACCTGCTGTGCTATCTCGTCAGGATGATAATCCGAGACAGTGTTTCCCTCTTGAACTCTTCCAAGTCGTGTTGTTACACCTGCACTGTAAAGTATGGCTTCGGCGAATGATGTTTTCCCCGAGCCACCATGCCCGATTAATCCAATGTTTCTGATTTTTTCCGTTGGATATTCTTTCACCACCATCAACCTCCTTCTTGTGTTTTATGCTTTTAGCTTTGTTATAACCGTGCGAATTGCCTTTATCAACGCAAGTAGTTTATTTAAACCTGACGGCAAATTCCCAAAAGCGATAGAGCTGTCCGTTGAAAAAGCCCCTTTCAAACGCTGAAAATATGATTGAATCGTATCTGTTAAGTTCTGAATTGTCTCAAATTGTGATTGTGCTTTTGATGTGACATCGGCAAGTTGCTCGGTCACCTTTTGCAGATTCTCAAGGATTGAGGGAAGTTTTGAATTTAACTCAATCGTTGTTCTGTTCAAATTTTCAAGCAAATTTTTCACCCTGATAAAAACAATAACAAGATAAACCAAAGCGAGGGTAGCAGAAGCAAGCAAAAGAGCGAGCAAAATTTGAATTAAAGTTTCCATTGAAACACCGGGTATTAATTTTAAAATAAAAAAGGCAAGACAGAATTGTCTTGCCCTTTGAACTTCAACTTTTCTTTCTCGTTTCTTCTTTATAAGTTTCAACTCCCGACTTCACCGCTTCCTTAACAGTTTCAACTTTCTGTTTCGCACTTGAAATTATCTCATCAACTTCCTTTTTAATTTTCTCGGCTTCTTCCTTTGCTTTCTCAATTACTTCTTCTGCCTTCGCTTTTGCTTCACCGAGGTATTCACCGGCTTTTTCTTTTGCAAGTGTTGATTTCTCTTTTATCATAGCCCTCATCTCCCTACCACTCTTTGGCGTAAACAACATAGCAAGAACAGCCCCAAGCGCACTCCCGACGAGAAAACCAATCAAAAATCCCTTGAACATACCTTCGTTATTTTCTCTCGCCATGATTACCTCCAAGATTTAGTTTTCAAATTTTAAAATTGGACGCACAAAACCATCACATCCACACAATCTTAAAATCCATAAACAAAATGCTCTTTAACTTTTCACAAACTCAAAATTAAGATAAAAACCAAACTCCTAAAAATCAAGAATTCTCATTCAGCGTGTGAAATTCAATTTGCAGTTTCTCCCGGCTTGAGCTCAATCACGCTCTTTTTAAATTTCGCCGGAAGATAATTAACAAGTTCAGATGGTGAACCTTTGAGAATCGGGAAAGTCCCGTAATGCATCGGGATAACATACTTGGGTTCAACAAGTTTGATCGCTTCCGCTGCTTCCCTTGGACCCATCGTGAAGTGACCACCAATGCAGACAAGCATCAAATCAGGACTGTAAAGTTTTTTGATCAATTCCATATCTCCAAATAGACCCGTATCGCCCGTGTGATAAACTTTGAAGCCATTTTCAAACTCAATAACATAACCAGCCGGGTTTCCACCCTCAATTATGTTATTTCCATCTGAAATTCCCGAGCTATGCACCGCTGGAACCATTGTAATTTTAATTCCATCAACTTCAACTGTCCCCGAGTAATTCATTCCAATTAGTTGTTCTTCCGCAATCCCTTGCTTTGCAAGATACCTTGAAACCTCAAATATACCTACAACCTTTGCACCTGTTCTCTTTGCAATATCTGGAGTTTGACCGACATGATCAAAATGCCCGTGCGTGAGCAGAATCAGATCAACTTTATCAATTTTTTTCGCTGATTCCGGCGCTTTCGGATTTTCAAGCCATGGATCAATTAAAACAATTTTTCCATTCGGTGACTTCAAGAGAAATGCTGCGTGCCCGAGCCAGGTGACTTCAACACCTTTGAATCTTTGCTGTTTTTTCTCCGCTGAAGTCACTACCCCCGCAATTGCGATGACTAAAACAAGTGTTAAGATGAGTATCTCCCTCATTTTAGCACCTTCTTTTTTGTTTTTTTATAATTTCAAAAACTCACTTGAAATTTGCAACATTAAAAATTCTTTCTCCAGAAACATTTAATTTGACTTTTTCACCGCATCCCTTATCGCTTCTGCAACAACAAAAGCCGAAAGTTCAGCGATAATTTCAAATTCAGCTTCAATCTCCCCGGTTCCGAGCGTGAATACAACATCGCCATCATAACTTGTATGGGATGGACGAATTGCTCTTGATAGACCATCATCGGCTCTTTTTGAAATTTTATACGCATCAATCTTTGATAATTTTGCATTTGTCATCACACAAACAAGCGTCGTGTTCGTTCCAAATTGAATTTTCCTTTGTAAAGCAAATCTAAATTTTTTCTCCTCCCCGATAAACTTTCCATCAACCCTTGCCCCTGCAATTATTTTCCCGTCATCATCAATAACATCACCAACAGAATTTACAACCGCAACCGCTGAAACGATCAAATCATCACTTTGAACAATTGAAAATCCAAATCCACCATTCATCCTATACTCAAACCCAGCCCACTTGCCGACAGTTGTTCCGGTTCCAGCACCCACGAGACCAGTTTCAAAGTTAACACTTGCATTCAAACATGCTTTATAACCATCTTCAGCAGTTGGTCTTACTTTTGGATTCCCAACATTTAAATCATAAACGACAACCGCTGGAACAATTGGAACTTTTGCCCATGGAGTTTGATAACCGATTCCGTTTTCCTCAAGATAACGCATAACACCATCTGCCGAGGCGAGTCCGAATGCACTCCCACCTGTAAAAACAATTGCATGAACTTCCGAAACAGTCATCGCCGGTGATAAAAGTTCAATCTCCCTGCTCCCCGGAGCATTTCCACTAACAAAACAACTTCCAATAGTTTTGGGCGGGCATAAAATCACAGTGCAACCGGTGAGCGCTTCAAGATTTGTTGAATGTCCGATTTTAAATCCAAGTTTTTCAAACATGGTGAAGGCAACTCTATATTTTTTCAAAAAGCATTAAAATTCCAATTACGATAAACGCAATTGCTGCAATTTTTTCTATAATGTGAGCCGGTATAATTTTCGTCAGGGCATCTCCAATGACCGCTCCAAGAAAAGTGATAACTGCAAAAGCAAATATCGCACCGAGGAACACAGATAAAGGTTTTTTTGACTCAGCAGAAAGAGACAACACCGCAAGTTGCGTTTTGTCTCCGAGCTCAGCAAGAAAAATAGCCCAAAATGTTGTTATGATAACTTTCCAGGACATTGAGCAATTTATCTTTTGTTTTTAAAATTGTAAAACAGAAGAAAAAGCGAGACAAAACCGCCACCAATTATATCTGCAAGCGCATCTGTTACATCAGGAGAACGCCCCGGGACAAACTCTTGATGTAACTCATCTATTATCCCGTAGACCACGCAAACAAAGAAAGCAATTGCAATGCTAAAATTTTTCAAGAAATAACTTTTATTCTGATACTGAAAACCGCGATAAATAAAGTATGCCAGAATCCCGAATAATGTTGCGTGAACAAACTTATCAAACAAATCAAACGGCTCTTCCGGGAAATAACTTCCCGGAATTGATGAAAGCACAAAAATCAAAGCCATCCATAAGAAGGCGGGAAATTGGTATTTAAAAAAATTTCTCACCCCTTATCTTCTTTCATAACTTTTTGAATTGCATCCGGGATCATGTTCAAAATATCCATTGCCATCATCGGGAGTTCTCCAATTTTATCACGTGCGAGATCCCCCGCAAGACCGTGCAAATAAACGCCACAAATTGCAGAATCAACTGCACTCAAACCCTGACCCATAAAACCAGCTATCATCCCTGTTAAAACATCACCGCTTCCTGCAGTCGCCATTCCCGGATTCCCGGTTGAATTAATGAAAACCTCACCTTCGGGACTTGCAATCACAGTCGTATCACCTTTGAGGACAAGGACGACGCCGTATTCAACGGCGAAATTTCTTGCAACATCAATTTTTTCTCTCTCTATTTTTTCAACGGGCAAATCAGTCAAACGAGAGAATTCACCAGGATGAGGTGTTAAGACAATCTCAGTGTTCAAACTTTTAAGAATGTTAAGATTTCCAACCAAAGCATTTAATCCATCGGCGTCAATCACTGCTTTTTTATCCAACTTCTTGATAACACTCAAAATCACCTGTTTCGTCTCATAATTTTTTGAAAGCCCTGGTCCAATTATCAAAACATCAGCCCAATCCATATATTCTTCAATCAAGTCAAGAGCATTCCATCCGATTGTGTGTTCATTTGTCTCAGGCAAAGGAAGTTTCATAACTTCCGTTAATTTCGTCTCAAGCACAGGGCTTAAACTTTCGGGAATCCCGGCTATCACTGCACCAGCCCCGACTTTCATCGCCGAAAGAGTTGACATCGTTGCTGCACCTGTTAAGCCCGGTGAACCAACAAGAGCGAAAATTTTTCCACAGCTATATTTGTGAGCATTGAAAGGACGAATCGGCAATCTTCTTCTCACATCCATCGCTTCAAGATAATATGTCTTTATCCCGACCTCTTGATATACAAAGCCCGGAATGCCGATATCAATTATGTAAATTTTCCCCGGCAAAATTTTTCCCCAGTTTAACATAAGTCCTGTCTTTGGAACACCCATCGTCGCGGTCAGATCAGCTCTTACAGCAATTCCTTCCACCTCACCCGTATCGCCGTTTAAACCCGATGGGATATCAATTGAAACAGTGTAAACTCTCTGCGAATTTATCCAGTTTATCACATCGTAAAACAAGCCCTGAACCTTTCCTTTAAAACCAATTCCAAAGATCGCATCAATTATAATGTCTGGCTTGGGATATTTATCAAGCTCTCCAACATTTCTCAAAGTTATGATTTCAAAAATGTCTTTCTCTCTTTTTCCGTTGCGTATCCTTTGAGCGATTTCATAATTTGTTCTCGCATCGCCACGAAGTTTATCTGGCTCAACAAGCAAAAAAACATAAACTTCAGCTCTCATTCCGAAAAGTTTCCTTGCGACCGCAAGACCATCCCCGCCGTTGTTCCCAGCACCACAAAAAACAAAAGCTCTTTTACCACCCACAGAACCATACTTCATCAAAATTGAATGTATAACCCCCTGTGAAGCATTTTCCATCAACAATATCCCCGGGATACCAAGTTTATCTATAGCATAACTATCACATTTTCTCATTTCTTCCGTTGATGCAACAAGAAGCATATTTGTAAATTCTCTTTTTTTCTTCAAAAATTAAAACAATTTCTCAAAATATTTTGTCACAATCGTTGGCAAAATTCCAATTACGAAAACTCCAATCGCAGAAATTAAAACAGCAAATGAACCAGAAAGCGAAACTTTTTCTGAATCCGGATTATAAACAACCTCAGCCGGTGCCTCTTTAAGATACATATTTACAACGACATTAAGATAGTAATAAACCGAAACAAGTGTAGCAAGGACACCGGCAACGGCAAGCCAGGTCATCCCGGCTTGAACAGCTGATGCAAAAAGATAATACTTTCCAACGAATCCAGCAAATGGCGGGAAACCTGTTAAAGCAAACATAAAAACAGACATCAAAACGCCAAGCAAGGGTTTTCTATGACCGAGCCCTGCATAATCTTTTATCTCAAGCGATTTATTTTCCTCCTTTTCAACTATTGACACAACCCCAAATGCTCCAACCTGCATAAGGACATAGGCAAGCGAATAATAGAGAACCCCCTGTTTCCCAAGTTCATTCGCTGATGCAATCCCAACCAGAATATAACCAGCGTGAGCAATACTTGAATAAGCAAGCATTCTTTTTAGATTCGTTTGTGAAATTGCAATTATATTCCCGAGCGCCATTGATAGAACCGAAATAACCGCAATTGCTTGCCTTACTTGTTCATTTGTTCCATTTAAACCAAAGATAAAAACAAGTGCGAAAGCCCCAAACGCTGCTGACTTTGAAACAGCCGACATAAAACCACTTGCTGGGGTCGGCGCACCCTCATAAGCATCTGGAGCCCACATATGAAACGGAACCGCAGCAACTTTAAATGAAAATCCAACGAGCAAAAGACCAACGCCAAGCCAGAAAAGAAAATCACTTTGATAGTTGTTAAAATTTGCTGATATAATTTTTAAATTCGTAGTCCCTGTGCTTCCATAGATAAAAGTTATCCCGAAAAGGAAAAATCCAGTTGCAAAAGCACCAAGCAAAAGATATTTCAAACCAGCTTCATTTGATTTTGGATCAGTCCGAACGAATGCGGAAAGAACATAAAGCGAAATTGACATAAGTTCAAGCCCGAGAAAAGTTATTATCAGATCAAGTCCGGATGCGAGAAACATCATCCCGGCAGTTGCAAACAAAACCAGAATGTAAAATTCGCCATAGTTAATTTTTCTCTTCACAAGATAATCTTTTGAAAGCAAAATTGTAAGCAATGCCCCGAGCGAAATGACGAAACCAAAAAAACTCGCATAACCTCCTACCGCAACCATACCATAAAACGCCGTTGAATACATCGGATAAGTGTAAATTGATAAAAATCCAGCAACAAACAATCCTAAAATGCTAACACCAAAGCTTGTTGTCTCGCTCTTTTTGATAAGTGCTTCTAAAATTACAACAATTATTCCAGTTAAAGATACAACCAAAACAGGTGAGATTCCGAGCAAGTCAGAATAAAAGTTCATACTTTGTTTATCTGAATTTAGTTTTCAATTGAAATCAATATTACCTGAAAAAGATAAACCATATCAATGTGAAAATCGGGATAAGTATTGGGATTGAATACTTGACCATATAACCGAAGAAACTTGGCATTTTAACACGAGCCTGCTCCGCAATTGATTTAACCATAAAATTCGGTCCATTCCCGATATAAGTCATCGCACCGAATGAAACTGATCCAACAGAAATTGCTTGAATATATTTCCACGACTCAGGCGTCACAGGAAAAACATTTGAGTTATGGAGTATATGGAGATGACTTAATTCATTTGGAGAAAGCATCCCGAGCATCGCCTTCATATGAATTGGATTATCCACGCTCAAACCATGAAGACCAAAAGCAGCGCTCAAAAAGTTTAAATAAGTTGGAGCATTATCAAGAAAGCTTGATAAAGCTCCTGCGCCCCAGAAAAATTGCCCGGGGTGTGTTATCCCGAGTTTTTCCGCGTTCAACTCAAGCCAATCAAGCGCAGGAACCATAGTCGCAAAAATTCCAGCAAATAAAATTGCAACTTCTTTTATCGGGATGAAATTAAAATCATTTCTCTCATGAATTTCCCTCTTCGTCGTAAAGTAACTTGCAACAGCTGAACCAATCATTATGATCTCACGAATTGGCTCTTCAAGAAAAACCGCACCGAGGATTAAAGCAAGAAATATAACATTATGCAAACCTTCAACCACGGCTTCTTCACCTTTCGCTTCAATTTCCACTTCCATCACATCCGGCAATTTTTTATAGTTATACCTATCAATCAAATAAAAAACAAGGAGAACAAGACCAACAGCAATTAACCATATATACCAGACACGTGTAATCACCCAGAAAAACGGAACTCCTTTCAAATAGCCAAGGAAAAGCGGTGGATCACCTATCGGCGTAAGCATTCCACCGATATTTGAAACAATGAAAATAAAGAAGACAATGTGATAACCCGAAATCCTGTATTTGTTCAATCTTATGTAAGGTCTAATTAAAACCATTGATGCTCCCGTCGTCCCGAGCAAATTTGAGATTATTGCACCAATTCCAAGTAGAATAACATTTGCAAGCGGAGTTGATCTACCCTTAACTCTTATGTGAATTCCACCGGCAACGACGAAAAGCGAACCAATAAGCGAGATAAAACTGAAATACTCAATCGCTGTGTGAATCATTCTCGGTCCATTTTTCAAAATGAAGAAATAGTAAACAACTGAAACAGCACCCAACGCAAATGAAACCAACGGATAATTGTGCTCCCACCAATGACGATTTATAAAAGGCATAACCGCAATCGCAAGCAAAAGCAAAATAAAAGGTGTTATCATTATAGGGTTCACCGGTAGAATCTCATACTCTATCGCAAAAGCATCCGATGTTGGGACAATCAAAAACAAAATTGTGATTAAAGCAGGGAAAATATATTTTTTCACCTTTTGACTCCATTTTTTGTTTTTTTCAGAAGAAAAATTCCTTAACCAGAAACGCAGCAAGCCCGATAAGATAAACAATTACAAAAACAAACAATCTATCTATCCTCTTGTTAACATCGTCAAACCTTTTGTTGACATCATCAAACCTTCTGTTTACATCGTCAAACCTTCTGTTTACATCATCAAATCGCTTATTGATATCATCAAATCGTCTGTTAATATCTTTATTCATTGCATCAAATTTTTCATCAATTCTGATAAACCGCTTATCAATCTCATCAAAGCGTTTATAAACATCATCAAAGCGCTTGTAAACCTCGTCAAATCTTTTGTAGACCTCATCAAAGCGCTTGTAAACATCATCAATTCGCTTATTAACACTGTCAAATCTCAAATTCATATCGTCAAATTTCTTGTTCACAGAGTCAAACTGCTCCCTCACCCATTTTAGTTCAGTTTTAACATCCCTTATTTCCTGACGTAGGGTGTCAAGTTCCCGGAAGACAATTGCGAAAGGGTCAGCACGATAAACATATTCTTCCTGTTTTTCCTTTACCTGCTTCATAATTCCTCCATCAAAATTAATTTTGCGCTCTTAAAACTCCCGAACGATATTTCTCCATCTGCTCAACGATTTTCTTAACGCTTGGTTCCGATTTTTTCAAAAAAGTATTCGGATAAATTCCAATCCAAACTATAAAAACTATAACAAGAACAAGTGAAACAATTTCCCTGAGGTTCAAATCTTTTAAATTTTGATTTTCCGGTTTTGTGACCTTACCGAAGAATATCCTTTGATACGCTGTGAGAAGATAAACAGCGGCAAGAATTACACCCGTTCCAGCAAAAATTGCAAATGTGGATGTCCCCAAAAATTTTGATTTGAAAGAACCAAGCAAGATCAGGAACTCACCAACAAATCCATTCAACCCCGGTAAACCAAGCGACGAAAGAGCAACAATCATAAACAATGTCGCATAAACAGGCATAACACGAGCAAGCCCACCAAATTCCGCTATCATTCTCGTATGTCTTCTATCATAGATCATTCCAACCAGCATAAACAACGCCCCGGTTGAAAGCCCGTGATTTACCATCTGAATTAAACCACCCTGAACACTTTCAACGGTTAAACCCATCAATCCAAGAACCACAAACCCGAGGTGGCTTACTGATGAATAAGCGACAAGCTTCTTCAAATCAGGTTGAACAAACGATACAAGCGCACCGTAAATAATTCCGATAACCGCAAGCGTTGCAATATAAGGTAAAAAGATAAATGTCGCATCCGGGAAAAGCGGAATTGAAAACCTTAAAATACCGTAAGTACCCATTTTTAAAAGAACACCGGCGAGAATCACACTTCCAGCAGTTGGAGCTTCAACATGCGCATCGGGTAACCATGTATGGAACGGGAAAAGTGGAACTTTTATGGCAAAGCTCAATGTAAAAGCAAGAAACATCAAAATTTGAGCATTAACCGAAATTTTGGGTGCGATCTCATATAACTTTTCAAGATTCCCCGTGAATTGTCCGTTTATTTGACTAGCGAAATTCCCAAGCGCAATTATAGCAACGAGCATGAGCAAACTTCCGACCATCGTATAGATCACAAACTTAACAGCTGCATAAATTCTATTTTCTCCGCCCCAGATACCAATGATAAAATACATTGGAATTAACATCGCTTCCCAGAAGATATAGAAAAGAAATGTATCAAGCGCACAAAACACGCCATTCATCCCCGTTTCAAGAAGTAAAAACATAATAACATAACCTTTGACCCTTTTCTCAACCGAACCCCATGTCGCAAGCAATCCAACAGGAGTTAGAAAAGTTGTCAAGACAAGAAGCAAAAGCGAAATCCCATCAATTCCAACTCTGTATGCGATGTCAAGCGACGGAATCCAGGGATATGTTTCAACAAACTGAAAACCCGTCGTCTGCGGTTGATATTTCAGGAAAACATAGACAGAAAGAAGGAATGTGATTGAGCTGAAAAATATGCCGAGAAATTTTATCAGATTTTTTCTTTCACTGCTTATCAAAGAAATTACAAGTGCGCCCACAAGAGGTAGAAAAATTATCGCTGTTAAAATATGTTTCTGAAGCCACTCCATTTTTCAATATTTTTAATTTTTTGTTTTCAGAAGATAATCCACAGAATTATTAAAATTCCTATCACGAAGACAACAGCATAAAACTGAACAATTCCATTCTGAATAAATCGCAAAATTGAACTTACAACCGAGGTCACCCTTGCACTTCCATTGACCGCACCATCAACTATTTTCACATCAAAAAATCTCCACAACAATTTTTCACTTCCCCATGTCACCGGCTTCACAACGATTGCATCGTATATCTCATCAACATAATACTTGTTGTAGACCAATTTGTAAAGACCTGATAAACTTTGTGTTAATTTCCGAACTACATCTATTCTTCTCAAATACAAATATCTCGCAAGCAAAATTCCGCCAACGGCAATTGCAACCGAAATTATCATAAGCAAAAATTCAGCAAGTGATGAATGAGCTGATTCAAAAGTTAACTTTGCACTTGCATCTTCAAAAACAGGTTCAAGCCAGTGATGGAATAAATTTTTAACTCCAAACGACTCTGGAATCCCGACAAAACCGGAAACAACAGAGAAAAATCCAAGGATCACCAAAGGTATTGTCATAACTTTGGGCGCTTCGTGCGGATGTTTTGCCCCGTATCTCGGCGGTGTCTCAAAGACAAGCGCAACAAGGCGAAACATATAAAAAGCAGTCATAAAAGCTCCAACTACACCGAGAAACCAAAGCCAGAATGAACCTTGCGAATAAGCTCCCCAGAGAATTTCATCTTTGCTGAAAAATCCAGAAAGCGGTGGTATACCCGCAATCGCAAGCGATGCAATAAAGAATGTTTTATAAGTTACAGGCAACTTATCTTTCAAGCCACCCATTTTCTGAATATCTTCTTCATTATCAAGCGCATGCATAACCGCACCAGCCCCAAGGAAGAGAAGCGCTTTGAAAAATGCATGCGTTGTGAGATGGAATATCCCTGCTGAAAAAGCACCAACTCCCATCGCAAGAAACATATACCCAAGCTGACTTATCGTTGAATATGCAAGCACTTTTTTAATTCCATTTTGCACAAGCCCCATTGAAGCAGCGTATACAGCGGTCAAAGCACCAATTATCGCAACAATTGTCATAGTCGTTGGAGCAAGGGCATACAAAACAGACGATCTTGCAATCATATAAACTCCAGCCGTAACCATTGTCGCTGCGTGAATTAAAGCGCTAACCGGAGTGGGTCCAGCCATCGCATCTGGAAGCCAGACATAAAGAGGAATTTGTGCGGACTTACCTGTTGCACCGACAAACAAAAGCAATGTTATCCAGAAAACCGTTGTATCCCCAACCTGAAGTTTATTTGCAATTGAAAAAACGGTGTTAAAATTCAAACTCCCGAAATACTTATACATCAAAAACAAGCCGATCAAAAACCCGAAATCGCCGATTCTATTCACAATAAAAGCTTTTCTTCCAGCGTCGCTCGTCGTCATTTTTTCAAATGGTCTATCATACCAGAAGCCGATCAAAAGATAGGAGCAAAGCCCGACTCCTTCCCATCCGAGAAACATCAAAAGATAATTATCAGCAAGGACAAGATTTAACATCATAAAAATGAAAAGGTTCAAATAAGCAAAAAATCTCGCAAAGCCCCTATCACCGTGCATGTATCCAATTGAGTAAATATGGATCAAAAATCCAACTCCCGTCACAACCATAGCCATCAAAATTGAAAGAGGATCAACAAGGTAAGAAAACGAAACATCAAGCCCTCCCGTCTTAATCCAGTTGAAATATTCAACTATAAATTTTCTCTCATAGGAAGTTAAACCGATAAGTTCAATGTAAATCAGAAAAGAAACGAGAAACGACGCACCAACCGTTAAACTTCCAAACCAGCCGATTATTTTTTCCTTTCTAATTTTCCATCCAAATAAACCGTTGATGATGAAACCGATAAGCGGAAAAATTAGAGCAAGTCCAATATACTTGTGCATTTCTCAGGTGCCTCTTTTTTTCTTTACCATTTTAATAAATTGATTTCATCAATGTTAACTGTTAACCTGTTTCTAAAAATTGCGATCACAATTGCAAGCCCGACCGAAACCTCAGCAGCAGCGACAACCATCACAAAAAACACAAGCATTTGTCCAATTTCATTACCGATATAGCTTGAAAATCCAACAAGAGCAAGATTAACGGAATTAAGCATAAGCTCAATGCACATAAAAATGACAATAGCATTTCTTCTTATCAAAACTCCCAGAACACCAATTGTAAAAAGGATCAAACTCAAAAACAGATACCAGGAAAGTGGGACCATGATTTTTCTCCTTTATTTTTTACTCGCATCTTCTCTCATTCAAATTTTCTTTTAGCAAGGACTATGGCACCAACGATCGCAACTATTAAAATAAGAGATGTTATCTCAAACGGCAGGATATAGCGTGTGAAAAGCTTTTCTCCAATGAATTCAATTTTGCCAAGTTCAACTGAATTTTCCGCCGGTTTTAAAAATCGCCCGCTTAACGATTTACCCAGCCCAAAAGCTATCTCACCAAAAACAAAAAGAACGAGAATAAAAGCGATCAATCTCCTGAAATCAAACTTATCACTCAATCTCTTTTCATCTTGAAGGTTTAAAAGCATTATAACAAAAACAAACAAAACCATTATAGCTCCAGCATACACAAGAACCTGAATTATGGCGATGAATTGCGCGCTTAATGTGAGATAAAGAATTGAGAGAGATAAAAAATTAACTATCAAGAAAATTGCACTCTTAACGGGATTTGCTCTGGTTATCATAAGGATTGCGGATCCGATTGAGACAAAAGCCAGAATAAAAAAAATAAGTGCTTGTGCAGTCATCTTGCAATCATTTTATTTTTAAACTCGTTGATAAATATAAAAATTTGAAGCCAAATAATCAAAGAATTTAACGCACAAAACGACACACTCCAGTATAATTGTTTTTTAAACGCTTTTGGGTTAAATTTATCAAAAAATTTAAAAACAATTTAAGGTGAGAAACGCACTATGCCAATAATGGCAAGGATGAGAGATAATCTGCCCGCAATACTTCTATCGTTAGTTATACTCTTCCTTTTGACAATTGTCCTTGACTGGGGAATGGACATAACTGGAAGACATCGCAGGGGTGGTGGCGGCTTTCGTGAGCCAATAGGAATCGTAAACGGCGAAGAAATAACCTATCAAGAATTTAATCGTGCACTTGAATTACAAATTGAGGACTTCAAACAAAGAACCGGAAGTGATCCTGACGATTTTATGCTTGAACAACTCAGAAATCAGGTCTGGGAACAGCTTGTAACTCAAAAACTTGTTGAACAGGAAATTAAAAAACTCGGTATAACCGTTACAGACGAGGAAATAACCGATTGGGTTTTAAATTCACCCGAGACACTCCCTGAACCGGTAAAAAGAAACTTTGTTGATTCAACCGGAAATATAGATCGTATGCTCCTTGAAAGAGCTTTAAAATCAACATCCCCACAGGCAAGACAATTCTGGGTTGAGGTTGAGAAATTTTTGAGGGCTCAAAAACTAACAGAAAAATTACAAAGCCGTTTGCTTGCAAGCATCAGAGTGAGCGAAGGCGAAATTAAAGAGAGATTTGAAAAGCAAAACACAAAATACGAGATAAAATATGTTTCACTTGACCCGAACAAATTTTCAAAAGAAATAACTGAGCCAACAGACGAAGAAATAAGAGAGTATTATAGAAACCATCAGGACGAGTTCAGAATTCAAGAGACAAGAAGATTAAGATATGTCCTCTTCTCTGATGCGCCATCTTCTGAGGACAGTGCCTCGGTTATAAGAGAACTTGAAAACTTCAAACAACAAGCCCTACAAGGTGCTGACTTCATTGAAATTGTAAAAAATTATTCTGAAACCCCATTCACAGATGTCTTCTTCAAACACGGTGAACTTGCACCAGAAATTGAAAACGCAATCTGGGATAAAAAAGTCGGTGAAATAGTCGGACCAATAAAAGCAAGCGATGGATTCCATCTTGTTAAAATCCTTGAAGAAAGAAAAGGAACTGATACATTCGTAAAAGCAAGTCATATTTTGATTCTAATCGGTCGTGATACAGCAGAATCATATAAACTCGCAAAAGAAATCCTTGGACTTGCAAAGAAAGGCGAGGATTTTGCAAAACTTGCTGCAACTTTTTCAGCTGATCAAGCAACTGCAAGAAACGGCGGTGATCTCGGATGGTTCGGAAAAGGAAGAATGGTCAAAGAATTTGAAGAGGCATGCTTCAAAGCAAAACCAGGCGAAATCGTCGGACCCGTGCGAACACAATATGGATTGCATATAATTAAAGTTGTCGCAAAAGATAACAGAGAATTGAAAATTGCAAATCTAAAATTAAGTGTCAGAGCAAGCTCCGAAACAATTGAATCGCAGAGAAAACGAGCCGAGGACTTCAGCCATATGGTAAGCGGTAAAAATTTCGTTCAAGAAGCATCAGCACTTGGTCTTGAAATAAAATCAACACCGCCTTTCACAAAAGATTCTCCAATTCCCGGAATAGGAATGAATAAATCAATTTCCGACTGGGCGTTCTCAAATAAAATTGGAAGTGTAAGCCCGGTCTTCAAAATAAGAGGTGGTTTCGCTGTCTTCACGATAACAGAAATAAAAGAAGCCGGAATAAGACCGCTTGAAGAAGTCAGAGAAGCAATCAAAGTAAGAGTAAGAAGAGAAAAACTTAAAAACAAAGCATACGATTACCTTTTAACTTTGCGAAAGAAACTCAATGAAAGCGAAGGTCTTGAAGGGATTACAAAACTTGATTCAACCCTTGAAGTAAAAACCGCTTCCGGGTTCACAATCTCCGGCGGAATCCCCGGAATAGGCACAGATGAAAATGTTCTTGGAAAACTACTTGACTTAAAAGTGAATCAAATCTCCGAGCCGATAAAAGGAAATTCCTTTGTTTACATTATTCAACTTATAAATAAAACTCCTTTTGACTCAACACTTTACAAATCTCAATATGAAACCTTGAAAGAGCAAATTTACAACGAAAAACGCAACGCCTTGTTCTTCACCTGGATTGACAATTTGAAGAAAAATTCAAAGATAGTTGATAATCGTTCGCTGTATTTTGAGCATTAAAATTTTTGACTTTTATGCGATTTAAAATTTTTCTTTTAATTTCGCTTTTGATTTTCAACACGGCGTTTTCTCAATCAAAGAAAACGCTTGCTTTAAACTTTGATTATGTTTTATCAGCGTTTGTATATCCCAATGTCATCTCAAGTGATAGAGGTCTACGCAATTTTTCAAATGAAATCAACAATTGGTTTGGTTTCTCCGCCGATTTTAGGTATGAATTTGTAGAGGGATATTTTGCCGGATTATCAATTGAAATGGTTGATAAGAAAATTTCAGATTACTTAATTCGCAGAATTGGAAGCGAAAACCTTAGAATTCCTATTGAAGATAAATACACAATTTACATTGCTGAATTAAGCGCTCTTTTCGTCGCCCCTTTCAGCTCACAAAAATGGCAAATTTACATCGGCGGTGGAGTCGGAGCATACAGAGGTAATTTTTCAAAAACAATTCTGAATGTCAAAAGTAAAATCCAGAAATCACCCGTAAATATCGGAATTCATGTCCTGTCGGGCGTTCAATTTAACTTAACAGAAAAAATTGCTCTAAGAGGAGAGTTAAAATTCCGTGACCCAATTGTTGAAGTTGAAAGCAAATTTCTGGACAATCAGATAAACTATAACGGCTACATCATTCAAATTGACCAAACCCCGTTCAGAACAAGAGTTAATTTTGATACGATGACATTTGTCTTCGGGCTTGTGCTTTCATTTTAAAAATTAACACAAAACCTAATATGACCACATACGCAGAACAAAAAAAGATGATTGAAGAATTACAGCGAATCTCCTACAGATTGAAAGGCAAGGACAAATACGATTTTGAGATGTTCCTTAAAAGGCACAAAGACGACGAAGACCTTGACTCGCTCTCAATGAAACGACTGCGTGAGATTTACGAAAAGTATGTCGTAAAGAAAGAGAAATGAACAAATGGTTGGTTTAATTGGAATTGCGGTAATCGTTTTAATCGTAATTTTTGCAATTTTCTATGGATATGGTTTGATTTTAAAACAAGAGCGCTCACAAAATCCCCACTCTTCAAAAGCAAAATGCACTCTTTGCGGGAAATTCTTTGAGAAAGAAGAACTTGTAGAAAGAGCAATCGGGATTGAAAAACTTTATTACTTCTGCGGGGATTGCATCCAGAGTTTATACATTGAATATCTTAACAAAAAACAAAACTAACATTTAAATATGTTGCTCTGTGAATTCAGCATGACCCCGATCGGTCAGGGTGAAAGCGTGAGCAAATTTGTCGCAAGATGTGTTGATATAGTTGATAAGAGCGGACTTGAATACAAATTAACACCGATGGGAACGATAATTGAAGGCGAATGGGATGAAGTTTTTGACACGCTCAAGAAATGTTTTGAAGCGCTTAAAGAAGATTGTAACCGAATATCAATTTCAATAAGAATTGATTACAGAAAAGGCAGAAAGGGGGCGCTTGAAAGCAAAGTTAAAAGCGTTGAAGAAAAACTCGGAAGAAGCGTCAAAAAAGGTTAATCTTTTTCGTCCTTAAACTTTTTCAAAATTCCAAAAGGTATGACGATAACATACGCGATGAACAAAATTATCGGCGCAAGCGTCACAGCAATAAAACTATCAACTCCACCAATCGCCATAAGATAATATCCAATGAAGATCAGAATTATACCAAGAGCGATCACAAGAAAGTTTTTCTTTGAAAAAGGAATTTCGTGCTTTTGAAAAATTGTCTTCTGCTTTTTCTCTTTCGGTTTCGCCATATTGTTAAGTTTTTTCTTTTCAAATTTTTCAAAAGATAAAAAAAGAAACGAAGTTTTGCAAATATGCGAAAAAAGATTTTCATACTCTCAACTCTGTTCTTTTTTCTCTCCTGCGATCACGGACTTAAACCACCTGAAACAGAAACATCACCAGCTTACGAAGAACCGGGGTTTGGTGGAACTGTTTATTTCAAAGGAACATGGCCGGATACAATTTACGATTTAAGAGTTGTCGCATTCAGAAAATATCCACCACAGGATATAATAAACGAGGTTATACAGGGGAAGGCAAAATTTAGCGAAACCTTACCAAATAAAGTTGATTCCGCAAAATATCAGGTTCTCGCTGACACGGGAAAATGGGAATATGTTGTGGTTGCACTTCAATACGGTTCAAACATATTTTCAGATTGGAAAGCCATTGGGGTCTATGATACAACACCCGAGGATACAATTCCAACACCAATTTATATCCCGTATGGAAAATTTTTGAGAAACATAAATATAAATTGCGACTTCAACAATCCACCACCGCAACCTTTTAAACTCTCGGAGATTATCGGCTTTTTGCTTTCAAAACAAAATCAGAGTTTTGAGAGATGAAAATTTTAATTTTTTTATTTTTGCTTGCGATTGAATCATTAGCACAACAAAGAACAGGAAACTTAACAGGCAAAGTAATTGATGCGGAAACAAAGCAACCAATTTTCGGCGTCAATGTGATAATTGAAAATACTTTTCTCGGCTCCGCAACCGATGCAAATGGTAAATTCATAATTAAAAACATTCCGCCTGGAAAATACATTTTAAAACTTTCAGCAATCGGATATGAAACACAAACGATGGAGATTATAATTTCACCATCACAGGAGATAAACATCTTGATTGAAATGAAACCAACAACTTACACAATTGAACCCGTTGTTGTAACCGCAACCAAAAGAGAACAAACTTTAAGCGAAATACCAATAAGCACAAATGTCGTTGAATCAAATTTAATCTCAACCAGAAACAACCTTCAGATTGACGACATACTTCGCTATGTCCCGGGCGTAAATATGATCCAGTATCAAATTAACATTCGTGGTTCAAGTGGATACAGTCGGGGAACCGGGACAAGGGTTTTAATTTTATTTGATGGCATGCCTTTTTTAACAGGTGATGCCGGCGAAATCATCTGGGAAGCAATACCTGTATGGCAGATTGATAGAATTGAAATTGTAAAAGGAGCTGGCTCTGCGCTTTACGGCTCAAATGCAATCGGCGGAGTCATAAATGTTATAACAAAAGAGACCTCGCAGAGAAAAAATTTCAGATTTAGAACATACTTTGGGATGTATGATAAACCATATTACACGCAGTGGAGATGGAGCGAAAAAGATAGATTCTATTACGGTGGATTTGCCTCTTTCAACGGAACGATCGGAAACATTGGAACATTAATCCACATTCAAAGAGGAATTGATGAGGGATACAAGCAAAATCAAAACTATCACAGATGGAATCTTTTCACAAAGTTTAAATACAATTTTTCCGCCTACTCAACGATAAATTTCATATTTAATTACCTTCGTCAAAAGAACGAAACATTTTTCTACTGGAAAAATTTAAGAAATGCCTTAAGACCAAGAGATGAGGATATCGGAGCGATGGTGAATTCAGAAAGATTTAACACGCTTGCTCAATTTAAGAAAATTCTGACATCAAACCTTTTTTACATTGCCCGCATTGGATTTTTCAGGAACAAGTGGAACGACAACGCAACGCCACAGAACCGAAGCACAGCTGGATTAACAAATTATGAGTTTCAAATAAATTATCAACCTAACGAAAAACATTATCTCATACTCGGGATTGACGGAACATTTAATCTCGTTAAATCATCTTTGTTTGGAAAAAGAAATTCACACTCAATTGCTCTCTACATTCAAGATGAATTCAAAACTTCTGAAAAATTCACCATCACCTATGGTTTGCGAAATGATCTTTACAAACTTGACACTCTAAAATACACAGGTCAGGTTAACCCGAAATTCAGCGTGCTCTATAAGTTAAGCGAAATGCTAAATTTAAGGTCTTCATTTGGAACCGGCTTCAGAGCCCCGGCTATAAGCGAGGCATTCACAAGCACAACCGCAGCCGGTGTGACGGTAAAACCAAATCCATCTTTAAAACCTGAAAGAGCAATCTCATTTGAAATCGGTTCAAGATTTATTAATCCCTTTGCCTCAGTTGATATTTCAATCTTCTGGAATCACTACTGGAATCTTATTGAACCTGTCTTTGATGTTGACGGCAAAATCATTTTTAAAAATGTCACCGAGGCAAGGATACAGGGTGCTGAAATCGGTTTGAATCTTTTCTCCACAAGTCCAATTAATTTTTCGCTCGGATATACTTACCTTCACCCGTGGGATTTGAGCGAAGATGCAATTTTAAAATACAGACCGAGGCATATTTTTTATGCAAATGGAAACTTAAACTATAAATTTTTATTCGCAGGTGTTGATTTCAGATTTATAAGTAAGTATGAAAGGATAGATGAACTTTTAAAGCTAATCGTCCCGGATGCTGAAGAAAGAGTTCCAATTTATGTTGTTGATGCAAGAGCCGGGGTAAACTTTAAAAATTTGCGTGTGTTTTTCAATGTGAACAATCTGCTTCAATATAACTATGTTGAAATCGTCGGGAATTTAGCTCCGATAAGAAACTTTAATCTTTCGGTTGAGTTTGAAATTTAGTTGTGGCAAATTACTTCGCTTTTCTAAATGAGTTGACAACTTCAAAAAAAATTTTTATTTTAGAAATGAAACATAAACAAGAAAGAGGCAGGTAAATGCAGAAACTAATTTTCGTTCTTTTTCTGATAATCTCACCGGGTTTATGTATGTCTCAAAGTTCAGCGGGTGCGGGTGCAAATTTTCAGCAAAGATTTATAGTTGATATGCCAACTGCGGGAATTTTAAAATCAAACAGCGTCGCACTTGATGCCGACTTCTTCTCCGACGGCGGTCTTATGTTACGCCTTACAGCTTCAGCATTTAACCGACTAAATTTCGGAATTTCATACGGTGGAAGCAAAATCATAGGCAATGGAAGTGTAAACTGGTTCAAACTCCCCGGTGTAAACTTGAAGATAAGAATAATTGATGAAACACTTAATTTTCCAGCAATCGCCATTGGATTTGATTCTCAAGGAAGAGAAAAATACATTGACAGTTTAAAAAGATATGATTTTAAATCGCCGGGATTTTTTGCGGTCGCAAGCAAATCATTTAAATTTTTCGGATACTCTTCAATTCACGGCGGAATAAATTATAGCCTGGAAAAAGATGACGGAGATAAATCACTGAACTATTACATCGGCTTTGATAAAACGCTCGGAAATGATATAACAATTGCAGTTGAATATAACTTTGCAATCAATGATAATTCAGGAAAAGCGCTTGGCAGTGGCAAAGGTTATCTAAATGCAGGAGTAAGATGGTCGCTCGGGAATGGATTTACAATTGAATTTAACTGGAAAGATATTCTCGTGAATAAAGAACCCGGTAACTCAAGAGTTGTCAAACTTGAATATATTCAATCTTTCTGAGGATGGAGAATTTTTTGGTCTTTTACATTGTTAAAGTAGTTGGAAGAAAATTTTACATCAATCAGGAGGTGTGAGAGATGAAAAAATTAATTTTATTTGTTTTAGCAAGTGCGTTGTTCTGGGGGTGCTATACTCAAATCGGAACATTGAAGGAAGATGAGGGCTATTCAAAGTCAGAACAGAAAAAAGAATACCGTTATTATTCCGAAAATTACGATTACAACTACGATACCTGGGTTTATCACAGATATGTTTATCGCTATTATCTTCCCTATCCAAGATATTATCTCTTTTTCAGATACTATACCCCGGGTTTTGCCGTTGGTTGGGGTGAGTGGTGGTATTACGATCCGTTCTGGTTTGATTATTACTGGTGGGATTGGGGCTGGTATTGGTGGAATAGATATTACTGGTATTCATATTTTTGGTATCCGCCGGTGTGGTATTATTACCCGTGGTGGTATAGAGATCCCATCATTGTCATAATCAATAATCCGTATTATTCACCCGGTGGAGGTAAAACTGTGGTTTACAGACCGAGAAATTTTGGTTCAACTCGTGGAGAAGTAAGAACTTCTGGCTCAACCACAAATGAAAATCCAAACATCACACAACCACCGTCAAGAACAATTCCAAAAGGTAACTCAAATGCAACTACTCAAAGTAACGGTGGCAGTTTAAGGAAACCGGCGGGCTCAGGCAGAGAAACGCCATCAGTTGAAAGAAGCGGAAGCACGGAAAGACCACGGGACACAGGTTCAACGCGGACTCCGCCACCGAGAATTGTTCCAAGATCCGGGGATGGTAACTCCAGCTCACCAAGGCAAGATTCAAATCCGCCACAGAGAACTTCACCGCCGAGAAGAACTGGAACGCATAGAAATTCAATTCAGATTTACAGAGATTATGAAACCGGAAGAAGCACATTGATTGAAGTTCCACAACACAATTTCCCAAGACATGGCGTTATAAATCATTCTCCTCAGATTCAAAACAACAATCAAAATACTTTGGATCAATCTGAACAAAGAAGACAAATAGGAAACAGAAGAAGATGAGAAAAATCTTTCTTTTAACTTTAATTTTTTTCGCAGGCTGCTATACGATCATAAGGCATCCCGAGGTGAATTATACAGGTTCAGCCGGCGAAACTTACACATCCTACATCAATTACCGAAGTAATTGCACAAGCTGTCATTCATTTTCGGAACTTGCGTATTATTATGAATTGATGCCTGCTCATACTCCATCGCCGTGGGTTTATTATAACACGCCGTGGTGGTTCTGGTGGACAGATAATTTACCGACCGACACATCCGGACAGATATTAACACCCGTGGCAACACCTGAGAGAGCAAGGGACTTCGGCTCACATCGCCAGAATGGAAATGAAACTTTTTCACCTCCACCGCCGACACGAACTCCACCAAAATTAAATGCTGACTCAAATTCATCATCATCTTCCTCAAGTTCTTCAATTGGAAAAAGCGATAGCTCAAAATCAGACGCAAACAGAAATATACCCGGGGTTCGTTCATCAAACGAGAGCTCAAGAGAGCAAAATAAGGAAACTGAAGAAGCAAGAAGAAAAATCGGGTCAAAAAGAAAATGAAGAAATTAACACTCATAACTTTGTTACTTGCTCTAAATTTTTCCTTCGCACAGTTTCCAGATGATGCTTTGAGATATTCAAATATAAATTTCGGGGTTGGTGCAAGAGCCATCGGGCTTGGATTTGCCTACATCGGTGTTTCCGATGATTATTCAGCTATTTTCTGGAATCCAGCTGGACTTGCACAAATAAGAAGATTTGAGTTTGCAGGTGGATTAAACTATCTTTCTTTGAAAAATTCAGCAAAAGTATGGGGATATTCAAATTCCTTTGAAAACACAACGACAAATTTAAATTCAATTGCACTTGTTTTGCCTGTTCCGACAATTCGTGGTAGTTTGGTCTTTGCCGGAGGTTACACAAGGATTTCTGATTTTACAGGAACGCTTTCAATTTCACTCTTCAACACACAAAGCTCAATCGTCCCGTCGCTTTATGACCCAAACCCGGATTACGATCTCGCTTGGAAACTTGGACTTGAGGACTCAACAGGTGCAACTCAAATTTTAAACAATGTCTCGCAAAAGATAACTCTATATGAAAGTGGAGGACTTAACAACTGGTTTGTCTCTGGAGCAATTGACATAGCAGAGAACCTGTCGGTTGGCGCAACAATCTCAATTGTAACGGGAAGTTACAAATACGACAGACAATTCATTGAAAGCGACACAAGAAATTATTATAGAAATTATCCATGGGATTTCAAGGAATTAACGGTCTCAGACATAATTGATGCAACCATAAGCGGTTTCTCAGCAAATGCAGGGCTGATGTATAGAAGTGATGTTATTAGAATTGGGCTTATGACAAGATTGCCATCATCTTTAAGCATAAAAGAAAATTATTCAAGAAGTGGTGAGAGCTCTTTTGACAACGGCGATAAATTTTCCGATTCATATTCTGGAATTTCAAGATACGGAATTTTATCACCATTCTATTTCGGTGCGGGGGTTTCATTTAACATAAAAGACATTGTTCTGATAGCCGGGGATGCGGTGTATGTTGATTGGAGACAGATGGAATTCAAAAATAATCCAGACCTTGTTCAACTTAATAGAGAAATAAAACAGACATTCACAGAAACGATAAGTTTAAGTGGCGGGGTTGAAGTTATGCTCCCGTTTTTACAGCAAGTTAAGATAAGAACAGGTTACAGCTATAGACCATCTCCGTATGCGGAAGACCGTGGGGTTTCAAGCAGAGCAACAAAGTTATTTACTTTTGGCTTCAGCGTTCTTTTACAAAAGACACTCCTCATTGATTTTGCATACATAAATGGGAAATGGAGCACAATACACACACAATACAGCTACACATACAACAATAACTTTTACAGTTTAATCACAAACGAAGAAAATAAACTCCGAAACCTGGTTCTAACACTGCGATATAGATTTTAAAAACAAACCGGAAGATGATAAGTTGAAGAATTTAATCGTACTTGCTTTAATCATTTTCTGGGGTTGCAGTGCTTCAAAACAAACGCTTAAAGAGAATTCACCCCAAAGGGAAACTGCGAATCCCTTCCCGTTTGGAAAAAAGTATGAGTATGTTTATAAACTTGTTAAGCCGGTTGAAAAAGAAAAACTTTATTTTTCAGATTCAAACATTGCGGTTGAATTTGTGATTGATGAATCATTCATCCATTTAAGATTGAAAAACAAAAAAAGCGAAAAAATTTCACTTTCTTTAAACGACGCGCAGATTTTCATCGACGCACGCTCATCAAAAGTTGTAAACTTCAACTATTTCAACGAATTCAACTATTCTCCAGCCATTTTAAAATCAGATATGATTGATGTTTTCCAAAATGCTTTTATTGAACTTCATCTCGCACCTGCGGATAATGTGCTCTCAAATTCTGGCGATTACGAAGTTGTTAATTTCTACCCTGTCACCGATTTAAACGATAAAAGAAAAATTGAAGAAATTTACAGCAACATTGGGAAAAGAATTGGACTTTATCTGCCGATAGAGACGGAAAACGAAATCTATGACTATTATTTTGAGTTTAAAATCGTTGATGTTAAAGAAGCAGGAGCGTATTATCCAAGAAAAAAACAAACAGGCATTGCTCAACAAATTCAAGTCCCATCTGAAATAGTCATAAAAGGCGAGGGACTTAATCCATCTGAAAGTTTTATTGCTTCAACGCTTATATCTTTCTTCGTTTTGATTTCCGCTTACTTTATCTTCGCACGGGAAAAGGGAAAGATTTAAAAATGCAAAGTCCCAGAACTGAAGATAGGTTAAAAAGAATTTTAAAGGACAAAACATCCGGAGCATCAATTCTATCACGAAATCTGATTGAGATCCTGAAAATAAAATTGTCTGAAACAAAAAGCGAAAAAGAACTCTCGTCATTTCTGAAAAGATTACAAAACGATGTTAAGAAGAATCATCCACTCCTATTTCAACTCCACAACATCACTTATCTTGTCCATCAAAGTTTAAAATCCGGGGGAATCACTGCTGTTTTATATGAGATAGAAAAGATTGAACGGGAGATGAAAACTTCTGGAAAGAAGATAAGCGAAAATTTTTTGAGAT
>CAZQJI010000001.1:76259-84338 GCA_964593475.1 uncultured Bacteroidota bacterium | reverse complement strand
GGAAAGGACACACTCATATTTGCGGATTTTTTGAAAATCACAAACGAAAAATTTGATTATGAAAAACTCATCAAAAATACATTTGAAATCAAAAGAACCAACAAAATCACAGAATTTAACTTGATTTTTGAGCTCGTCCCGGCAGAGTTTATCTCAAATTACATAACCGACGCAGGAATTTTCACAAACCAAAACTTAAATATAAATGAAATCGTTCATCCTTTATCTGAAATGTTCGGTATGCGGTGAAAAATTTGATCACAGAGAAATTCAAAGATATTGTTTAAATTGCAACGAACCGTTGATAGCTGTCTATGATTATGATTGGATCAGAAAAAGTGTTAAGAGAGACGATTTCAAAAGAAGAGTTGAAAGCATGTGGAGATATTTTGAGTTTTTGCCAGTGCTTGATGAGAAAAACATCATAAGTTTGGGTGAAGGTTGGACTCCATTAATTAAATTGAAAAAGTTCGGTTATGAATTAGGTTTGAAAAATCTATTTTTAAAAGATGAATCATTCAACCCAACTCTTTCATTCAAAGCCCGTGGAATGTCCTGTGCTGTTTCAAAGTTAGTTGAACTCAGGATAACAAAAGTTGCAGTTCCAACCGCCGGAAATGCTGGCAGTGCTTTAAGTGCATATTGCGCCAGAGCTGGCATCAAATGTTTTATCGGCGCTCCAAAAGATACACCTGAATTAATCTTGAAAGAAAGCGAATTCTATGGTGCAGAAATTAAACTCGTTGATGGGCTGATCTCCAATGCTGTTAAGTTAATTCAGGAGAAAAAAGATTATTTTGACATTTCAACGATGAAAGAACCATATCGCTTGCAGGGGAAGAAAACGCTTGGATTTGAAATTGTTGAACAACTCGGATGGAATGTCCCCGACTGGATAATTTATCCAACCGGCGGAGGAACCGGATTTATTGGGATATGGATTGCGATAAAAGAGTTGATAGAGACGGGATTAATTGAGAAAAAATTTCCGAGAATGGTTGCGGTTCAATCAAGTGGTTGCGCTCCGATAGTGAAGGCATTTAAAGAAGGGAAAAAGCATGCTGAGTTCTGGGAAAATGCAAAAACTTTAGCTTACGGACTTCGTGTGCCGAAACCTTTCGCGGATAGATTAATTCTTGAAATTATAAACGAAAGCAATGGTCTTGCGATTGAAATTGACGATGAAGAAATAATTAACACAATGAAAGAGCTTGCGAAAATTGAAGGGATCATCTTTTGCCCTGAGGGTTCGGCAACCGCTGTTGGACTTAAGAAACTCGTTGAGAAAAAAATTGTGAAAAGTGACGATGTCGTTGTAATTTTTAACACTGCTTCAGGATTAAAATATATTTAAAACAAAATGGAGCAAAAATAATGTTTGATGGAAAAAATGTCGTCGTAACCGGCTCAACCGGTGGTCTTGGTTCGGTTGTAGTGAGATATTTTCTTGAAAACGGAGCTCGTGTTTTCGCAGTTTACAGAAAAGACAAAAAATTTAATCTTGTGTTTAAAGATTTTTTTAAGAACAAAAATTTAACTGGGATAAAAGCAGATGTAACCGATGAAAAAGATGTTCAAAAAATCTTCAAGATTGTGAAAAGAAATGGCGGAGTTGATTTCTTGATAAATTGCGTCGGTGGATATTATGAGGGTGAGATGATTTTTGAACTTGAAGAGGAAAAATTTGATGAGATGATTGATTTAAATCTTCGTTCCGCCTTTCTTTGTTCAAAATGGGCTTTGCGTGATATGATTCCAAAAAGATTCGGAAGAATTATAAACATATCTTCTATGCTCACAGTAAAACCCTCTCCCGGGAAAGGAGCATACATAGTTTCAAAAGCCGGATTAATTTCTCTGACAGAAGTAATTGCAGAGGAAGTTAAAGATTTCAACATAACCTGTAATGTTATATTACCAAGCATAATTGCAACGGAAGAGAACAAAAAGAACATGCCAACGATGGATTTTTCAAGATGGATTGAGCCGATTGAGATTGCCAGATTGATTGGTTTTCTCTGCTCTGATGATGGACGAAGCATAAATGGAGCGGTTATAAAATTGCCGGGGAAAATTTAAAACTTTTGAAAAACGAAAATTTTTTGCTAATTTTGAATACAATTTAAAATAAATAACGAGAACCTATGATAAAAATTGGAGTCCCAAAGGAAACTTATCCAGGAGAAACAAGAGTAGCGCTCATCCCAGCCGATATTCAAAATTTTAAAAAATTTGGTGCAGAGGTACTCATTGAAGCCGGGGCTGGAGAAAAAGCAGGATATCCGGATTCAGAATATCTTGAAAAAGGCGCACAAGTTGTAAAAACAAGGGAAGAAGTTTTTTCAAAAGCCGATGTCATTCTCCAAGTCAGGGCTCTCGGGGCAAACCCGGTTGAAGGGAAAAAAGATATTGCCCTGTTGAGAGACGGACAAGTTTTAATTGGTTTTATGGAGCCATTTTTTGCAAAAGATTTGATTGAAGAAGTCGCAAAGAAAGGCGTGGTTTCTTTTGCGCTTGAACTTTTACCAAGAACTTCAAGAGCACAAAGTATGGATGTTTTATCTTCAATGGCGACAATATCGGGTTATAAAGCAGTTTTAATCGCCGCAAGTTATCTTCCGAAAATGTTTCCTATGCTTACAACAGCAGCCGGGACAATTTTGCCAGCAAATGTTTTTGTAATTGGAGCTGGGGTGGCTGGACTTAAAGCAATAGCAACAGCAAGGAGATTGGGTGCAGTTGTGAAAGCATACGATATAAGACCAGCAACAAAACAAGAAGTTGAAAGTTTGGGTGCAAAATTCGTTGAACTCGGACTTGAATCACAAGAAGCCGAAGACAAAAGAGGTTATGCAAAAGATATGGGTGAAGAATTCTACAGAAAACAAAGAGAAATGCTGACAAAAGTTATAGCAGAAAGTGATGTCGTTATATCAACAGCATCAGTTCCGGGCAAAAAAGCACCTGTTTTAATAACGGAGGAAATGGTCAAGAAAATGAGACCAGGTTCAGTTATAGTTGATCTTGCTGCTGAAAGAGGCGGAAATTGCGAATTAACCAAACCCGGCGAAGTTGTTGAAAGATATGGTGTTAAGATTATCGGGCCAGTTAATCTCCCGGCTACTGTCCCGTATCATGCAAGTCAAATGTATTCAAAAAATATAACCAACTTTTGCTTGCTTTTAATTAAAGACGGCAAGATCAACATCAATTTAAATGATGACATTTTATCAAGCACATTGCTCACAAAAGATGGAAAACTTACAAATTCAATTTTTGATTAAAAACAAAAACTTTAAACGAACATGGATAGCTTCATTGCGGCTTTGACAATCTTTGTCCTTGCTATATTTGTCGGCTTTGAAGTCATAACGAAGGTTCCTCCAATTCTTCATACTCCATTGATGTCGGGTTCAAATGCAATTTCCGGAATAACGATAATTGGTTCAATAATCGCAGCAGGTGCAAAGTATACAACGCTTGCTGCTATACTTGGCGTTATAGCTGTTACATTTGCAACGATAAATGTCGTTGGTGGTTTTCTCGTCACACATAGAATGCTTCAAATGTTCCAGAAACCAAAAACAGATCAAAAGCAAGAGAAAAAATCATAATTAAAACAAAAAAAGAACCTGCTCTATGCCACAAGCATTTGTAAATATAGCCTATTTGATTTCCGCAACTCTATTTATCTTTGCATTGAAAGGTTTGTCTCATCCGAGAACAGCCGTAAGAGGAAATCTCTTGGGCGCACTTGGGATGTTAATCGCAATTGTTGTAACATTGATGGATAAATCAATTGTAAGTTATGAACTTATAATCCTTGGTTTTATTCTTGGTTCTGTAATCGGGACGATTTCTGCTTTGAAAGCTCCTATGACATCAATGCCGCAGATGGTCGCTATATTCAATGGATTTGGTGGTGGCGCATCAACTTTAGTCGCTGCACTCGCATTTATTGAAGCCATTCAGTTAAACAAAGCAATGGGAACGCAAGAGACAGTTGCAACCGTTGCCTCTGGATTAATAGGTGCGGTGACATTCTGGGGAAGTTTGGTCGCCTTCGCAAAGCTTGAAGGTTTAATTGAAGAAAGACCAATCAGATATAAAGGTGAACAAATCGTCAAAATCATTTTCGCCCTTGCTTCAATCATCTTCGGAATTATCTTTGGAATTGAGAAAGACTTAAATTATTACTGGCTTCTTGTTCTAACCTCGTCAATTCTCGGAATCCTTCTAACGATTCCAATCGGTGGAGCTGATATGCCAGTTGTGATTTCACTTTTAAACTCATACTCCGGACTTGCTGCGTGCGCAACTGGTTTCGTTTTAAATAACAATGTTTTGATTATCTCCGGTTCTTTGGTTGGCGCATCTGGAATTATATTGACAAATCTTATGTGTAAAGCAATGAACCGTTCCCTCACAAATGTTTTGTTTGGCGGATTTGGTGAAATAGTTTCTGAAACCGATGAAGATAAAGTTTATGGTGGAAAGATAAAATCAGCAAGCCCCGAGGAAGTTGCAATGTTACTTGAAAACGCAAGACGAGTTGTTATAGTCCCCGGATATGGAATGGCTGTATCACAGGCACAATTTGCAGTCCGTGATCTTATGAAAGTTCTTGAGTCAAAAGGAATTGAAGTTGAATTTGCTATCCACCCTGTTGCCGGAAGAATGCCCGGACATATGAATGTCCTTCTTGCAGAAGCGAACATACCTTATGAAAAACTTAAAGAGATGGACGAAATAAATCCAACCTTTGAACAAACTGATGTATCAATCGTAATTGGTGCAAATGATGTTGTGAATCCGCTTGCAAGAACCGACTCAAATAGTCCAATAGCTGGAATGCCAATCCTTGATGTTGATAAATCAAAAACAGTTGTCGTTATAAAAAGAAGTTTAGCCCCTGGATTTGCCGGGATACCAAACCCGCTTTTCGCAGCAGATAACACGCTTATGTTGTTTGGAGATGCAAAGAAAATGGTTCAGGAATTGATAAACGCTCTGAAAGAGTCATAAACCTCAAACTTGAATTTTTTGAGAATCCCCGACGCATGTCGGGGATTTTTTGTTTTTAGTTGGGGGTTCAACAAATCTTTGAAGATGAAGAACAAAAAATTTAAATTAAAAATAAAAAACCATGACAGAGCAACCAATACCACAGCAAATTAACATTGAGCTTGGAGAAAAAGAAGCCGAGGGAATTTACTCAAACCTTGCAATTATAACCCATTCCCCTGCCGAATTCGTGATTGACTTCACCCGGATTTTGCCCGGTGTTCCGAAGGCGAAGGTCTTCGCAAGGATAATCATGACACCTCAACACGCAAAACTTCTTTTAAAAGCTCTTGATGAAAACATAAAAAAATATGAATCAACATTCGGAGAGATAAAAATTTTCGGCGAAGCAGACCAGAAAACTCTTGGATTTAAACCTTAATAAATTATGGAGGAATCAATGTATGGATACTTCGTCCTCGTTCTTCACACACACCTTCCTTATGTAATTGGACACGGACGATGGCCACACGGAATGGACTGGTTAAATGAAGCAGCAAGTGAATGTTACATACCTTTGTTAAATGTTTTCAACGAATTAAAACAGGAAAATGTTAATTTCAAGGTCACAATCAATATCTCGCCAATTCTTGCAGAGCAACTTTCAAGCAGAGATTTTGTTGAAGAATTTTTACAATATCTTGATATGCGGATAAAACTTGCAGAACAAGATGAAATTGAATTCACAAGGACGGGAAGAAAAAATCTCGCAAAGATTGCTAGATTCTGGAAAGAATATTATCAAAACATAAAGGAAAGTTTCAATGACAAATATAATCAGGATTTGCTTTCTGCATTCAGACGCCTTCAAGACGAAGGATATATTGAGGTGATAACATGTGCAGCAACACATGGATATCTTCCGCTTCTTGCACTTGACACAAGCGTTCAAGCGCAGATCAAACTCGGTGTTAAGGTCTATGAAAAATATTTCGGTAGAAAACCGAAAGGAATCTGGTTACCTGAATGCGCCTACAGACCAGCGTATAAATGGAAAATGCCCGTTCAACCAGAAAACAACTTAACAGAAACAGAATATGAAAGAAAAGGAATAGATGAATTTTTATCCGAAAATGGAATTGAGTTTTTCTTTGTTGATACTGCAACTTTGAAAGGTGGTAAAACGATCGGAGTTTATATTGAGAGATTTGAAGGTTTAAGAAAACTATGGGAACAGTTTGAATCACAAGTAAAATACAGACCCGAGGAAGAAAAATCACCTTATGAGATTTATCTTGTGAGTTCAGGTAAGCCCGGGAAAAAACCCATTGCCGTTTTAACACGAGATCCAAAAACTGGACTTCAGGTCTGGAGCGGAGAATGGGGTTATCCCGGCGATGGATGGTATCTTGATTTTCATAAGAAAAAGTTTCCAAGCGGATTAAGATACTGGCGTGTCACAAATTCAAAAGCGGATCTTGCAGATAAACTTGAATATGAAATTGAAAAAGTTGAAGAACGGCTTGAAGAAAATTCTTCACACTTTGTTGAATTAATAACTTCAACTCTCAAAGAACATTTTGAGCAAACCGGAAATCCGGGGGTTTTAACAGCGCCGTATGATACAGAACTTTTCGGACACTGGTGGTTTGAGGGACCGAGGTTTTTAAAGAAGGTCTTTCAAAAATTAAACAAATCAGAATTTGTAAAACCAGCTACGGCTTCCGAAGCGATTGAGAATCTCAAACCTTCAACCGTAATTTCCCTGCCTGAGGGATCATGGGGCGAAGGTGGTTATCACTACATCTGGCTTAACAAAGATACAGAATGGACATGGAGACACATTTATCCGAATGAATTCAAAATGAGAGAGCTTGCCAGAAAATATGCCGATTCAAAAGATGAGAAGTTGATCTTTATGTTAAAGCAACTTGCAAGAGAGCTTTTGCTTTTGCAGGCATCGGACTGGCAATTCTTGATTTCAACGATTTCAGCCCGTGACTACGCGGAAGCAAGGATTATCCTGCATAATGAAAATTTCACAAGAATTGCAAACATAATTGAAAATTATGCTTTAACCGGTGAGTTAAGTTTTGAGGACTGGAACTTCGTTGTTGAATGCGCCGAAAAAGATAATGTATTTGACGATATTGATCTGAAATGGTGGGCAGATGTTGAATTTCCGTAATTTGAATTTTTTTATTAATTTAACTCTGGCACAATAATTGATAAAGCTAAGCGATATGAGCGGTAAAGCGATAGTCATAGATGGAATTTTTGTTGATCCAGAGATCGCAAATTCATATTTTGCGTGCGATGTTGAAAAATGTAAAGGGGCTTGTTGCTTCATGGAGGGTGAATATGGAGCACCACTTCTTGAAGAAGAAATATCCTTGATAAAAGATGTCCTGCCAATTGTGAAAAAGTATTTGCCCGAAAAGAATGTTAAGTTCATTGATGAAAATGGATTTTATGATGAAACAAGCACAGGATATTCAACGAAATGCATCAATGATCGTGAATGTGTATTCGTTTTCTGGGAAAATGGAATTGCGAGATGTTCTTTTGAAAAAGCATTTATAAATGGCGAAATTTCTTTCAGGAAACCAATCTCATGCCATCTTTTCCCATTGCGAAATTACAGTTTAAACGGAGCGCTTGTTGGCGGTGATGTTTTAAAATATGTTAAAATTTCAGAATGCAAACCGGCAATCAAAAAAGGTGAACGAGAAAAAATAAAACTTTATGAATTTCTAAAACCAGCGCTTACAAGATACTTTGGAGAGGAATGGTTCAACAAACTTGTTAAAACCCTTGAATCATTAAACAACAGGAGGTGAAGCGAAGTGTTAAAATACAAACAATATCAAACCTTACAGCAAAAATTAACACCCCAACAAATTCAATATCTCAAACTCCTTCAAATTCCAATTGTTCAACTTGAGCAGAAAATTAAAGAAGAACTTGAGCAAAATCCATTTCTTGAAGAAGGTCTTGAACAATCAATTGATGAAATGCTTGACCTTGAATTAACCGATAACCAGGAACTTGACCAGGCAGTTAAACAGGATCTCA
>CAZQJI010000001.1:73268-76159 GCA_964593475.1 uncultured Bacteroidota bacterium | reverse complement strand
AAATGGTTCGTTGCATCAATTTACCAGAGGAGGGAAACGCTTTTGAAGATAATGCGTGCTATCGTTGAACTCCAAAGGGAATTTTTTGAAACAGGAGAAGGTCTTAAACCGATGATTTACAAAGATGTCGCCGAAAAAGCCGGTGTTGATATCTCAACCGTAAGCAGAGCTGTGAATCAAAAATATGTGCAAACTGATTTTGGAATTTATAAGTTGAGAGATCTTTTTAGCGAAAAAATTAACACTGTTGACGGTGGAGAAGTTTCAAACAAAGAAATAAAAGAAAAGATAAAAGAGATAATCGCACAGGAAGACCCAAAGAAACCCTTGAGCGATGACCAGATAGCTGAAATTTTACGTTCTCAAGGATATAACATCGCAAGAAGAACGGTCGCAAAATACAGAGATCAACTTGGCATTCCAACTGCAAGATTGAGAAAAAGGATTGAATAAAAACAAACTTTTGGAAAAACAAGTGGAAAAAATCATAAGATCAACAACGATACTTGGCTTAATTCACAATGGACAGGCGGTTATGGGTGGCGATGGACAGGTGACGCTTTCAGACACGATAATGAAACACGGCGCAAGAAAGGTCAGAAAAATTTACAACAACAAAATCCTTGTTGGATTTGCCGGCGCATCAGCCGATGCTTTAGCATTGATGGAGAGATTTGAAGCAAAACTTGAGCAATATAAGGGCAACCTGATACGTGCTGCAACAGAGCTTGCAAAAGATTGGAGAATGGATAAATATCTCAGGCGTCTTGAAGCACTTCTGGCTGTGATGGATAAAGAAAATGCTCTCATAATCTCCGGAACCGGCGATGTCATAGAACCTGACGACAAAATCGTCGCAATCGGCTCCGGAGGAAGTTATGCTCTTGCAGCTGCGAGAGTTCTCGTAAAACATTCAAACTTAACAGCACGACAAATCGTTGAAGAAGCCCTGAGAGTTGCTGCTGATATTTGCATCTACACAAATCAGAACATCACAATAGAGGAACTGTAAAGATTTCGCAAACAAAAATTTTATAAGAAAATGGCTTATAACACAAAAAAAGAAACAAACGAATTTGAGATAAAACAGAAAAAGGACTTGAAAGATTTGACGCCCGAAGAAATCGTCAAGGAGCTTGACAAATACATAATTGGTCAGGACCAGGCAAAACGAGCTGTCGCAATAGCTCTAAGAAATAGATGGAGAAGACAACAGGTTCCACCGGAATTAAGGGAGGAGATCACACCTAACAATATAATTTTAATCGGTCCAACTGGCGTTGGAAAAACAGAAATTGCAAGACGACTCGCAAAACTTGCAAACGCTCCGTTTGTCAAAGTTGAAGCTTCAAAATTTACAGAAGTTGGATATGTGGGTAGAGATGTTGAATCAATGATCCGTGAGCTCGTTGACATTGCTGTCAATATGGTGAGAATGGAAAAAATGGAAGAGATAAAAGATAGAGCTAAAGAACTCGCCGAAGAGAGATTGCTTGATATTCTATTGCCAAAGAGAAAAAGAAAAAGATATGGCGAGGAAGATGAATTTGAAAATGAATATGAAGAAGATGAGATGACACAAACACGAGAAAAATTAAGAAAACAACTTCGCGAAGGGAAACTTGATCAGAGGACAATTGAAATAGAAGTTCAATCCCAACCGATGGCTGGAATGCAAATCCTCGGACCTTTCCCCGTTGACGATTTCAGTATGACGATGCAGGACTTGATTGAAAATGTAATCCCGAAACGATACAAAAAAAGAAGAATGACGATTGCGGAGGCAAGAAATTATCTAATTCAGGAAGAAGCACAAAAATTAATTGATATGGAAGCTGTAATTCGCGAAGCGATAAGAAGGGTTGAAAATCTTGGGATCGTTTTCATAGATGAAATTGACAAAATTGCAAACCCTGGTGGTTACACCGTTGGTCCTGATGTGTCAAGAGAAGGCGTTCAAAGGGATCTACTCCCGATCATTGAAGGTTCAAATGTGATGACTAAATACGGAATCGTGAAAACTGATCACATTCTTTTCATAGCTGCCGGAGCATTTCATGTAGCAAAACCAAGCGATTTGATCCCGGAATTGCAGGGTAGATTTCCGATAAGAGTTGAACTAAATCCATTAACCGAGGAAGATTTCGTCAAAATCCTTACACTTCCCGAAAATGCTCTGATAAAACAATACAAAGCACTTCTTGAAACCGAAGGTGTGGAAATTGAATTCACAGACGATGCGATAAGAGAAATTGCACATTACGCAGCTGAGGTAAACGAGCAACTTGAAAACATCGGAGCAAGGCGACTTCAAACCGTTATGACAACGCTTCTTGAAGATATCCTCTTTGATGCTCCGAAACTCAAAGGTCAAAAGATTTTGATAACGAAAGAATTTGTCCAGGAAAAACTTTCAGCAATTGTGAAAGACAGAGATTTGAGCCGTTACATTTTGTAATTACGCTTGAAATTTGACGATAAATATTTTAATTTTAACTAAAAACGAAAATCTATTTTATGGCATTCACACTGCCACTTGAAATATATGAGGCATTTGAAAAGGTACTGGGCAAAGAAGATGCAAAGCGGGTTGTGAAATCGCTTGAAGCTGTAATTTCCGAGGCAACGGAATATAAATGGGCTGTGACAAAAGATGAAATAATCTCGGGTCTGAGAAAGGAAATAAAAGAAGAAACTGGGCTATTAAGGAGGGAGATTGATAGTTTACGAGATGATATAAACAATTTGCGAGTTGAAATTGACAACCTACGAGTTAAAATTGACAACCTGCGGGCAGAATTTACGGGGGAAATAAAAAATCTGCGGGCAGAATTTACGGAGAAAATAGAAAATATACGGGCAGAATTTACGGGGGAAATAAAAAATCTGCG
>CAZQJI010000001.1:0-73168 GCA_964593475.1 uncultured Bacteroidota bacterium | reverse complement strand
AATATACGGGCAGAATTTACGGGGGAAATAAAAAATCTGCGGGCAGAATTTACGGCGGAACTAGAAAATATACGGATAGAATTTACAGAAGAAATAAAAAATTTGCGAGCAGAATTTACGAACGAAATAAAAAATCTACGGGCAGAATTTACAGATGAAATAAAAAATATACGGTCGGAATTTACGGACGAAATAAAAAAAGTGAGAGAAGAATTTATTACTAAAGAAGTTTTTGAAGCAAAGATAAATCAAATTCGTGCTGAAATCAAAACAGAAATAGCGAGGTTAGATAAAAAATTTACAATTATGTTTTTGATTTTGCTTTTCGCAATAATTTTCCTGAATCAAAATGCGCTTGAATTCTTAGCAAAAATTTTCGGTCTGCTGAAATAAATAAACCTCCAAATGTCTCAGCTTTACATCAAAATTGTGGATGACCCAGAGGAATTTGAAAACTTTGCATTATCTTCCCCACAATCAAATCCATTCCAAAGTATAAACTGGCTCAAATCATACGCCGAGATATTTAATCTATCGCTTAAAGCAATACTTGTCAAAAAGGGCGAAGAAACGATCGCCGGCTTAATTTTACCGGTAAAACGGAAATTTCATTTGCGGATTTCAACTCCGCTTCTTTTCACATATTATAGTGGAATTTTATTTAAAAACTTTCACAATGAAAAGCAACAGAAACAAATCACTGAGATAAATGAAAGCATAGAAAAAATTCACAAATATCTCGCGGGAACTTTACATTTTTTCGTCTTAAAACTTCATCACACAATTCCAGACATAAGACAATTCAAGTGGCTTGGCTACAAAATCAAACCAAGGCATACATTTATACTAAATACTGAATCACCTGACATAATCTGGGATGGTTTAAGCAATTCATTGAAAAGAAAGATAAAAGATGCACAAGAACATGGTTTTGAAGTAAAAAAATCCAGCATGGTAGATAAACTTGCCGAACATCAAATTTTAAGTTACGAAAGAACCGGGGGTAAATTTTTCATTGATCCGGAAAAACTAAAACAACTTTTGGAAAAACTTGTCAAAGCAAATATGCTTCAAGTTTATCAGCTTGTTGATAAGAGCGGAAATGTGGTCGCATCTCGTGGGATTTCAATCTGGGGCGATAAAGCATATGATGTCGTCGCCGGGATGTCAAGCAGAGAATTTGATTTTGCTTCACATTTTCTCGTTTGGAAAATTTTAGAAGATATTTCAACTCAGGGTGTTAAGGAATTTGACTTCTGCGGTGCGGACATACCAAATGTTTCATTCTTTAAGATGCAATTCGGTGGCGAGATAAAAATTTCTTTTGAGGTAAGTTATGCAAAAGGATTATTGAAAATTTTAAACAGATAAAAATGCCGGGCGATTCGGGAATTGTAAAAAAAGCAGGTTTTGTCAGCTTATCAAGAATTGTCAACTTGCTGGGGCTTTTGATAATAACGATAATTCTTGCAAGATATTTCTCAAAAGAAGAATTTGCTTCCTACGATCAACTCTGGCTTATCTTTAATACCATAACGCCAATTATCTCATTTGCTTTTACAAGTTCAATTTATTTTTTCGGAGCGTACGATAATTCCACCGAATACATAACGAGTATATTCTTAACACTTTTAATCGCAGGATTAATCTTAACATCTTTACTTTTTCTTCTGAAATCCGAAATCGCTCTACTTTTCAACAATGCGTTATTTGAAAAGGACTTTCCCTATTTTGCTCCTTTTTTCCTGTTCTCAATTCCATCTCTAATCCTTGATGCTATTCTCGTTTTGAAAGGTAAATTCAGAAAACTTCTTCTGATATCATCGCTCACGATATTCTTTTATCTGTTAATCGTTGCCCTATGTGTCATTCTGAGAAAAGACGCATCGTTTATCTTCACAGGTCTTTCCATAATTGCCTTCGCCAGGTTAATTTACACCGCTTACACGATCAAAAATCTTCCGGGGGCAAATTTTAACTTCAAATTTTCAATTTTAAAATTTAACGAAGTCATCACTTATACATTTCCATTGATGCTCGGTCATATCAGCGCTTCTATTTCAAGACAGATTGACAAATATATAATCGCAAGTAACTTCAACACAGAACTTTACGCAACATACACCATCGGGGCAAAAGAACTTCCGATTGTCCCGATAATAACAAGTTCATTTGTTTCTGTAATTTTGCCTGAAATTAGCAAACTACACAGGTCTGGTGAGAACTCCAAAATCGCGAAATTAATAAGAAATGTTGTTAAGTCAACTTCACTCTTAATCATCCCGATATTTGCTTACCTTTTGTTTTTTTCAAAAGAATTTGTTTTAATCCTTTTCTCGGACAAATACATTGAAAGCGTCCCTGTTTTCAGAGTTTATCTGTTTTTCCTTTTGACAAGGGTTCTTGTCTTCAGCCCTGTGCTTTCTTCTCTGGGGAGACAAAAAGTTTACATGTTTGTATCGTTGCTGGATCTTGTCTTAAATTTTTCGCTCGGTCTGATTTTTGTAAAAATATTTGGTCTAATTGGACCAGCGATAGCAGTTGTTTCTTCAACATATGTTGAAGCAATTTTAATGTTGTTTTTCATTTCAAAGGCGTTAAATCGCGTATCTTTAAAAGATATTTTCCCGTTTAAATTCATTTTTAAAATTTCAATTTTTACATTTGCATCGGCTGTGCTTTGTTATTTTGTTGGTTCGTTTCTTGATAATTTGATTTTAAAATTTGTTTTAACCGCTGGTTTATTTGCAATTGTTTACTTTTCAATTTTGCGATTGGCGGGTTTTAAGTTCAAGATTTGAATTTTTCATTTTTATTTTCAAAATTTTAACTGCATAAGCACGAAACCAAAAACAAAGGAGGAGATTAAAAATGTCCGATTTCAGAATTGAAAAAGACGCACTTGGGGAAGTGAAAGTCCCAACCTGGGCATTGTGGGGAGCTCAAACACAAAGAGCCGTTGAAAATTTCCCGATAAGTGGAATCAGATTCCCGAGAACATTTATCAAAGCAATTGGACTTGTTAAGTATTGTGCAGCGAAAGTGAATAAAGAACTCGGACTGCTTGATGAGACAAAAGCAAATGCAATTATGGAAGCTGCAAGAGAAGTAATTGATGGAAAACTTGATGAACATTTCCCGCTTGACATCTTTCAAACTGGCTCCGGGACATCAACAAATATGAACGCAAATGAGGTTATAGCAAATCGCGCCTGTGAGATTTTAGGTGCTAAAAGAGGTGAAAAATCCGTCGTCCATCCAAACGATCATGTAAACCTCGGGCAATCCTCAAACGATGTCATCCCGGCTTGTATTCACATTTCATCAGCCATCGCTTTAAAAGAGCAACTTCTCCCGGCACTTGAAAAACTTCATAACGCATTGAAACAAAAGGCAAAGGAATTTGACAACATAGTTAAAACCGGTAGAACTCATCTTATGGATGCAATGCCGGTGAGATTGGGTCAGGAGTTCTCCGGCTATGCTGCACAGATTGAACTTGCAATTGAAAGAATTAACTCTGTGCTTCCAAGATTATATGAACTCGCTTTAGGTGGGACTGCAGTTGGCACAGGAATTAACACTCATCCGGAGTTTGGAAAAAGAATAGCCGAAGCACTTGCACAGGAGACGGGAATTCCATTCAAAGAAACACGAAATCACTTTTCAGCTCAAGCGTCAATGGATACAGCCGTTGAATTGAGCGGAGCATTGAAAGCTCTTGCTGTTGCACTTTACAAAATTGCAAATGATTTGAGATGGATGAATTCAGGTCCACAAGCGGGTCTTGCGGAGATACGATTGCCAGCTCTTCAACCGGGTTCATCCATAATGCCCGGGAAAATTAATCCTGTAATCCCTGAAGCTGTAATTATGGTCGCAATGCAAGTCATTGGAAATGATTCTGTAATTACGCTTGCTGGCTCATCTGGAAATTTTGAACTCAATGTCGCTCTCCCGGTTATCGCGAGAAATCTTCTTGAATCAATTACGATACTTGCAAACGCAAGTAAAGTTTTTGTTGATAAGTGCATAAATGGGATCGTCGCAAATAAAGAACATATGGAACGACTCGCTGCACAGAACGCAATACTTGCAACTGCGCTAACACCACATCTTGGCTATGATAAAGCTGCGCAGATTGTCAAGAAAGCAATGGCGGAAAACAAGACGATTCGTGAAGTTGTGCTTGAACTTGGATGGATGAAAGAAGATGAACTTGATAAAATCCTTGATATAAGGAAGATGACAGAAGGTGGATTTGTAGCTGGTGTTTCTGGTGGTGGATGATTTAACTATCGCAGGGCGTTTGCCCTGCGGTTGATTTTAATTGAACCAAAATAAAATGGGATTAAGAAATGAACATTGAAAGAATACAAAGAACGCTTTCTGAACTTGGGATTGACGGCTGGCTATTTTATGATTTTCATAATCGTGATAAAATTGGAATGAAAATTCTTGGATTATCACTTCAAGGACTTGCAACGAGAAGATGGTTTTATTTTATACCTGCTGAAGGAACTCCGAAGAAACTCGTCCATAGAGTTGAACCTGATAAACTTGACTCTCTCCCCGGTGAAAAATTTTACTATTCGGGATGGCGTGAATTACACGAAAGATTGAAAGAAGTTTTAGGAAGCCCGAAAAAAATTGCGATGCAATATTCTCCTTTAAATTCAATTCCGTATATCTCAATAGTTGACGCTGGAACAGTTGAACTTATACGAAGTTTAGGGCATGAGGTTGTTTCATCAGCTGATCTTGTTCAAATTTTTGAAGCGTTGATAGATGAGAAATTAATTCAAACACACTTTGAAGCCGGAAAATTAGTTGACGAAACGCTTGATGAGGCATTTGAAGAGATAAGAAAAGGGGTGAAAACTGGAAAATATAAAACCGAATATGAAATTCAGCAATTCATCTTGAGAAGATTTTATGACAAAGGTTTAACATCAGATGAAGACCCGCCGATTGTCGGCGTAAATGAACATCCCGTTAATCCGCATTTTTACCCGACACCTGAAAACAGCGTTGAGATTAAACCAGGCGATAAACTCTTGATTGATCTATGGGCGAAGAAAAATGAACCGGGAGCAATCTTCTATGACATAACATGGTGCGCTTTCATAGGTGATGACCCACCGGAGGATTATGTAAAAATTTTCCACATCGTAAGAGATGCGAGAAGAGAAGCGTTGATGTTTTTGCAAAACCGATTGAATCAAAACCAAGATGTCGCTGGCTGGGAAATTGATGAGGTGGCAAGAAGATATATACAGGAGAAAGGTTATGGCGAATTCTTTACACATAGAACAGGTCACTCCATCGGGGAAAATGTTCACGGCAATGGAGCTAACATTGATAATTTTGAGACACAGGACTTGAGAAAACTTGTCCCCGGATGCCTTTTCTCACTTGAACCAGGAATTTATATCCCCGGAAAAATGGGTGTAAGATCGGAGGTCAATGTTTACATTAACTCAGAGAAAAAGGCATTGATAACAGGAAGGGAACAGGAAGAGATTGTTTTAATCTATTAAAAACAAAGAGGAGAAAAAATGTTTTTAGCTGCTATATTCGTCTATCTCGGTGTTTTGCTTACAATTGGAATTTACAAAACCAGAAGTGTTAAGACACAAGAGGACTTCATGGTTGCCGGGAGATCAACACCAGTTTATAAACTTGTCGGGACATTGCTTGCTACATGGATCGGGTCTGGAAGTATAATTGCAGGCGCCGGGCTTGCATACAGAGTTGGATTTTCAGAACTCTGGCTTTCGGCAGGAGCGTGGGTTGCAATCGTGATCGTCTATTTTCTTGCCGGAAGGGTAAGGAAAATTGCACAATACACGATGCCAGATATACTTGAACAAAGATACAACAAATGGGCAAGAATTCTGGGGACGATCACAATTGTAATTGCTTATGTAACGATAGCAAGTTATCAATTTAAAGGAGGTGCTTTTGTTTTAAATCTCGTCGCCGGGATACCGGTTGAGCAAGGAATAATTATAACTGCTCTTTTCGTCGTCCTTTTCACCGCCCTTGCTGGTTTAATCTCTGTTATCACAATGGACATCATAAACGGAAGTTTAATGCTTCTTGGAATTGCTCTCTCTGTTCCAATAGTTTTGTACCATATTGGCGGATGGACAACAGTCAGAGAAACTCTTCCGCCGGATAGATTTGCTGTTTTCGGGCAAAAGGATTTCGTATGGGCAATGGGTGTTTTCTTTCCGACATTTTTTCTTCTTCTTGGTGAGTCAAGCATGTATCAAAAATTTTTCAGCGCAAAAGATGCAAAATCCGCAAGGCAAGCTGTTATATTCTGGGTTATCGGAACGATCATAATTGAAACATCAATAACTGCACTCGCCGTTTTTGCAAGCGTTAAATTTAAACTTGAAGAGACGGAAAAAGTAATTCTACATCTCGCAACCCATGGGAATGAAATAGGTCTTCCGCCAATTGTTGGAATTATGCTTATAGTCGCTGCAATGGCGATAATAATATCAACTGCAAATAGTTTTCTTTTGACACCAAGCACGAACTTAGCAAGGGATATATATCAAAGATTTATAAATCCAAATGCAACTCACAAACAGATAATAACTTTACAACGAATTTTAATTTTTGTCCTCGGCTTTCTCGGCTATCTTCTTTTGACAAGATTTCAAACTGTTCTTCAAATGGCTCTGACCGCATATACTATGATTGGAGCCGGGCTCACGCCTGCCCTTCTTGCTGCTTTCCTATGGAAGAGAGTTACAACTGCCGGTGGTGTCGCAAGCATTGCAACTGGAATGGGAATAACTTTGATAATTACGCTGATAAATATGTTCAGAGAAAAGCCATTGCTTGAAGCCGACTACATCGTCTTGCCAGCTGCTGCTGGTTCAATAATTGTGTTGATAGTCGTAAGTTTGCTAACACCACCTGATCCACCAGAGAAGTGGAAACCATTTATTGAAAACAAAGATTAACACAAAATGAGAAAAATTATCCTCTCACTCATCATAACTTTCTCAATCGCATCATCACAACCAGAAAACCTTGAAATCCTTCATAGAAAAACTTTTGAAAAGATAGAGTTCATCGCCGACACTTCAAATGGAGTTATAGGTGTAGCAATTAAAAATCTCGCAACCGGCGAAACATTTTTAATAAATGAAAATTTGCTCTTTCCACAGGGAAGTGCGATAAAAATCCCGATTTTAGTTGAAGTTTTAAAACAGGCAAGCGAAGGAAAATTTAAATTAACAGATAAAATAAAAATTGAAAAGAAATATCAAGTTGGTGGAAGCGGTGTTTTAAAAGAATTTGGCGATGGACTCTCTGAGCTAAGCATATATGACCTTGCGGTTTTAATGATAACCGTAAGTGATAACACCGCAACGAATATATTAATTGATCTCGTTGGAATGGAAAATGTGAATAGAACACTTGAAAAACTTGGATTTAAAAACACCAAACTTCAACGCAAAATGATTCGCCCGGATGCATCAGCAAGAGGCGAAGAAAATCTCTCCACCCCATTTGAAGCGATGAAATTTATGGAAATGCTTTACAGAGGAGAAATCATAAGCAAAGAGGTATCGGAACAAGCGATTAAAATTTTAAAGAAAGAAAAAGATGCAAACTTGAATAAATATCTTCCGCAAAACATTGAAATCGCAAATAAACCCGGTGGAATTGAAGGTGTGACCTGCGAATGGGGAATCGTTTTTCTCCCAAGACATCCATATGTTATAATCGTAATGAGCAATTATAACTTAACATCCGCAAGCGAAACAATTGCGGAAATCTCAAAAATTGCTTATGAACATTTCTGGCGCACCTCACTTTCAACAAAATACGGGACAAGAGTTCCAATTGAATTATTAAAGTGATGTCCAAAATCTTTAAACGAGGTCAAATCATTTTTTAATTTTTCCCCAAAATTTTTAAATTTTACAAAAATTTCGGGCAAACTTCTTATCGGGTGAGATTTGAGAATTGCTATTATCTCTGACATACATTCAAATCTTGAAGCATTGACAAAAGCATTTGAAATCATTGAGACGAAAAACATTGACGAGATCGTTTGTCTTGGAGATATAGTCGGCTACGGAGCAAATCCAAATGAATGTGTTGAGTTGATAAGAAAGCGTGTTAAGTATGTAGTTATGGGAAATCACGATTATGCGGTTGCAGTTGACCCGACAGAACTTTTTTATTTTAGCTCACACGCCCGTGAATCAGATCTATGGACAAGAGAGGTTTTAACAAGAGAAAATCTTGAATTTTTAAAATCCTTGCCTTTGACAATTTCATTCAAAAATCTTCTTTTCGTTCACTCTTCCCCGGCTCAACCGAGAGAATGGGAATACATTTTCACCGAAGCTCAAGCAAAAGTTCAATTTCAATATTTTAATGAGAAAATTTGTTTCATCGGTCATTCACACTTACCCGGGGTTTTCCCCGAAAAAGGAAGCTACAACGGGAAAATTGACAAAAACATGAGATACATCATAAATGTTGGAAGTGTTGGACAGCCAAGAGATGGGGATTGGAGATTATGCTTCGGGATATTTGACACAAATACCTGGACATATGAACAGATTCGTTCAGAGTATGAAGTTGAAAAGGCATCAATAAAAATTATACAAAATGGATTGCCGGAGTTTCTCGCAAGAAGAATTCTTGTCGGAATATAAATTAAAGATTATACTTTATTCGCTTTCTTCTGTTTCTTATATAATCAACAAACACAAACTCGCCAAGTTTATCAAGTGATGAATAATACGCACGCCCTCTGTTTGCTTTTGTCAATTCCTCAACGAAATTAATTAAATACGGATCGCGTGCAACCATAAATGTGCAAATTGTTATCTTCTCCCGCCTACATGCGACAGCTTCATCAAGTGTTTTATTCACTATCTTTGGGTCAAGCCCAAAAGAATTTTTATATAATCTCCCATCCGGCTCAAATATAGCTGATGGTTTTCCATCTGTGACAAGAAAAATTTGCTTGTTTACATTTCCCTCCTTCCTCAAGAGATGTCTTGCAAGACGTAATGCTGCTTTGGTGTTCGTGTGATACGGACCAACGCTTACAAAAGGAAGTTCGGACAAAGTTATGAGTTTCGCATCATCTCCAAAAACAACAATGTAAAGTTTATCTTTTGGAAACCTTGTCTTTATAAGTTCAGCAAGTGCAAGTGAAACTTGTTTCGCCGGTGTGATCCTGTCCTCCCCATACAAAATCATACTGTGGCTTATGTCAAGCAAAATAACCGTAGCACACGAGGTCATGAATTCCGTCTCATAAACCTGTAAATCATCTTCTCTTATGGTGAAATCTTCAATCCCATCCCTTATCAAAGCATTGGTGACGGTTGATGTCAAATCAATGTTTGTTGGTTGATCCCCGAATTGATATGGTCTTGTCTCGCTTAATCTATCAATTCCCTCACCTGAATGAGGCGTCTCATGAAACCCAGACATAGGTCCTTTCTTCAAACTTGTAAAAATTTCGTTCAACGCATCTTGTCTTATTCTTTGAACCCCTTTCGTCGTCAAAATCAACATATCCTTCGCCTCTTCTATATAACCGAGTTCTTTAAGTTTCTGAACAAAGTCATCAAATGTAAAATTTTCATCAAACAAATCATTTTCCTCACCTATTGCTCTCATCCATTCAAGCGCCTCTTTTACATCACCATTTGTCTTCAAAAGGATATAACTGAAAAGCGAGATCAACTGCTGTAACCTTTGTTCATCCGTCATTGATTGTTCCGTCCATTTTGAATATCGGATAAACATTTTTATCACCGGATTTAATTTTCACTAAACTTGCTAATCATTCATCCCGTAAATTTTCCTGTATTCCTCATAGCTCATCCGCTTCATCTCAAAAACATTGTCAACAAGCGTGTAAAAGTTCCCTCCAAGTCGCCCGACAACTTTCAATTTCCTCGGATTAACAATGCCATTTTCAAGTATTTCATCATTTACATGAAAAAGAAGAATTTCACCAAAAACAACCGAATTCGGCGCATCTCCAATTTCAATTATTTTCAAAACTTTACACTCAAAATTTATAGGTGATTCGGCTATCCTCGGCGATTTGACTAACTCACTTTGAACTGGCGTAAGCCCAGCGATTTGAGATTCACTTATTCCATAAGGAAAATCAACAGCACATATATTCATTTTTTCAGCAATCTCTTCAGTCACAATATTAACAACGAAATCACCCGTTAATTCAATGTTCTTCAAAGTATCTTTCTTATCCCCATCTCTTTTTCTGTCAATTGAAACATAAATAATCGGCGGTTTTGAGCTCATTGCCCCAAAGAAGCTGAATGGAGCAACATTTACAACTCCATCTTGATTTATCGTTGAAACCAAAGCGATTGGTCTCGGGATAAGGGCGCTTATAAGAAGTTTGTAAACTTGTGATTTTGAAAGTTCCTTCGGATTAAATTTCATCTCTGCCTAAATCAATTGTGTTAAAAAATGGGTTAAATTGTTTTTCTTTCCCAATCGTTGTTGAAGGTCCATGCCCCGGATACACAACCACATCATCTTCAAGCACAAAAAGTTTCTCCTGAATTGATTTTATTATCTCATCAAACGAACCACCCGGAAGATCAGTCCTACCAATCGTTCCGGCAAAAAGAGTATCACCACTGAACAAAACTTTTTCATTCTCTTCATAAAGACAAATGCTTCCAAGCGTATGCCCGGGCGTGTGAATAACTTTCAATCTTAACTCACCTACTTCAATCACATCACCATCGTTTAAAATAATATCCGGTTTTATCCCTTCAATTCTGAAAGGCAACTCATAAATCACGGATTTTGGATCTTCAAGAAGATGAGAGTCCTTTTGATGAATTGCAACTTTCGCAGCTGTCAGACGAACTATTTCGGAATCATCAGCGATGTGATCCCAGTGACCGTGGGTATTGATTAAACAAAGTATTTCGCAGTCCCTTTTTTTGGCTTCATTTACAATTTCCTCCGCTGAATCTTTCGGTGCGTCAATAACGACAGCGTAATTGTTTTTCTCATCAATTACAAGATATCCAATTGTAAGAAGTGGTCCGGATTCAAAAGCTTTTATTATCATTTTATGCCTGATTTGTTTTTAAAATTCTTCTCTTGTCCTGCTTGAAAAAATGCTTACAACCATATCCTTGTAAGAGCTGACATTGTCAATTTCATCCTTCGCAATTTTTGAAAACTGATGCAATCCATCAAGGACAAATTCCATAGCCGTCGCCATCGCATATTTATCGTTCTCATCTACTTTCAAATACTTCTTTGCGATTTCCTTCAAACCTTTAACTTTGCAGAGTTCGGAATAAAACTCATCAATTGGCATCTCATCAGAAATTTCAACCTTATTCCCGTTTTCAAACCAGGCAACTATTTGAGCATATTCCTGATGTCCCGATTGAGTTTGAGATTTACCCTTTTCTTCGTAAGAATGATATCTTGCTTTTGGAAGTGGATCCGGGAAATATTTTTTGAAAACCTCACGAATTGCCTTGCCTATCAATGCTTTGCTCACTTTAACGCTCCCTTCCTGCTCACCTTCAAAAACAAGTTCAATTTTCCCGGTAATTCCCGGGAGAACAAAATTCAAATCACAAATTCTTGGATAAACTATATTTTCATTAAATTTAATCGCTCTCCTTTCGGCATTGCTCACAAGATTTTCCATACACGAGATAGTCAACCTTGCACTTACACCCGATTTTTGATCAACAAATTCACTTGACCTTGCCTGAAAAGCAATTTGCTCAATTATTTCCTTGAAATAATAAGGAATCACAACTTTTTTACCTGAATCCCTGTTAATCCATGCTTCTTGCTCCGTTATTTTAATTCCATCTTCAATCGTCTTCGGATAATGCGTCAAAATTTGAGAGCCAATTCTATCTTTCAATGGTGTAATTATATTGCCACGATTTGTGTAATCTTCTGGATTTGCGGTAAAAATTATCATAATGTCAAGTGGAATTCTTATGTTGAATCCCCTGATTTGAATATCTCTTTCCTGCATTATGTTAAACAAACCAACCTGAATTCGTGGCTGAAGATCCGGAAGTTCATTTATAACGAAAATACCTCTATTCGTTCTTGGAATGATGCCCCAGTGTATTATTCCTTCGTGAGAATAATAAAGTTTTTGAGTTGCTGCTTTTATCGGGTCAATGTCGCCAATCAAGTCAGCTATCGTAACATCCGGTGTTGCGAGTTTTTCACCGTATCTTCTCTCCCTTGGCAACCATTCAATTTCAACATCATCTCCGTATTCTCTAACAAGTTCAACGCATCTTTTACAAAGAGGTTTATACGGGTTATCGTTAATTTCACATCCTTTTATTATCGGGATATATTCATCAAGCAAATTTACAAACATCCTTGCAATTTTCGTTTTCGCCTGCCCCCTCAACCCGAGCAAAATTATATCATGCTTTGACAGGATCGCATTTATTATCGCAGGGATCACCGTTTTTTCATAACCGATTATCCCCGGGAAAAGAACTTCATTATTTTTCAACTTCTCAATAACATTTTTTCTGAGCTCCTCCTTAACTGGAAGAACTTTATATCCAGATTTCTTCAGCTCACCGATTGTCTTCGCAAATTTCATGTTTAAAATTTGATTTTGTTGTTGTAAATTTTGTTAACAAAAAACATTGCACGAAGATAATGAAATTTAATAAAATACTCATAATAAGGTTAAGTTCAATTGGAGACATCGTCCTTGCTACACCTCTTATAAGAGTTTTGAGGCAGAAGTTTCAGAACTCGCAAATTGATTTTATAGTTAAAAAAGAGTTTTCAGAACTTTTAAGATACAACCCACACATAACAAATTTGATTGAACTTGACACAAGTAAAGGTTTCAAAGAACTGTTAAGATTAAAACGAAAAATTTTGAAAGAAAAATATGATTTAATCGTTGATATACACAATAATTTCAGAAGCATTTTTTTAAGAACATTTTCAGGTGCGAAGGTCGTCAGAGTTAATAAGCGTGTTTTTAAAAGGTTTCTTTTGGTAAAATTTAAAATCAATTTATATAAAAATGCAATTCCAGTTGCCGAAAGATACATTGAAACCATAGAAAAGTTTTCTATCAAAAATGATAACCAGGGATTGGATATATTTGTTCCTGATGAAATCATCAAAGCTGCAAAAAACAAGATAAATTTTTCAAGCGAAGAACTCTACATTGCAATTGCGCCATCAGCCAAACACGAGACAAAAAGATGGCCAGCGGAAAGATTTGCGGAACTTGCGGATAAACTCGTTGATAAATTTAAAGCAAAGGTGATTATACTTGGTGGGAGAGAAGACAAAGAGATATGTTACAAAGTTAAATCAATGATGAAAAATGAAGCGATAAATCTCTGTGGTGAAACCACACTTCTTGAATCGGCAGGGATTCTCTTGCTGTGTAAATTGCTTGTCACGAATGACTCCGGGCTTATGCATATAGGTTCAGCAGTTAAAACTAAAATAGTTGCAATTTTCGGTTCAACTGTAAAAGAATTCGGTTTCTTCCCCTACGGAACTCAAAGTATTGTTGTTGAGAAACCGATTCCCTGCAGACCCTGCTCTCACATCGGGCGAAGCAAATGTCCAAAGGGGCATTTTAATTGTATGCTTTCAATCCAGGTTGAAGATGTTTTCAAAGCTTGTGAGAAAATGATTTTTAACTGATGGCTAAACTTCTATCTTTCTATATGCTAATTTACCCTTGATCACATTCCACACGATTTGCAGACGTTTTGCGTATTCACCCCAGACCTTTGAATGCTTTATTGAAAGAATTCCGATAAATGAAAATCCTGCAAAAAACATCATCTGAAATGGTATCGCTGCTAACTCAAGATAATATGCACTTAACAACATACCGGCGAACATATAAACCGCAAGTCCGAGCTCAACAAAGGTAACCCATTCAACTCTTGAAGCGACATATTTTTTCATCTCCCATTTTTCACCCTCGCTTTTTATCCCGTATTTTGGAGTTCTGACAAACTCCGTCTTTCTACCGAGAAGCGCAAGCAAAACTGCACGTGTATTATTGACCGCAAGCCCCATGCTTCCAGCAAGAAAAAGAGGAAACAAAATTATCTTATCCTTCCAGTTTTTGTAAATCTCTTTTTGAGCAAGCGTGTAAACAAGAAAAGGACCAAAAAATGGTAAAACGAAAATACCCATAATGAGATAATACCAATCATACTGTCCGCTTTCTTTAAGCATCACAACAATCGGATTAAGCAAAGCAGTTATCAGTATAAATGGAAAAACAAAATTATTTGTAAGATGAAATGTCGCCTCAAGTTTCACTTTCAACGGTAAATTCTCCGCCCAAATCCTTTTGAAATACTTCAAACCGACCTCAATCGCTCCTTTTGTCCATCTGAATTGTTGAGATTTTAAAGCATTTATTTCAGCTGGTAATTCTGCAGGTGAAACAACATCTTTTAAAAAGACAAACCTCCATTTTTTAAGTTGCGCTCTATAACTCAAATCCATATCCTCTGCAAGCGTATCAGTTTCCCAATTTCCAGCGTCCTCAATACAGGTTCTTCGCCATATCCCGCCCGTCCCATTGAATGTTATGAAAAATCCGGATTCATTTCTGACATATTGTTCCATTATAAAGTGACCGTTTAGAGCAAGCGCCTGCGCCTGTGTCAATAGAGAATAATTTTCGTTTATGTGTTCCCACCTTGTTTGAACCATGCCGATATTTCCATCAAGATAAAAATACGGGAGCGTCTTTTTCAGAAAATCTGGATTAGGGACGAAATCCGCATCAAAAATTGCTATAAAATCTCCCTTTGCAAATTTTAAACCGTATTTCAAAGCTCCTGCTTTAAAACCTTCCCTCGTCCCCCTTCGTATATGTTCAATGTCAAAACCTTTGCTCTTTAACTCCATAACTTTTAAAGCAACGATATTAACCGTCTCATCAGTTGAATCATCAAGCACCTGAATTTGCAATTTCTCCTTGGGATAATCAATTCTTGAAACGGCATCAAGAAGTCGGGACACAACATAAAACTCGTTGTAAATTGGAAGTTGAATTGTAACATTTGGAAAGTTCTTCTCATCCCCGAAAAGTTCTTCAAGGGATTTCGGCTTCAACTTTTTCTTTCGCCCTTCTATTTCATCTTTTTTGTTTTTGAAATAATAGTAAACAAGAACAAATCCATGCGAACCGAAAATTGAAAGAACCAAAATTGAAATCAGGTAAAGGGCAAGAACAAATTCTTCTAACATTAAATTCTCCAATTTATTTTAAATCACCAGTTTGCAACTGTTGCAAGTAAAATATCTTCAGAAAGTTTTTCAATCGCCTGCTGTATCCCAAGCTGTAAATTTAACTGGACATTTCCTTCTAAATCATATTCTCCCCAATTTGAAAAAGTTCGCTCCCAGACCTTCGTTCTTTTCACCATATCATAGAAACTTACACGAACCGTTATCGTTATCCTTGACTTTTTTATCCTCTCTCCACTTCCAACAACGACAGGATTATCTTGAACGCTCACGATAACTCCTTCAAGAATTGAGTTTGCAGTATTTCTATCCGCTATTTTCAATGTGTTATCCTGAATAAATCTTTCAACTATTTTTTTAGTTAGCTCCTCTCTCAAAGTTGCTCTTCCGTAACCGCTCTGGTCGTCAAACAAGGGTATCGCTATCGTCTTTAAATGCGGTGGAACAGATGCACCTGTAAAAGAATATCTACAAGCATTACTTAAAAATGCAGTTGCAAATATAATAAAACAAGACAAAATTTTAAAATTAAGCGTTCTTTTTCCTCTCATCTTCAAGCCCGTATTCTTTGATCTTTCTATAAAGTGTCCTTTCGCTTATTTTTAAAGCCCTTGCTGCAAGTCGCTTATTCCAGTTGAATCTATCAAGTGCAGCTTTTATCATACGTTTTTCCATATCAACAAGCGAGAAATTTTCAATGACATTTCCAGTTTTCAGATCAATTTTTGCCTCTGGAAGAGCAAGTGGAGAAGAAATCTGCTTTGACATAAACTCCGCAAGATTCCCGAGCAAATTTTTTATCTCAATTAAATCCGCTTTTATATCAATTAAAGCCCTGTAAATTAACTCCCTATCTGCCTGTTCCGCTGTTTTCCCAAACCTTATGGGCAAATTCTTTGAATAATCAAATTGTGTGAAATCATACCTTAGATATTTTCGCACCATATTTGCATCAATCACCTTTCCACTTTCAAGAACGAGTATACTTTCAACAAAATTTTTCAATTCTCTGACATTCCCGGGCCAGTGATAACTTATCAGAACCTGCATCGCATCATCGGTTATGCCTGCAAAAGCAACTTTATTTCTCTCGCAAAACTGAGACACAAATTTTTCAAATAATATCGGAATATCTTCTCTTCTTTCCCGAAGTGGAGGAATGTAAATATTAACAGTTCTCAATCTGTAATACAAATCTTCTCTGAAATTCCCGCGCTTTACTTCTTCATCAAGATTTTTATTTGTCGCTGCGATTACACGGACATCAACTTTCCTCAATTGAGACGAGCCAACTCTCATAAATTCACCCGTCTCAATCACACGCAAAATTTTTACCTGAGTTGCTATCGGCATATCTCCGATTTCATCAAGGAAAATTGTGCCACCATCAGCCATCTCAAAATAACCTTTTCGTGTTTCAACCGCGCCTGTAAATGCGCCCTTTTCATGACCGAAAAGTTCCGACTCCAGAATTCCCTCTGGAATTGCACCTGAATTAACAATGACAAAAGGACCGTCTGCTCTTTTGCTCTCGCCGTGAATTGCCCTCGCAACGAGCTCTTTCCCAACGCCACTTTCCCCGGTTATCAAAACCGTTATATCTGTTGGCGCAACCTGCCTTATGACCGCAACAATCTCTTTTATCGCCTGCGATTCGCCGTAAATCCCGTATTTTTCCTGTATTTCCTCGTATGAAAGCATATTTCTTTACAAATCTATTTTCATTCCATCATAAGCAAGTTCAATGTTCATATCAAACTTCATCCTTGCATAATCAAGCATCACCGACAAATCTTTTTCAGGTGCGATATGCGTTAAAACTATTTTTGGTATATCAAAATCCGAGACAGCGTCAATTATATCTTCAATCTCAATATGTGCACACTCAATCAAAAGTAAATCAAGCCCTTCAAAATAATTTTTTACCTCATCAACAGAATAAATATCCGAAGAAAAAAGAAATTTTTTTGTTCCAACTCCATCATTTGAAATTTCTTCAATCAAAAATCCATAGGAAGTCGTCTCAACCCCGTAAGTTTCTGCAAATCTTTGATACTTTTTCAAATGTTTTGTCGGAAAAATTTTCATCTTCAAGTTTTCAAAAACAAAAATTTCATCCTTTGGCAAAGGCAAAAACTTATATTCAAAATCAAATCTTTCTCTGAAAATGTAAAGAAAAGGCAGAAATTTTTCCACCGCTTCAATGTGTTTTGAAGGAAGATAAATTTCAAGTGCTTTCTCTCGCTTTTTCCATTTCATATATTGAAGAAGTCGTGGAAGCCCGATAAAATGATCTGCATGCGTATGCGAGATGAAAACTTTTTCTATCCTGTCAAGTTCAACTCCATCTGCAACAATTGATGAAACTGCACCTTCTCCAACATCAAGCAAGATCATCTTTCCATTTGATTCAACCCCAACGCAAGTTTGCACCTTGCCTTTTTCAGGTATTCCCGATGCACTTCCAAAAATTGTAATTTTCATCTCAACCCCACCGTTGAAATAATTATGCTCTCCTTTCCAAACTTTCGCTTTATCTCACCCCGTGCTTTATCTGCTTCTTTTCTATCCGAGAAACATCCAACCCAAACGAGATAGAATAATTTCCCATCTTTAAATTTTGTGTGAAGTTCTACACCATAACCTTTACTCTCAAAAAACTCCTTCTCTCGCTCTGCATTGTTTTTATCAACAAACGCTCCAACTTGAAGAGAATAATTGCAATCAACTCGTGATTCAGAAGGTTTGCGTCCGGACTTATCCGCAAGCGTAATTTCACCGGTTTGGGGGAAACGAACATTTATCCCGGCATATGGAGACGATGGATAAAGAGTTTTCAATCGCTCAAGCTCTTTTTTTGCTTGCTCATAATCCCCTTTCGCGTAATAAAATTGAAAAACCCTGAAAAGTGATTCATCTGAATATTCGCTCTCGGGATGATTTAACGCTATATCATAGTAAATTTTTACCGCTTCCTCCCCGTCTTCGGTTATACTGGCTCGGAGAAATTTTAAATTAACTGAATTAGGATAAATTTTTTCTAAACTGTCAATTGCGCTTCTGACCGATTCAATATCTCCAAGTCGCAAAAGATAAAGATATCGGCTTATATCAACATCCTGTGCCAGCAGTAAATTAGTTAAGAGAAGAAACGGGAGTATTTTTAGAAATGTTTTTCTCATGAAGAATTTTAACTATATCTCCAAATAAAGTTGCAGAGGTTGCCCTTTTGATGCGAACTATGATGTAATCGCCGGGTTTTACATCCTCAATCTTCGGGAATATAACGACTTTATTTGTATCAGTTCTACCCATCCATTGCTCAGAAGAACGCTTGCTTTCACCTTCAACCAGAACTTCAACCTCACTTCCGATTAAACCTTGATTTATCTCGTGCGAAATTTTCTGCTGGAGCTCAATTATTTCATTCAATCTTCTGATTTTAACCTCATCTGGAACATCATCACCCATCTCATATGCTTTTGTCCCCTCTCGTGGTGAATACTTGAACATAAAAGCACCATCAAATCTAACTTCTTCAAGCAAACTCAAAGTCATCTTGTGATCTTCTTCCGTCTCCGTCGGGAAACCAGCAATTATGTCAGTTGATAAACTTACACCCGGGATTGTGTCTCTTATTTTCTTGACAAGTTCAAGATAATGTTTTCTATCATAAGTTCGGTTCATCAATTGAAGTATCCTATCCGAGCCAGATTGAACCGGAAGATGAATGTAATTGCAGATGTTTGGATGTTCGGCAATTGTTTTTATCAATTTATCAGACATATCTTTCGGATGAGAGGTTGTAAATCTAACTCTCATATTTCTATCAACCTGCGCAACTGCCGAAAGTAAATCGGCAAAGTCATAATTTCCATCACGATATGAATTAACATTCTGCCCGAGCAAAGTCACTTCTCTATAACCCTGTGCAGAAAGCATCTCAACTTCCCTGACGATGCTCTCAAGCGGTCTGCTCCTTTCCCTTCCCCTTGTGAAAGGCACAACACAGAAAGTGCAGAATTTATCACAGCCCCTCATAACCGTGATCCATGCACTTATACCCTCGGTTCTCAATGGAGTTATATCATCATAAGTTTCAACCCTTGATAATTTCACAGCGATGCCTTTGTGCCCCTCAAACGCATCCTGAACGAGTTGCGGAAGCTTCCTATATTCATCTGGACCGACAACGATGTCAGCAATGTTTTCTTCTTCAATCAATCTCTTCTTCAATCTTTCAGCCATACAACCGAGCACACCGATAACAAGATTTGGATTTCTCCTTTTATATCTCAAAAAAGAATTCAATCTCCCGATAACCCTTTGCTCTGCGTGTTCTCTTACGCTGCATGTATTGACAAGTATAACATCTGCTTTTGAAGCGTCATCCGTGAGTGAAAAACCATGCTTTTTCATAATTCCGAGAACGATTTCAGAATCAGCCAAATTCATCTGGCATCCGTATGTCTCTATGTAAATTTTCTTGCTTTCGTTCATTTCACCCGTAAAATTTTTTGATTTTTGATGGGTTGAATTTTGAATTAAATTTAAAAAATGAAACTTGAAAAACAAAATGAAAAAGGGCGGGATTTCCCCCGCCCCTGAACCTTAATCAAAATGTCGCATCAAATCCAAAAATCCATCTGAACTTGAATTTCTTTTCCCCACTCAAAGGATGGCTCACATAAATCGGGAAATCAAATCTTATCGTCCTGATTCCAGCATCGGATAAAAGATTTGTGATATTTGAAATCTGACCAAGCAAATCACTTCTCAATCCAAAACCAAAATCATATCTCAAATTTTTCAAACTTGCTCTTTCACCCTGTCCCCAAACTTTCCCAGCATCAAAGAAAATCAATGTCCTGAAAATTTGACCCAAAAATGGAACTCTCACAAATGGGAGAAGAGATGGGAAACGAAATTCAATGTTTGCTGAATAAGTCCTATCGTCTGAAAAATTCTGCTCAAAATATCCACGCAATCCAGCACCACCGTAAGACTCAATATGCTTTCTCAAATTCGCCGGGAAAATTTTGCTTCTGTATATCGGCTGATAAAATTGTTCAATCGGTGAAGAAGACGCAATGAAAAATTTCGTTTGATTTGGAATTGCACCATTACCATAACCACCAAATAATCTTAAACCAAGCGAATACCCATACGGCAATCTGAAAGTTTGAACAAGTTCGGAATAAACCTTTGAATAATTGAAATCACTTAAAATTGTTGATGACTCAAAAGATATAGAAAACTTCGTCTGCCAGAACCTCCCACGATTTGAATATGTGTAATTAGCTATAACCCTCGTCAATCTACCCTTTGTCCATCTATAAACATCGTCAAGGTAATCGTTTTTTGTTGATTTGAAAAGTTGAATTTTAAAGCTGAAATCGTGGAATGGCGGAATTGTGAGCGTTGATGAAAATCTTTTTCTCATTCCGAAACCACCACCATATCTTCCCTCAACCTTGAAAAGTTCAAGTTCAGTAAATGTTCTCCTGCTTATCTCAAATGGGATTCTTCTGCTACCGTTGAAGTAAATATCAAATTCCTTAGTCCTTGGCGCATAAAGAAACCATAACTTATGTGATAAAACATCGCCAAGAAAAGAACCACTGAATTTAAAACCAAGTTTAAAACCATCAATGACATTATACCAGATTGAAGGTCTCCATATCAACAAGTAAGCATCAATCGGAGTAACAAATTGTGTTAATTGCAAAGTATTATCAAATGAGAGCTTAACTTTTGGAAATGGATAAGTATTGTTCAATCTGTTTATATCAGCAATTCTTAAATCCGGATTTATCTCCACCGAAACGGGTTTTGATGGCAAATCAATTTTAACTTCATTTTCCCATTCATCGTTCAACCAGATGTCAACTGGAAGATTAACAGTTGTTGTTTCTCCATTTTTCATTTTTATTGCGATATCAAGTGGCATAACTGCTTTACCTTTTCTGATAATTTTTATATTCGTTTCGTAAACTTCTCTTCCATTCTTGAATACCCGTTTTGATTTAACAGATTTAACGCCATAATCACAGGTATATGTCCTATGAAACCATTGTTCAAAAAACCATCTCAAATCTTTATTCCCGCTTACTTCCATAGCAAGGTTATAGAAATCTTCGGGATAAGGATGCTTGAATTTCCATCTGTTGTAATATTCCCTCATCAAAACAGAAAAAAGCGAGTCGCCAAGGACATACTGCAACATAAACATAACCGTTGCAGTTTTTGGATAAAAAGCCGTGGTTGCGGGATAATTTTCGCTCCAGTGATCGGCATGTGTTGCGATTGGCTCTTCATAACCAGTTATAGCAAGCCAGAGATACTGACGCTGATTGTTCTCTCTTTCATCGGTGGTGATCCCAGATATGCGAATAAGTTGATTTGTCGTGTCAAGGAGATTGTTTTTCCTGCCGTAATATGCTTCAAAAGCAAGCGTTGTTATAAATGTGTTAAATCCTTCGTCCATAAAAGCAAATTCCGTTTCATTGTTGCTTATCATCATCGGATACCATTGATGCCCAAGCTCATGGACTATGACTCCAAAAAGTCCTCTATAAGGTGAATTTGTTATATTGTAGCCAATGAAAACGATCCCGGGATATTCCATTCCACCGCCAACTGCATAACTTGACATAACAAAAGCATTTGGATAAACATAAAGTCCGAAATTTTCGCTGAAAAATTTTATCGCATGAAATCCAAACTTAACAGCTTCATCCTTCCAGTGCTTTTCATTATCTTTGAAGTAAAGAGCATGTATCATTACGCCACCTTTTGGATGTCCGTCATTCTTCCAGAAAACGGCATCCCAGATGTATTTCTCATAAGCGCTGAAAGCGAAGTCACGAACATTGCGGGCGATAAATTTCCAGGTTACATACTTTGATTTTTCTTCTTCAGTTATTTTTCTATCGGAAAAATCTGCAACCCTGATGATTTTCTCAGGATTATTTCTTGCTTCCTCAAGTTTTGAAATGACGCTATCAGGCAGAACTTCTTCCGGATTTAAGAGTTCACCGCTATACGCAACGATAAAACTTTTCGGAATTTCAAGCTCAACTTCAAAATCACCAAAATCATTATGAAATTCTCCCGTTCCAATGTATTGATCTTTGTGCCAACCGTATTTGTCATAAACGGCGATTTGAGGATACCACTGTGCGATGTCAAAACATCTGTTCATAACACCTGTCCTCATCCCGGGTCCTGGTGGAACTTCTTCTTCCCATTCAATTTTAAAGACGATGCTTTCTCCGGGCTTTAATGTTTCAGGAAGTTTCGCTTCAAGAATTGTATCGTCAATTTTATATTCAAGCGGGATTTCAACTCCATTAACAACGAGTGCAAACTTCTTCAATTCAACACCTTTATAATTTTCTCTTCCCCGCTGATACATTTTTCTCTTTTCGGAATACTTCCAACCGTGGCTGTTCTTTTTAAAGATGTTCCAGTACAAGCGAAAATAAACTTTGTCAATCTCATCCGGTGAATTATTCGTGTAAATTAAAGTTTCAGAACCCGTAATTAACTTTTTATCCGGGTCAAGTTTTGCTTTGATTTTGTAATGAACATGCTGTTGCCAGTATGATTGAGACAAAGCCATAATCGGGATGAAGAAAAGCAAAAGCGTTAATTTCTTCATTTGATTCCTCCGAAATTTGTTTTTTATTTTAAAAGACGGCAAAATGAAAAATCAGTTTCAACTTAACAAAATTAAATCAATGCAACGAAGATTGCAAAATTCCGGGTGCAAATTCTACAATCCATTGCTGTTCCCGATGAGTGTGATTTTGAACACAAACATATTTAACCGCTAAAACTAATTTTTAATTGAAAAACAAAAAATTAAAGGAGGACACCATGCGATTAAAAATTTTATTTATCCTTGGCTTGATTTTTATCCTCAGCGCTTGCAAAAAAGAAGATAATATAACTTCACCAACTGCGGTTCAAGAACTAATCCCGCTTGCAATTGGGAATTACTGGATTTATAATGGCGTGACGCTTGATGTAAATGGTAATGAAACCGGGACGTCCTGGAGGGATTCTTCTGTTGTGACGGGACAAAAAATTGTCGCTGGAAAGCAAGCATATGAGATTTCTGAATATGTGGGTTCATCTCTTACTGGTTTGTGGTATGTTTCAAAAGATGGCGGGAAATATTACATTTATTTCCCGTCTGTTGGCGCTCCATTTGATTCGCTTTCGGGAAGATGGATTTTGTGGGTTGACCCTGCAAGTCCAAACTGGACTATTTTAAATCAACAGATTAAAATTAACATTGATACCGCAAACGGATTAACAGCAAGTGGAACTTTAAGCGTCGTCGCAAATAGAGGCGCTGGTGAAAGCATCACGATAAAAAATCAAACTGTTCAAGCACAACGATATGACTGGGATATTAATTTCAATGGAAAAATTGATCAAATACCCGGTTCAAGTTTGACAATTTCAGGAAAAATTCGCTGGTATTTCACATCTGGAATCGGTATGGTGAAAAACCAAATTGACCCACTTACAACAAGATTAATTGTTCCATTACTTGCAGACACAACATTTAAATCAGAAGGTCAAAAAATTACACTCATTGATTATAAGCTTAACCCGAGTCAGACCGCAAAACTTGCACAAACATTTAATTCAAATCAGCAGATAAATCAGCACTTTTTATTCAGACGCTTCACGCTTTCAATTCCGTTTGAGGGGATAAAGCGGTGAAAATAAAAAAGGCGAGCTGACTGGCTCGCCTTTGATTTTTAAAATTTCAATCGCAACTCCGTTGCGATTGAGAAATGTTTTAAATCGCCACCAGACATTACTTGATTGAGATGACCCATGGCAAAGTTTAACTCAAGAAATGGAAGATTAATTCCGGTTCCGGCGGAAAGCGCAAATCCTTTAAATCCACCAAGCGAGATTCCGGCTCTTAAAGGTAAAAATCCGATCAAACGCCATTCAATTCCGAGAGCAAGCTTTGGTTTTTTAAACATTATCTTCTCGTTTCCAATCGGCTGGAAATAATCCGCAGAAATTAACATACGACCGGGGAAGAAAGGCAAGAAATTTTTCAGATCTGTTGCAACCCCAAATCTTAACGCAGTGGGAAGACCCGATGAAAAACTCTCATATCTTTTTCTATTCACATAATCCTTAAAACTTTGCTTCAAGCTGTCAAGTTTTTTCTGTGTTGAATATCCAGAAAATTTAAAAGTTGTATCGCCGGAAACTATAACCGCATTTCTTGTCCAGTTAACCGAGCCGATATCCGTTATACTTATTCCAGCGACAAACAAACCCAAAATTTCTGCACTTGCCCCTATGTCAAAACCAAGTCCCGTTCCAGCTGGTGTCGGGAAAGGTGTAAATTTAGCTTTTTTATCGGGGCCAAGGAAATCAACCCCGGCTCTTTTGATCACACCTTTCATACTTGCGGTCATCTCATATCCTCGCGTGGAATCGGCGGTCTCAACCGTGAGATTTAGCCCATCGGTTTCAGTATACCCAAAGCCCTGGATAAACTTAACACCAAGCCCAACATTGATGTTTTTCACCGCAATCAGATCAAATGGTATTTTTGTTCCAACGGAAACAGAATATTCTCTCAACCACGCTCCACCTATCCCAACATCGTATGAATACACGGAACCGGGCGTATTTCCATAAAGAATAAATCGCATAAAATCTTTTGGCAGACCGAATCGTGAAAAAATTCTTTCCCTTGCACCGACTGCAACACCAACGCTTTTGACACGAAAAGCAAAATTAATCAATTTCACATCAACTTGCCCGAGAAAAGTGCCGAGATTTTCATCAAATGAATCAAGGATTTTCTGTTTATCGGCATCGCTCAAATGCCTTGCGACTTTTTGACCGGCGCTATCAACACCCGTGAAGTAATCAAGATAAAGATTGTAACCCAAAAAGTTAATCTCGATTCCAGCACCAATTTGCGGGATCAAGCTCATTGTGAAGCTGCTGTTATCATTGTAAATAATTGGACGGCTCTCTTTAATTTCAAATCCAAGATTTCTAAAATCAACAACGGTTTCTTTACCCGTTTCTTCAGAAATTGAAATCGGGATCGTTCCAGTAATTCTTGAGTTGGGATTAACCCTTAAACCTTTTATCACAAGCGTTTCATAACCTTTCTGTGTTACAACAAGTGTGTAGGTTCCGGGCGGGACATCTTTAAAAGAAAATTCACCGCTGAAATTTGCGCGTGTATTTAAATTCAAATCTCTGATTGTAACACGAGCCCCGGGGATCGGTTGTCGTGTTTGTGAATCAACGATTTTGCCTTTCAATTCCGAACCACGTGCAATTCCCATATAACCAAGTAAAGCCGGATTAACACCTATGGCGTCAATTGTCCTGCTTGTAACAGTTGTCGCACCAGCCATCCCAACTCCACGAACATTTGCCCTGTCATCTCCGCCAAGTGCTAATGTAAATGAGATAAGCAAAACTATGATCAGTGTTTTAAACTTCATTTTATTCACCTATTTTATTTGTTTGCGAATTCAACTTTGTAATTTAACCTTCCATAAATTTTCACCCTGATTGAATCAGTTGTCCTGAACTTAACAACAGTACCATTCCCGGAAGTAGCAAGCGATAAAAAAAACGAACGAATAAATTTCATATCTTTAAATTTCTGGATATCGTTTTTGTCAAGTTCTATCACATTGACAGATTTTGTCATCCCGGTTGAAAATCCGTTGTTATCAACCGGTGCCGAAGATACGACGAAGCCATTTGATTTTGGAATTGAAAGAAGCGAATCCATAACGAAACCGAACAAAACTGCCCTAAACTTTAATTCAACTCCAATCCCATTTTCAATCTCAACAAACAACTTCCCGTAATTTGCTTTATCAATTTGCTTTTTCGTTTCCTCAGAAAGTTCCTCAACTTCGCTCGTGTCTCTAAATTCAGCGTTTGATAATCCAAAACTTGCAGGAAAACTTATTGACACGCTCCCGTAAATTGAATCTGTTGAAGAAACTTGCCCTGTTTCATAATTAGGATTCAAGAAAACATAACCGGAAACAGTCAGAGACTCTGGAAGTTCCGTCTCAGCAAATGAATTTATGAAATTAACGATTGTGCTGTTGTTTTTGTTCAAAACAATTCGGTGAGATGTGCCGGAAAATCTTCGCTGATCAATCGGAATTGGAATTTCAAGCGAATCAACTTTGCCCGTTCTTGTGTTAAAAGCTTTAATTTTCAGATTCAAATCAAAAGTAAATTGAACAGTTTTGAAAAGATTTACCTCAACCTGAACATCATCAAATCTCAATCTACCGCTAAACTTCTCCCTGTAATCTTTCAACCCAGAAAGAACAATTTTTTGTTCTTTAAAATTTATCTCCCTTGGCTTAACTTTTCCAGAAATTGATTCAATCACAAGATTCTTTAAAGTTATTTCAGCGCTTAAACCATCGTTTTTACTTATCAACCTGTATTCATTTCCTGTGTCTTCGGTGCGGACCTCAACACGATATGAAATTTGATTTGAGTTATTTCCGACAATTTTATAATTTGCAAGGTCTATGATTTGATTAACGACATTTGAAGTGGAATTTTTTCTCCCGATGTTAAGCGAAATCTGCAACGGTGAATTGTTTGACTTATTCACGAAATTATAAAGCGTTAAAGTTCCATTAAGTCCGAGGTCAATGTTATTGACAATTTTTATGTTCAATTCTCCGCTTTTGAATGTTGCTTCATTGATCAAATCTGGCTGTGGTTCATTCGGTTCAAGTATAAAAGAATCATCAATTACAACCGGCTCGGTCTGGCTTGGGATTTTTGCCGAAGCAGAAGCGATACTCAAATTTTCAAGCCCGGCTGATACATTCAAAAACATTGAATCAACATTAAGATAAACGGGATTTCCACCGCTTCCTGGAGAAAGAACTGTAACCGTTAAACCAAGATTTGCCGGCAAAGTTTTTCCTGCAAGAGATACTTCCGCGGTCTTCTGAGAATTTGCCTCAACCGTGCTGTCTTTAAATATTGTAACTATCGGCGTTGATGGATCAGATTGTGCATAAATTTTTAATCCACCCGGAAATTGCAAAGGCACAGGCAATTTATTTACAATAGTAATTTTCAAAATCCCGTTATCAAATGTAACTGATTGAAAGTTCTCAAATGCAGTGAAATTTGTAGAGATAGTTTGTCCGGGCGAGTTTGAGGGGATAATGTAATTCCCGGGCGGGATATTATCGGATAAACTCGGGAAAATCTGTCCTACAGTAACTTTTGCGCTTATTGTCCCGGGATTTTTAATTTCAAAATTTCCGAGTTGCGTTGATGCAGAAGTTGAAATATCAGAGATTTTTAAGTTATCGCCAACCTTCGTTGCGGTAAGATTTTGAGAAGTAGAATAGTAAATCTGATTCCCTGCGCCAACTTTGAGATATGTCGTGTCCTTCTTAACAAGTTCGCCAAGCGTAAATGTTCGGTTAAAAACCGGAACCGTTAGATCAACATCCCAAGTTGGCAAAACCGGCTCCGATGGTTTTTCAAAACAGCCGTATAAAAAAAGAATAAGTAGGATTGTAAAAATAAAAAATTGTTTTCGCATTTTACTTTCGCCTTGGATTTTAGTTTTTGTTCTATTTCAAATTTAAAAGAATTAAACCACCCAAGAATGTGATTCAAATCACTTTCATTGAAGTGACCTTAAATGTGCTTCAACTGAACGAGCAAGCGCTTGAAGATTATATCCTCCTTCAAGCACTGATAAAATTCTGCCATCCGAAAATTTCACAGCGACGGATTTAGTTAGCTCGGTCATTTTTGAGAAGGCGTTTTCAGTCAAAGCCATTCCAGCAAGCGGGTCATCACGATGGGCGTCAAACCCGGCTGATATGATGATAAGTTCAGGTTCAAATTTCTCAAGTGCCGGGACTATTTCATTGCCGAAGATTTTAAGATAATCATCGTCATCTGAACCAGCAGGCATGGGGAAATTCAATGTAAAACCGTAACCTTTACCTGTTCCCTTTTCATCCCTTGAACCAGTTCCTGGATAAAATGGATATTGATGCAAACTTATGTAAAGAACCGTTGGATCATCATAAAATATCTCCTGCGTCCCGTTGCCGTGATGAACATCCCAATCAATTATAGCAACTTTTCCAACACCGTAAATTTCTTGAGCGTATCTTGCTGAAATTGCAACATTATTAAAAAGACAAAAACCCATAACTCTATCGCTTTCTGCATGATGTCCCGGTGGTCTTAATGCACAAAAAACTTTTTTCATATTTTCCTTGAAAATTTTATCAATCCCTTCAATCACTCCTGAAACAGCAAGCAGTGCGACATCAAATGAATCCCTGCTTACATAAGTATCTCCAAAATCAAGCAATCTTATTCCTTTTGCAATTGAACTTTTAACAAACTCAAAATGTCTTGGTGTATGAACTTTTAAAACCCATCTTTCAATATCATCCCGGATTTGCGGAGTGATCCATTCAATTTTATCATTTAAATCTGATTTTTTTAGATGTTCAACTATTGCGATCAATCTCTCTTTTCTCTCAGGATGCCCAGCCCCGGTGTCGTGTTTCAGGTAATTCTCGTGGTAAATTAGTCCCAGTTTCTCCATTTAACCCGAAAGAATTTCATTTTAAAAAAATTAAAATTGCAATCAAAAAGTTAACAATGTGGCTTAAAAAGCAAAGAATACAGTTAACCTTCAAAACCCGAATGAGAACATACGAAAGATAAATTCCAAGAACAACAATGAACACCGAAATAACTTGAAATGCTATTTTAATATAACCACTTGCGCCCGAAATAACAAAAACAATCAACATCAAGTAATAAATCAGTCCGTAAACAAAGTTTGGAAGTCCGAATAACCTTGCATATTTAGTTTTGATGATAAGTTGACAGGTGTTTTCAGAAAGCTTGCATACTTTTGGGATTGGAAACTTTGAAGGATGGATAAGATTATAATTTACAAGTGTAAAATAAAGCGAGATATAAAATCCAAGTATGGAAAGTGGGATTATAAATTTTTCGCTCATAATTAAAACAAAAAATCCCGACGCGGGGTCGGGATAGTTTAAGCTGGTTTTTGAACGCGCCCGAGTTTAATGCAGGTTGTGCAGACCTTGATTCTTTTTACTTCGCCGTCAATTACTGCTCTTACTCTTTGGAGATTTGGCAACCATCTTCTTTTTGAGAGGTTATGGGCGTGGCTTATTCTGTGTCCTGTTATCGGTCTCTTGCCACATATGGCGCAGATATTTGCCATTGTATCATCTCTTTTTATTTAAAAATTTTTTGAGGCGACGCTGGGATTCGAACCCAGGAATAGCGGTTTTGCAGACCGCCCCCTTAGCCACTTGGGTACGTCGCCTCTTTCAGTTATAAATATAAAAATTGTTTCTTTAAATTTCAAATTTCAATCTGCTCAAAGTTTCATCAAGTGTATTTATCCCCTCCTCTATATCTTCAACTTGCGACATTGCAAGTTCAGGGAAGAAAGTGATCTCAATCGTTCTTAAAACTATTTTACCAGCAGAATTTCTATACTCACCCCACCAGACCCCGGAAATTTTCGTCTCCTGCCAAACGGTGAGTTCAGAGCTTTCATAAATAATTTTAACGCCTCCTCGTCCGAGAAATTCATCAAGAAATTTCGCTTCATCGTAAGAGAGAGGAAAGTTGCTCAAATTTATGGTCTTTTTCTCACCCTTTTCTTTAAGTTCAATCAATGCGTGTTTTATTTCATTCAAAAGAAAAATCGCATTCCTTAAATCAGTTTGCATCTGACCTCCACATTTCAATTTGCTTTTTAACCTCATCAATAACTTTATCTATCGCAGTGCGAATTTCATCGCTCATACTATCCCCCCATTTATTGTTCTTTGGTTGAACACCTATAACTAAATTTTCAACTGGCTTTATACCCAGAAGATTCATCAATGCTATAACTTCGTGGAAAGTTATCTGATGTTCAGAAACTTTAAGCGAGATATACGATGGGATATCTTCAAGTTTAAATTTTACAATTTCGCCGGGCTTTCCGCCAAAGTTTACAACATCAACAACTATAAGATGTGTTTTATCTTCAAGATAGGGTAAAAGATAAATACCGAGGGAACCGCCGTCAATAATTTCAACATCTGGCGATTCCCCCAGTGTTTGCGAAAGTTTCTTAACAACTTCAACACCGAAACCATCATCTCCAAGCAATGGATTCCCTATGCCGAGAACTGCAATTTTCATTTCTCTTTTTTCTCCCATGGCTTTTCAACAGGTTCCCATCCCAGAGGTCTCGTTTTAAGTCCCGTTATCATTGATGAAAGCATACCTTTTTCTCTGAAAACTTCAAGATAAATAACAAAGCTGATATGATGGATCATAAATCCGATAATTCCCCACATTATCATTTTGTGAATCATTCTAACATTTGCCTCACCACCAAAGAGAGGTATAACCCATCCGAAAAGTGTATCAAAAAAGCCACCTGGATTTATTTTACCAGCCATAGCGAAACCTGTTAACCCCTGAACAGAGGCAGCAAGAAAAACAATCACATAAGTTAATGTAGCAAGCGTGTTATGTCCGAGAGTATGAAGTTCATAATCAGTGTATCTCAAAGTTATATAATCTTTCAATTTCCACCACGCTTCCTTCCAAAAATCAGCTTTCCAGATATGGAATCTAAACCACTGACGGTATGTATTTCCAGCAAAAAACCAGTAAGCACGGAACAAACCATTCAATGTGAAAATTACAGCAAAGAGGAAGTGTAAATTTTTCATCGTTGCCATAACAGTTGCACCAAATGGTTCATCTACGGTTGGCCGGTAAAAAGGAGTGCTTATGTAAAATCCGGTAAATATCAACACGCCTACCGCAATTACATTTAACCAATGACTTACCCTCACAACCGCATCCCAGACATAATATCTTGTGACGCATTCAGATTCAACGCGATATATTTGATTTGCTTGCATATTTCACACCTTAATTTTGTTTTTATAAAATTTCAATTTTTGTTATCTCATTTCCATTGACATCAAGAATGTGAGTTGAACAAGCAAGGCATGGGTCAAATGAGTGAATCACTCTCAAAATCTCAAGTGGCTTGTGAGGATCGTGAATCGGGACTCCAATTAACGATTCTTCCATAGGACCACGCTGTCCAAACGCATCTCTTGGCGAACCATTCCAGGTCGTCGCGACAACCGCCTGATAGTTTGTAATTTTTCCATCTTTAATTTTAACCCAATGCGCAAGGGCACCACGAGGTGCTGCGTAAGTCCCGACGCCTTTTAATTCACCTTCGCCCCATTTTTCAGGATTCCATTTCTCCATATTCGCCGTCTGATAATCACCAGCTTTTATGTTTGTGATTAATTCATCATACAATTTTTTAAGCATTGTGATGGATCTTCGTGTTTCAATTCCTCTTGCGATTGTTCTTCCAAGCGTTGAATACATTGCATCAAAAGGCAGACCGAGTTTCTTCAGGGCTTCATCAACATAAGATTTAACCTCATCATCTTTATGGGCAAGAGCTATAATCGTTCTGGCAAGCGGTCCACCTTCCATAGGTCTTCCGCGCCAGCGCGGTGCTTTCATCCAGGAGTATTTTTTATCCATGTCAAGAAATTCCCACGGTGGTGTTGGTCCTGTATATTTTGGATTTGTTTCACCATCCCACGGGTGAAATCCAATTTTGTCTCCTTTTGAATATTCAAACCATGAATAAGCAACATATTCTTGAATTTGCTCCGGATCTGTCGGGTCAACCTCGTGGACTTCATTTAAATTCCCATCAAGCACAGCACCACCCTTCCATCTATTCGTTCTCAAAATTGTTTTCACATCACCCGTGTCTTCTGGAAACTCGCCGTAATCAAGGACGCCTTTCTTACTTACGCCACCGCCCCACTTTGCCCACTCTTTGTAAAATGACATTATCGCAATGAGATCAGGCCAATAAAGTTGCTCAACGATTTGTTCAGCTTCCTCTATCTTTGATTTAACAAGGGCAAGCTTATCAACATTGATTGCATCCGGATGATTTAGATTAATTGCACAAGGCATCCCACCAACCAAAAGATTTGGATGAGGGTTTTTCCCTCCGAATATCGCGTGAATCTTAACAATTTCTTTCTGCCAGTTCAAAGCTTCAATATAATGAGCAACTGCTAATAAATTCGCTTCTGGTGGAAGTTTATATCCGGGATGACCCCAATATGCATTTGCAAAAATTCCAAGTTGCCCTGACTCAACGAATTTCTTCAAACGATTTTGTATGTCTGTAAAATATCCAACCGATGATTTAGACCAATTTGAAATTTTCTGCGCAAGCTCAGATGTTGCCTTCGGGTCAGCTTTCAACGCTGAGACAACATCAACCCAATCAAGTGCGTGGAGATGATAGAAATGGACAACATGGTCGTGGACAAAGAGAGTTGCAATCATTATGTTTCTTATGATGTTTGCATTCTTTGGGATTTTAATTTTCAAGGCATCTTCAACTGCTCTCACAGATGTAACCGCATGAACGAGAGTGCAAACACCACAAATTCTTTCTGCAAGCGCCCATGCCTCGCGCGGGTCCCTATCACGCAAAATTATCTCAATTCCCCTGAAAAGAGCGCTTGTGCAAGATGCATCTTTTACAACATTACCATCAACTATTGCTTGAACTCTGAGGTGACCCTCAATTCGGGTCATTGGGTCTATGACAACTTTTTGCGCCATTTTTCATTCCTCCTTTTGTTGTTCTTTCTTTTCCTCTTTCGCTTTTTGTGTTGCCTTCTTAACAATTGATGCAACAAGATGAGCTCCTGTTGCAACTGCAACTCCTATCGCAAATCCTTTCCCGATTTCATCAGCTGTTGCAAATCCCGGCAACGGAACATCAGCAACATGCTGATAAAGTGGTCTATTGTCCCAGTAATCCGGCTCTGAACATCCAAGACATGGATGCCCCGATTGTATAGGGAAACTTGTCCCCTCATTCCACTTCACAACTGAACAAGCATTATATGTAACCGGACCTCTGCAACCAACTTTATACAGACACCATCCTTTCCTTGCCCCTTCATCATCAAATTTTTCAACAAACATACCTGCGTCAAAAAACGCACGCCTGTAACACTTATCATGTATCCTCTGCCCGTAGAAAACTTTGGGTCTCTTCAAAGCATCAAGCTCCGGTAAAGAATCAAAAGTTATGATATGAACGATCGTCCCAACTATAACCTCTGCTATTGGTGGACAGCCCGGGATATTGACGACGGGTTTATCAGTGATAATTTTATAAATCGGCTTACATCCTGTCGGATTGGGATGAGCTGTTGTAACACAACCAAAAGAAGAACAGGAACCAACTGAAATAATTGCTTTTGCCCCGCGAGATGCCTTCTTTATGTATTCAAGCGCTGTCATCCCTCCAACTGTGCAATAGATTCCATCATCTTTAGTAGGAACTGAACCTTCAACCGCAAGGATATAATTTCCAAAGTTTTTCTTCATCCCCTCCCAGACAATTTCCTCAGCCTGATGTCCGGCTGCAACTTGAATTGTTTCCATATAATCAAGTGAAATCATACTCAAAATCACATCTGAAATTAACGGATGAGATGACCTTATCAATGATTCTGTGCAACAGGTGCACGCTGCGAAGTTAAGCCAATAAATCGGCGGGCGTGGTTTTGATTCAAGAGCACGAACAACCTTTGAAAACATCGTGCTTTCAAGCCCAAGATACGCTGTCGTCAAAAGACAAAATCTTAAAAAATCTCTCCTTGAAATCCCTTTTCTTCTCATTTCTTCATAAAATGTTTCCTGAAGCTGCATAATTTAAACCTCCTGTTATTTTTAAATTTGTTTTTCAAGATGAACAAATCTACCACGCTTAAATCCCATCTTCTTCAAAAATTCAAGCGTCGTCTCATCTGTAAACTCAATAACAGTGCAAATCTTTTTCAAACCAAGTTCCCTTACTTTATCAAGGAACTCAACAAGAAGGCGTCTCCCAATTCCCTGACGCCTGTAGTCTGGATGAACCACAATAGCAATCAGCCAGGCACATTCAGGTACCTGATACCACTTCGGTTGCGTATCTCCGAAAATGAAACCAACAGGTTCATCGCCAAGATAAGCAATTCGCCCGAACAAAGTTCCAGATGTTTTGATTTCTTGCAGAAGATCAATGAACATTTTCTCACAGACAAAACCATAACTTCCTTTCTTTTTTAACACTTCTTGAATTTTCAACACAACTTCAATATCACACTCGGTGAAATCTTTTGTCTCAACTTTTTCAAAAAGCCGTACTTTGGAATTCATAAATGAATTGACTCATGAGCTTTATGTGGGACTACAAGAGGTGCTGTAAAGTGGGCAAGTTCATCTAAACCTTTAAATCTATCTAAATCAATTTGAATTCTTTTTCTGATGAGATACTTTAAAATACCAGCGTTTTTAACATCACCAGCTAACTCCGCTCCAATCAATCTCCTATTATCAAAATAGTAAAGTTCCATAACACCATCATCTCTTTCTATCACTTTCCCTAATTTGCTTTCATCATAAACATTTCCAATTGAGAAATAGACCTTTTCAAAAACATTTAAAGCGTTAACCCTTATCCCACCGTCATAAATCATTTCTTGTCCAACTATATTGGCTCCTGCGACTTTTCCGGTTTCCTGAGCATTTGGCCAAACCGGGAATGGTCTCATTGAATCATCAACTGCGCTTCTTAACTCAATGCAATCGCCACAAGCGTAAATATCAGGTTCAGAAGTTTGCATTTTTTCATTAACGATAATCCCTTCTCTTGGACCAAGATTCAAAACCTCCTTGACAAAATCTGTATTCGGCACAACCCCAACACCCATTATCACCGATGAACATTTTATATTTCTTTTGTTCGTTTTAACTGACTTAACGGGATTTCCTTTTATTTCAATCGGTTCTTCATTCTTCAAAATTTCAATTCCTTTTTCAGCAAGTTGAGATTCAATCATTTCAGATATTGTCCGGCTGAAAACTGTGCTTAATATATAAGGTGCAACTTCAATTATCGTTATCTTTTTTTTGCTTTTTAAAAGTGCTATCGCTGACTCAATTCCGACAGGACCAGCCCCAATTATAACAACCTCTTTTGATTCATCGCTTTTTATTTTCTCCGCATCCTCATATGTCCTCAAAACATAAACCCCTTTATTCCTCGCCCCGGGAATGTCAAGAATTCTTGGTGATGCCCCGCTCGCAATTAAAAGTTTATCGTATCTGTATCTATTCCTCTCCGTTACAACAATTTTCTCATCTGGAGAAACTGCGATAACTTTCTCGCCAAGTTTTAAATCAACATTCATTGATTTGTAAAATTCATAACGAATTGAGAATAAATTTTCCTTTGAAAGAACACCCTCAATATAGTAGGGCAAAACCACCGGGGAATAATAAGGAGTTTCTTGGTCAAGTACCTCTTTTGATATTACAGTTATAGAACTTTGCCAATCCCACTTTCTTATCTCTTTAATTGCTGATATAGCGCCAATGCTATTTCCAATTATCACAATCTGCATCACAAATCCTTGACTAAATTTTTAAAAAATTCAATCATAGCTTTTAAAAATTCTGAATTTGAGTTTTCAAGAGCAGGAATAACATACGGCTCAAAATCATAAATGTTCTCGTCATAAGGCAAGAAGTGAATAGAATAATTTGAAATTTGGTTGTCAAGCTGGGATAGCAACTTTCTAATTCTTTCTCTTTCATTTCTGACCTTGTTGAAAATTATATGAATTTTCGGGATTCCAAGACCCTGTGCAAGTTTAACCGCCTGATTCATAACATAAATTGAATTAAAGGTTGGTTCAGAAACAATAATTGCGTGATGAAATCCTTTTGCAATTGCTCTGCCGAAATGTTCAAGCCCGGCTTCCGTATCCATTATTATGACTTCATTTTTGCGAAGATTTATATAATTCACAACCGCTTGAAGTAAATCATTTTCAGGACAAGCACAACCAACAGCCGGTTGGGTGACTGTTCCCATGACAAGAAGATTTAATCTTTCGTTGATCTTTATTCCGAATCTTTCAACCACATCGCTCACATCTGGATTTAACCGGAAAAACAGTCCCCAACCAGCTCCAGGTCTTGCTCCTGTTTTTTCTTCAATATAATCAAGCTGTTTATTCAAAGGTATAATCTCATTGGCTTTATCAATTGGTATACCAAGAGCGAACGGAAGGTTCATTTGTGGATCTTCATCAACGGCAAGCACATTAAAACCAGCTTCTGAAAAAAGATATGCAAGCACAGATGAGATAACGGTTTTACCAACCCCACCTTTACCAGTGATAATTATTCGCTTACCCTCTTCAATTTTTTTATCAACATTTGGAACTTCAGAGAGAATTTGCTCTATTATTTTATCTCTTTCCTTCTCACTTGCAGTTGTAAATGGCATCTTCACATGTTTTTTATTTATCAAATTTGAACTGCCTCAGGAACTGGCAAGTTCAAAGCGATTCTTTTTTGCTTTATTCTATCAAGTATCCCTTTAATAGCAAGCTCAGGATCACACTCAACATAAGCTTCTCCACCTGTCAATGTCTTCAAATCCTTTGTGAGAATTTCCCTTACTTTCGGACCGCCGAGGATTCTCGGAGGCGGGCAAACATGAACTGTTACACCAAGAGCTAAAGCCCAAGTCCCAATTGAAATTGCTTTCTCGGAAATTAACTCCGGCGCTGATGCAACAACAGGTAAATCAGATACTTTTAAACCAAGTTTTTCTGATAACGCTTTCAAAAGAACACCGATTCTTGAATTATCAACACATGAGCCCATATGGATGGCAACAGGCAAACTGTTAATACCTGCTGCATTTCCAAGCGCCTTCAAAACCTGTTTTAAACCATCTCCGACTTCAAAAGAGTCAACCCTATTTGGATTTAAAAATCCCGATTGCCCCGCAATGTGTGCGATGCAACCAGTTACGATAACAAGGACATTATTCTTTATCAAGCCCTTTATCATCCTCTCAGTAAACGCAAGGCGTCTTGTTTTTGGATTTGGGCATCCGACAATTGCAACGACACCAAAAATATTTCCATTTACGATATTATCAATCAACGGTTTAAGAGGGTCCTCCGGGCTTAATTTGCTTAAAACCTCAATCAATGCCTCAACTGAAAACCCGGCGATTATCTCCTCCATTGAATCCGGGATGTGAACCCGACTCGGCTCCCTTTGCTTATATGCCTCAAGCGCTATCTCAATTACTTGCTTTGCGACCTCATCTGCTTTCTCAGGTGAATACTCAATGTGTGTTGCTCCCGGAATTTTAACAAAAGGCATTGTTGTGATAAGTTTTGTGTGATAACAAGATGCGACATCACTCAAAATCGGCCAGATACATTGATAATCAACAACCATTGCTTCAAGCGCTCCGGTCACAATTGCAAGTTCCGCCTGAAACTCATTCGCAGCTAATGGGACACCATGACGCATTAAAACCTCGTTTCCAGTGCAACAAACCCCAACTATATTTATCCCTTTTGCTCCGAGAGATTTTGCTTTATCATTTAATTTTTCAGCCCATTCAACTATTTTCTCCGAAAGAAGCGGGTTATGCCCGTGGACAGCGATGTTTACATGGTCTTCTTTGATGACCGCAAGATTTGCCCAGCTTCTTATCGGTTTTGGTGTTCCGAACAGAACATCTGAAAGTTCAGTTGCCATCGTTAAACCAAGCCCATCAATTAAGCCCATTTGCAAGTCCGCAAGCATTATATTTACGGGGTCAGCGTCATTACCCATGCTTGTTCTGTGCATCGCATTCATTATCGGACGCCAAACATTATGCGGTATAACCCCGAGTTTCTCCAACTGTTCATAACTTGATTTTGGAGTATATGCTTTGATCCATACCGCTGGTTCTTTCTCAAGCCGTTTAAAATCTTCAAGTGAAATTTCAGCAACTTCCTTTGCAATTTCCTTTATATCTTTTCCATCCGTTTTAATTCCGAGATTTTCAGCTACTTTGCGAAGTTTTGCTTCATCTTTAATCATATAGGTTGAAATTTTCCCTTCTGCAACCTCTTTCAAAACTTCTGCAATATCCATTGCATGTTCAGTATGCGAAGCTGCACCACCAACTGTTTCTCTTAAAAGATTTCGTGCAACTATTGTATCAGCAGTGGCACCACAAACCCCAACTTTCGGACCCCCATCAAAAACATCAATTCTACAAGGTCCCATATAACACATTCTGCAACAAACTCCAAGTTCCCCGAATCCACATTGTGGTTCCTGCAAAGCCAATCTCTGTAAAGAAGTCGTTTTGACTTCTTTAAATTCCTTTTTCAAAAGTTCCACATTTGATTGTGGCAAAAGACCAAAATTATTTGTCTTATCATCCCAAACCCTTTCTTTGTCTTTTAAAATGTCTGCCATTTTAAACTACCTCCATGTAAGTTTTTGTTGATTTTGAGAAAGATGCAATTGTTGATTCACGTTTAAACTGCTCAAGCGTTTCAACATCAGTATATATCAAGGCGTTTGTCGGACAAGCCTCAACACATGCTGGGATCTTACCTGCTTTAACTCTTTCATTACACCCATCACACTTTCTTGAAACTTTTTTCGTTAAATCAGGATAAATTGCGCCAAACGGACAAGCTACAGCACATTGCCAGCAACCTATACACTTTAAATCATTGTAAACCACGAGGTTTGTCTCAGCATCCCTGTAAATTGCGGAGGTCGGGCAAATCGCAACACAAGGGGCATCTTCACAATGAGCACATCTTAAAGAAGCGATAAAACCATCAAACTTTAAAACAGTGTTAAATTTCGGCGGGGATGGTTTTTCAAAAATCGCCTTGTAAATGTCTTTTGAAACGGAATGTTCAACCGCACAGGCAACTTCGCAACTTTTACAACCGGTGCATCTTGACGGGTCAATGAAAACTTTTTTCATCTTTTTAACTCCTGACTTAAGTTTTTATCTAACAAAAAAATTTTCAACAACCGTGCCAGCAAAAAAATCAACAAAATATGCAGATATTAAATCATAGATTTGCCACAACTGACAAACCTTTTGGGATAAACTATGCCAGATTTGACAGAAGAGGGTTATTTCTTCGGAAGGATTTTATACTTTTTCAACTTGCGGTAAAATGTCCGCAAACTTATGCCGAGAAAACGAGCTGCTTCTTTTGGTTCAGGATGTTCGTTCAAAGTTTCAGCTATTAAATACGCCTCAAAACATTCAAGCTTTTTACGCGCATCATTCCCCCTCAAAATCTCCGGATGCCTGCAAAAATGAACCAGATAATCCGGAAGATGTTCAACCATGATTTTTTCACCATTTGACTTTGCAAGAGCATAGACAAGAACGCTTCTCAATTCTCTTATATTCCCGGGCCATGGGTAACAAAAGAAAAGTTCCATAACTGCTGAATCAATTTTAACATTTTTACCCGAAGATTGAATGAAATACTTAACAAATTCCGGGAGATCGTAAATTCTATCACGAAGTGGCGGAAGTTTATACACAAAAACTGAAAGACGATAATAAAGATCTTTCCTGAATTCACCTCTTTCAACTTTTGACTTTAAATCAACATTTGTTGATGCGATGAAGCGAACATCAATTTGTTTCGGTTTTGTATCTCCAACTGAAATAATTTCTTTTTCTTCAATCGCTCTTAAAATTTTAACCTGTGATTCAATCGGAAGTTCCCCGATTTCATCAAGAAAAACAGTTCCACCATTTGCCTCTTCAAGAATTCCCTTTTTATCTTTGTCTGCCCCGGTAAATGCACCTTTTTTATATCCAAAAAGTTCGCTTTCAAGAAGATTTGGCGGAATAGCAGCACAGTTAATAGGTATGAAAATTTTATCTTTTCGGCTTGAATTTTGATGTATATATCGGGCGAGGACCTCTTTTCCGGTTCCAGTTTCACCAAGTATCAAAACTGGCTCATCAGTTGAAGCAGCAATTAAAGCATCATCAAAGATATTTTTAAGCGAGCCGATAACTATGTTCATGGCTTTAATTCCTGACTTTGTCTTACCCCGATTTTTCAAGAGGTGCTTTTAAAAGGAAGGTTCAATAATTTCAAATCAAATTATGTATCTTAAATTTTTAGTCGGGACGGCGGGATTTGAACCCGCGACCCCTACCACCCCAAGGTAGTGGTCCTAAGGACTCCCTTAGGGACGCTACCAGGCTGCGCTACGTCCCGAATTTTTTAATAATCTCCAGCTTTTCAAGATAACCTTCTGGATTTTTTAAATACATCTCCCTCGCAAATGCTTCTTTTTTCGTTTTAAATTCCTCAATGTAAATTAATTTCAATGGTCTTCTACTTTTTGTTGACTTAACACGACCAAAATTGTGATCATTCAATCTTTTTATTACATCTTTCGTGTGTCCGATATAATAACTACCATCCTTCAAACTTTTAAGGATGTAAACAAAGTAAGGCATAAGATTTTAAAATTTTTTAGTCGGGACGGCGGGATTTGAACCCGCGACCCCTACCACCCCAAGGTAGTGGTCCTAAGGACTCCCTTAGGGACGCTACCAGGCTGCGCTACGTCCCGAATTTTTCTAAAGAACGGAAACAATTTCAAATAAAATTTACTAAAAAATTCACAACTTGTCAAAAACAAATTCACAACACAACTTTAAACAACCTCAGATTTAACTTTTAAAACGCTATTGAAAACTTTCTCCTTATATTCAACCACAATTTTTTCAATTCTGTCAAGGTCAATCATCTGAATACATTCAAGATTATACGGACATACCTTTTTCCAGCACGGGGCACACTCAAGACCCTCTGGAATCAACTTAACACCTCTATCATATAAATCAACCTCCACCCACGAACTTAAACCAAACCACGCTATTACAAACTTCCTCAACGCAATCGCAAGATGCATCCCGTATGAATCACCGGTTATAACAACATCGCAAATGTTCTCATAGCATATCCCACGCCTTATCCCTTCGGTTGTTGGAGTGTTAATTAATTTCCCGGCAACACCATCAATTTCAACAGCTCTTCTGAAAATTTCTTCATTTCTTTCAGTATCTTCAGGTCCACCAAGCAAAACAAGCTTTATTCCGTCATATCTTGAAAATCTCTTTATCAGCTCAACATGTTGCTCAATCGTCATTTTTTTATTCGGATATAAAGGAGAACAACCCGTGTTAAACCCAACCACAAGCTCATCATCTTTTATCCCGACGCTTCTTTTATACTCTTCAGAAAATTTTTTCTCATCTTCGCTTAAAACAAGAACATATTCATCACGCTTATATTCAAGCTCAAACATCTCACACAAAATCTCCTGTCGTGTTTTCTGATTTTTCTTAAACTTTAATTCATCATCAAGCCCAAGGCGATAATCATAACCTGCTGAAGCATTCAAAGGTATTATCTGACCGTGCTCGTTCATCCCGTAGCCAAACTTTTTATCTGCATTCAACTTCATAGTCAAACTTGCAGACCTGCGGGACTTGTCAACATTCATCACAATGTCAAACTTCATATTTTCAAGTATAAGCCATGTCTCGGGATCCCAAACGAAAACTTCATCAAGATAAGGATTGTTGTCAAGCAGACGATGTGTGTTCTTAAGCGTGAGCCAGTAAATTGAACTCTCAGGATATTTCCTTTTTATCGCAGGTAGAATTGAAGTCGTAAGCAAAACATTGCCCATCGCATCAAGGTTTATAATCAAAATTTTAACCCCAAAAGGTTTTGGATCAACGCAACCTGTTTCATGACATTTAGCATAGGAATAACACGGCTTATAACCAGTAAAATTCTTACACTCCGGAATTTCAAAATCAAAAACTTTCATAACACAAATTTTTTATTTATTTAATCGTAATCTCATTTTTCACCAGTTCAAAAAGTTTATCAAGTTCATTTTCCGGGTCTTCAAAAATTTCAACGCCTTCAATTTCTGATGCCTCGGGCGTTGAATAAAGCAGGATTAACTTCGCAGATGGTTTTAAAATTTTTAACTCCGCAATTGTGTCTTTTAACTTCAATCTCTGCGTCTTTGAATCAATCAAAATCACGCCGACATTTTCATCATTTTCACTTAAAACCTTAACCGCTATAACCTTATCATCTCCAATCAAAACTTGTACACCTCTTGATTCAAAGAACGACTTCAATTTTGATTTCAAATTTGAATTTTCTGAAACAAGCATCACCGCGGGTTTCTTCCCGGGCTCTTCAGCACCTTTTTTAACTTCAGAGAGTTCTTCTGCAGATACAACAGGAAGATAAAATGTGACCTTTGTCCCTTCACCGGGTTTTGAATCAACAGTGATAAATCCACCGTGTGAACTCACAATTCCGAAAACGGTTGACATCCCGAGCCCCGTCCCGATTTCAGGTCTCTTCGTTGTGAAAAATGGTTCAAAAATTCTTGACTTCGTCTTCTCATCCATCCCTATACCATTATCGCTGACGCTCACACAGACATATTTGCCCGGATTTACTTTAAAAATCTCCGACTCCTCAAGCGTGATGTCCTTAACACACACCTCAATTAATATCTTCCCGTTTTCGTTCAACATTCCCTTCTCTTTTTTCTCAACAATTGCATCTCTGGCATTTACAGCTATATTCAAAAGTGCCTGTTGTATCTCTATTCTTGAACCATAAACTTTCGCACCAGCGCAATCCGATTTAACTTCAATTTCAATAAACTTCGGGAAAAGCGACTTTAAAACATCAACAATGTTAAAAATCACCCGTTCAAAATCAAGTATCTCCGCATTTGGAATTTCTTTCCTCGTGAAAATTTTCAAACGCTTGATTAACTCCGCCCCACGATTTGAAATTGAAATGATGTTGTCAATGTATTTTTTCAAATCTTCCTTCTTTAATTCACCTCTCTGAAACTTGAGATCAATCATCTGCGCAGAAGCAACAATTATCTGCAAAATGTTGTTAAAATCATGCGCCATTCCCATCGTAAATGTCCCTATTGATTCAACCCTCTGCAAATGCCTTATCATATTCTCCTGCATTTTCTCCTTCGTTGAGTCAATTATAACTGTTTGAACTGCTGGTTTTCCATCAAAAATCACACGTTTTGAATAACAGGTTAAATAAACAATATCACCATCTTTTTTAAACGCTCTATAATCTGCTCGCTCGGGAGCAAATTCACCACGCAAAAGTTTCATAGCACGCCCAACCCATTTTTCCCTGTCATCAGGATGAATTATCTTAAACGGAGACAACTTTAAAAATTCCTCCATTGACTCATAACCCAGAATTTCACAAAGTCGTGAATTGACAAACTTAAACCCATTTTCATCGTAAATTGCAAGCCCAACAAGTGGATTGTTTGCAAGTTCCCTGTATTTTCTCTCCGACTCAATTATCTCGTTTGTTTGCTTTACTATTTCCTCTTCAAGCGTGAAACTGTATTTTACAGAGTTGATGTAAATGAAAAGCAGATAAGCGAAAATTAAAATTGAAGCGATAAAGAGGATTCCATAAACTCTCAGATGATAACCAAATCTTTTAAGTAAACTCGGCTCATCAAGCAAATTAACAAAAGCCCATGTTTCTGTGTCATTTTCAATCAATTCAATTTTTGCAAATGAAAAAGCAAAATTTATTTTTCTCAACCATATATGCCTTCCCTGTAATACGAGACCATTCATATCTTTGCTGTTAATCTCACTTTGAACAATTGCCCTGACATCTTCACGCACTAACTTTTTAATGACATCATAAAAGTTTTGACTGATTAAATCTGTTTTACTTGAAAATAAAACCGAACCATTATTCACGCTGAAAACAAGAAACTCATCAAGTCCTCCACCCGCTATCTTTGAAAAATGTTGAAGCATTTTATTGACATCAATTAAACACGAAACACCACCGAGGAATTTACCTTTTGAATCAAACACAGGATATTCAAACACAACTGCATCATAACCCTGAACTGCCCTGAAAACAGAACTTACAACTGGCTTCTTTAAAATTAGAAATTTCTTGTTATGCTCCTGATAACTCACATCGCGCCCGATGGCTTTTGGATCAACCGGATATGTGTATCGCAAAATTCCTTTCTCATCAACTCTGCTCACATTTCCAACATAATCTGGAAATCTGCGAAATGCCCTTTCATATTTTGAATGCAAAGCAGAAAGATTAATTTCTGCGACATCTTTATCCTGCGCAAGTTCTTCAAGAATTTTAAATGAACTTTTAATTGCAAATTCTAAATCGTTTGATATGCTTTTCAAAAGTTTCGCTTTCTCCATCGCATAACGCTCAACTTCAAACTCAATATATTTCTTTATCAAAAATGCTTGCAAAAATAAAAGAACGCCAATAAATGGAATAGAAGTGAAAACAAGCGATCTTATCTTCCTCAAAGTAACAAGTTTTATCCTCTCGGGATGAACTCTTTCAACGCCAGAAACAACTTGATTTAAATATCTCAAAGAAAAAATCATCGTAAACGAAACAACAAAAAGAGCAAGCAAAACACTTATCGCTGACATAACCATACGAGTTGTGAAAAGCCATGATGGTAAAACCTCAAAAGCAACGAGCGTAAGGTAAATCAATGGTTCAATCAAAAAGTAAAAACTCAAAACTTTCAAAATTTTTGCTTTATTCCTTAACTGCTCCACCAAACTTGAAATGCTTGCAATGGAATTGAAAATTCCCCAGAGCAAGATATGATTTAAACCATAGAAAAGCCCACCGACTTTCCAGATAAATGTTCTCTGAATTTTGAAATAAATCGGGATATAATAAACAATCACAAATGCAAGGGCGATGAAACCGATCCATTTAAAAATCTTCTTTATCTCTGAATTGACTTCATCAGATATATTTTCAGCAATTTTGTAAATCCCTCGCAGTGCAAAGCCAAGCCCGATACAAAACACAATTGTTGCGATCGTTACCTCGTAATCGTAGAGATACTCAAAAAACAGAACTAAAATAAAAGTTTGGAAGGTGGCAATGAAAGTTAAAATCAATGCGATAAAAAGATGGAAAAATCCAGCTGACGTTCTTTTTCTCTCCCAGACCCTGTAAGCAAGATAAAGCAATGCTGAAATCGGGAAAAAAGAGAAAACAAAATTGAGAATTTGACTTAACATTCTGACTCCGAAAAACATTTTTTCGCAAGATTAATTTTCAAATACACTTTTTCAAAACTTGCCCGAATTAGCTCAAATTTTTCTGAAATTAGCAAACAACTTTAAAAATTCAAAACAATTAATTTGCCAGTTTATCCTCTTTCAATTTTGGTCTTATGTTGGAATTCGCAATTCTATAAACGACACGATAGCAAAGTTTTGCAACTTTTTCAATTTTTGAAAAATTAATTTTTCCAACTTCATCACTGACCTTGTGATAATCCTCATGCTCTCCTGAATGGAAGAAAATCACAGGGATACCTTTTCTTGCAAAATTTGCCTGATCGCTTCGTGGAAAATCTTTCTCGCCATCATAAGAAAATTTAAAGCCAATTTCTCTATTTTCTTCCTCAGCGATTCTCTTCATATCTTCGCTATAACTCCATCCGATCAAAATCAAACTATCAATTGAATTTCTTCCGATCATATCAAGATTCACCATTGCAATTGTCTTCTCAATCGGGAAAAGCGGATTATCAACATAATATCTTGAGCCGAGAAGTCCTTTTTCTTCACCGCAGAAGGCGATAAAAAGTATGCTTCTTTTCGGTTTGACTTTGCTCAATCCGAAAGCACGGGCAACCTCAAGCATTCCAACAGTTCCGGATGCGTTATCATCTGCGCCGTTGTAAATGCTATCTTTCCCTGCGCTTCCAACAGCAGTTGGTGAAAAATAACCGACATGGTCATAATGCGCTCCAACGATGACAATTTCATCTTTCAATTCAGGGTCACTTCCTTCAATTAAACCGACGACATTATTTGCGTAGACATTTTCTTTCACAAAAGATATTTTCATCTTCAACTTAACATTTTCAATCTCAAACGATTTCGGCTTCAATGTCTCATCAATTGATTTTTGAATATCTTTTAAAACCTGCACATCGCCGAAAATTTCTTTGATAAATTCCTCGCCTGCCTCAACAGCTGGAAGAAGTGAGCGCTGTTGATAAGCAAGTTGAATGGGAAGGGATGTCCTCGGAAGATTTTTAAAAATTTTCGGCCAGGAGTAACCTCGTGGCTTCAAAACCAAATGATTCAATGGATCGGGTAGAATCACAACACCAATTGCACCATGTTCAAACGCATTTTGAACTTTATATCTTGGGAATGAATATCTTGTTGGATTTGCTCCGTTGAAAACACTTGCGCTGTCTTTTTCCTGTGGTTCATCTCTTAACACAATTACGATTTTACCCTTTACATCAATACCATCATAATCATCGTAGCCATATTCTTTTGCTGTTATTCCGTATCCTGCGAAAACAACACCGGCTTCAATTTCACCATCACCAAAGTTAAAAGGAACAAAATCATCTCCGATTTTAAAGCTTTTGCTTTCCCCGTTTTTCACAACCTCAAAATAATTTTCATCTCCGAGATCAACCCTGACGAATTCAACTTTTTGAAAATAGCTTCCATTTACGGGCTTTAAACCATATTGTTTGAATTTATCGGCTATGAATTCACCGGCGATGTCAAGTTCAGGGCTTGGCGTGTTGCGTCCCTTTAATGAGTCACTTGCGAGAAATGTTATGTTTTCCCTTATATTCTCCGCCGAAATTCTCTCAAGCCCTGTCTCAACGCTTTCTTGCAGAGATGAACAGGCGAAAAATAAAACTGCAAACGAAAGAAAGATTAATTTTCTCATAAGCGTTTAAAGTTTTTATTTTTTCTTAAAACTTGTATCCGATCTTTCTCAAAAATTCCTTCCTCTTTTGAATATCTTCCTCACCTTCAACTCCTTTTGTCTTAACTCCATCAATCACGCCAAGAATCCCGCGCCCTTGCTCTGTCTCTGCAATTATCACCTCAACGGGATTTGCGGTTGCACAGAAAATTCTGCAAACCTCTGGAACCATCTTAACAGCGTTTAAGATGTTTATCGGATAACCGTTATCCATAAAAATAATGAAGGAATGACCGGCGGAAAGATTCAAAGCATTTTTCTTTGCAAGTTCAATCATCGCTTCATCATTACCAGCCCATCTCACAAGCGCCGGTCCTGATGATTCACAAAATGCAATCCCGAATTTCAAATGCGGTTGCGTCGTGACAATCGCCTCGTATAAGTCCTCAACCGTCTTTATAAAATGCGCCTGACCGAGAATAAAGTTAATGTTGTCCGGTTTTTCAATTTTGACAATTTTTAACTCCATAACTTCAACCCTATTTTTGTTTTTACAAATTTATTTCAACAACCCGAGTTGAGCCATACTTGTGAATTTATCTCCGGCAATTATCACATGGTCAAGAAGTTTTATCCCGATTATCTCACCAGCTTGATAAATTTGTTTTGTGACTTCAACATCGGCTTTGCTTGGCTCTGGATTTCCGCTCGGGTGGTTGTGGACAAGAATTATGCTTGCGGAAAGTTCATCTATTGCTGGTTTAAACACCTCACGCGGGTGAATTACGCTTGAGTTCAAATTCCCCTCAGAAATCACAACTTCCTTTATTATGCGATTTGCTGTGTTAAGAAGGACGAGGATCAAAATCTCTTTGTTTAAATCAGAAAGACGTGGTATAAAAATCCTTGCTATATCATCTGGGCTTGTTATCTGAGGTCTCTCGTTGTAAGGTTCGGATTGAATCCTCCGCGAGAGTTCAAACGCTGCTGAAATCACAACCGCTTTCTTCAAACCGATACCTTTATACTTTTTCAAATCACCAAGGTCTTTTCTTGCAAGCTCACGCAATCCCCCGGCATCAGACAAAATTTTATTTGCAAGGTCTATCGCTGAAATTTTCCTTGTTCCAGAACCGATTAAAATGGCAATTAATTCAGCATTTGAAACCGCACGTGGTCCGTATTTTATAAATTTCTCTCGTGGTCTCGTCTCCGGCGGTAGATCTTTTATCCTGACTTTATAATCGCTCTCAACCTCATACTTTACCTGTTTACCACCCACTGCGAAATCCTCCTGATTAAATTGTCTCTAAAAACGAGAATTGAAACATTTCTATTCACTCTGCTTTCATTAAAAACCACATCTCTACCAACACCACCTATCTCAAAATTTTTAAGCGCCTTATAAATTTCATCACCTGTTAACTTCCCTTCTTCAATAATTTTTAAAATCAAATTTGCTGAATCATATCCATAAACAGCAAACTCATCCGGCTCGGTCCCGAATTTTTCCTTGAAAAGTTTTGCAAAATTTTTAAATGTTGAACTCTCAAAATCAACATATTGCCCACCTGTAAATATAACCCCATCCGTATATCGCCTGTTCATATAAAGTTCAGCGTAATTGTTCCAGACATCGTTTCCGAGAAGTTTCACTTTTAAATCGTGATAATAAACCTGCGAAGAGATTATACCGATATAGTCGGGATTTAAAATCGGAGCAAACAAGCCGATTTTTTCATTTGAGATTTCATTAAGCGGAATTTTAAGCGAATCAAACTTTGAAATCAAATTCCTGAAATGAGGACGAAGGTCTGTTTCTTCTGGATTGTAAAATTGAATCGCAACTATATTTGCGGAATTTCGCCTGACTTCATCAATGAAAGAATCAACAAACGGCTTGATCATTCTGTCATTTGGTGCTAAAACAGCGAAATATTTCAAGTCAAGCGCAAAAATCGCAAATTGAGCCAGAGCCCTTGCACGTGTGCTTAAATCTGAATTGAATTGAAAGAGATAATTATTCAAACCCGTCAAACCATCAGACATAGCGGTTGGAGAAATCACAGGAACCTTCAACTCATCCACAAACCTTGAACATAGCTCAATGTCCTGGCTGTAAACAGGTCCAATTACCCCAACAACTTCAGGATAGTTTTTAAAATTCAAAAGTTTCTGATCAACATTTTCAGACCTGTAATATCTCACTTCAATTCCAACTTTTGGATTTGAGTTTAAATTATGCTGATCAATTGCAATCTCCATACCTTTCAGAATTGATTCACTTAAACTCTCCTTCTCGGGAAGCAAAGCGCCAATTTTTAATTTTGGACGAACAAGAAGACGATCAAAGTAAGAAATTTTAAGCATCAATTTTTCATAAAATTCAGTCCCCTTGAAATAGAAAAGATTGTTTGCAACATATTTCTTTGCATCTTCTAACTTTCCCGAAGATGCGATTTTATCCGCAAATCCCAAAACAAGAAGATATCTCACATCCCGGGTCAAATCCTCCCTCTCAAGCCCGACAAAATCTGAATTCCCAAGCGAATTAACAATTATCCCCACGATTTTAAGATATTTATCCTTTTCTGTTCTGGTCTTTGAAATTGCACGATCAAGGTTTAAAACTGCTTTTTTAAAATCCCCCAACTTAACATAGATAAGACCAAGTGTATAGTAAGCGTCTTCAACATATCCACTTTCCGGGAAACGGAGCAAAAACTCTTCAAGTAAATTCCTTGCGTCAGAAAATCTGCCAAGATATGAAAGCGACTTTGAAGCCATCAGATAACTTGCGCTCGTGCGATGATTCAAACCAAGCGACATAACCGAATTGAAATTTTTATAAGCACTTTCAAAATAACTGAATCCAAAAGTATCCCCATATAAAGTGCGCAGATTTAAACCTTGTTTGAAAAGCTCAACTCCAGATTTGAAAAGAGAATCCGCAGTTTGATTAAAGAGCCATTCGCCCTGTGCAAAAGCAAAAGAGACAAGAACAAGTGTCAAGATAAAAATTCGCAGAAATTTACCCATTTCTTAAAAGTTTAAGTTTTTCCTCTATCTTCACTCTCACATTCGGATTAAGTTTCAGAGCTTCTCTGAAAAATCTATCAGCTTCATCAACCTTCCCGCGGTAGGTATAAATCAAACCAAGGTTTATAAACGAATCCACAAGGTTTTTGTCAAGTCCGATTGCTCTATTGAAATATCTTTCCGCCTCGTCAATTTCTCCAAGTTCAAGTAAAATTTCACCGCACAGTTCCCAGAGCGTTGCTTTATTTGGTTCAAGATCAATTGCGGTTTCAATCGATTTTTTGGCATCTTTAAGTTTTCCAAGATTCCAGAAAGCAATTGCAAGAAGATAATGAAACGAATGATTATACGGCTCTTTTTTTATCCCGCGTTGAAGATATTCAACGGCTTCTTCAAAATTTCCCCGCTTTATCAAAATCTCGGCAAGTGATTCAATAACTTTGGGAAAATCAGGGTCAATTTTTAAAACTTTTTTGAATTCTGCTTCCGCTTCAAGATAATTTCCCTTATAATAGTATGCGAGCCCGAGGTTGTAATGGACAACCGGATATGCAAGATGTGTTAGCTTAAGGAAAAATTTTATCGCTTCATCAAATTTTTTTGCCTTCAAGTAAATGTTCCCAAGCATAAATGCGACTTCTTCATTTTCAGGTTCAATTTCATAAGCCCGAATCAAAAGTTTTTCCGCACAAAATTCTTTTCCGAGCTTTGAATAAACAAAAGCAAGCTCAACATATGCGTCAACAAGGTCCGGATTTTCATTTATCAACCTGTGATAAATTTGGATTGAATGCAAGAATTTCCCGGATTCAAAATATTTTCTCGCTTTTTCAAATGCTTTTCTGATGATTGGATTTTGCACTTTCATTCCCATTCAATTGTTGCCGGCGGTTTTGTAGTTATATCATAGACGACTCTGTTAACTCCTTTAACCTCATTAACAATTCTGCTTGAAACTTTCTCAAGCAAATCATACGGTAACCTTACCCAGTCAGCTGTCATACCATCCCGGCTTTCAACAGCTCTTAACGCAATCACATAATCATAACTTCGTTCATCACCCATAACTCCAACCGATTTAACAGGCAAAAGCACAGCGAACGCCTGCCATATCCTATCATACAAGCCTGCTTTCTTTATCTCTTCTATAAAAATTTCATCCGCCTGTCGCAAAATTTCAAGCTTTTCAACCGTAATTTCGCCGATCACCCTAACCGCAAGACCGGGACCGGGGAATGGATGACGATTTAAAATCTCATCTGAAAGCCCAAGCTCTTTGCCAATTTCTCTCACCTCATCCTTGAAAAGCTCTCTGAATGGTTCTATCAATTTAAAATTCATTTTCTCTGGAAGTCCACCGACATTGTGATGCGTTTTTATCTTTGATGAAGGTCCTTTGTAAGAAGTTGATTCAATCACATCCGGATAGAGCGTTCCCTGCGCAAGGAATTCAACATCTTCAAACTTTTTTGCTTCCGTCTCAAAAACTTCAATAAAGGTTCCACCGATAATTTTTCTTTTCTCCTCTGGCTCAACCACACCACGCAATCTGTTAAGGAAAATTTCACCAGCGTTAACATAATGAACATTTATCCCGAGATCTCTGAACATTTTAATAACATTCTCACTCTCTTTTTTTCTCATTAAGCCATTGTCTATGTAAATTGCGATTAGATTTTCTTTTATCGCTTTATTCAAAAGCACTGCTAAAACCGTTGAATCAACTCCACCACTTACAGCGCAGATTACTTTTTTATCTTTGACTTTTTCCCTTATCTCTTCAATTGAGCTTTCAATAAATGATTTCGCATTCCATCCACCTTTGCAACCGCATATTTTATAGACAAAATTTTTCAAAATCTCCTTCCCTTTCTCTGTGTGCACAACCTCTGGATGAAATTGAACTCCATAAATTTTTTTCTCTCTGTTCCTTATAGCACAAATCGGCGAATTTTCCGTCTGCGCGATGACTTCAAAATCAGGCGGTGCACTCACAAGCGCATCACCATGGCTCATCCAGACAACTGTATTTGAATTTAAGCCACTTAACAAGTCATCATCTTTGATAATTTTTAAAATTGCTTTTCCATATTCCCTTTTTGCAAATCTATCAACTTCACCACCGAGTTTATATGCTATCAATTGAAGCCCGTAACATATCCCGAGGATCGGTATCCCGAGTTTAAATAAAGAATCGTTAACCTTTGGAGATCCCTCATCATAAACGCTTGATGGACCTCCAGATAAAATTATCCCTTTTGGTTTATGTTTCAAGATCTCATCAACTGGGAAATTATAAGGTTGAATTTCAGAATACACACCGATTTCTCTTATTCTCCGTGCTATGAGCTGTGTATATTGAGAGCCGAAATCAAGTATGAGAATAAATTCATCTGGCTTCATCAGGATAAATATTGAGTTTGCAAAGTTTTATTAAATATAAAAAAAATTTCTCAATTCGCCATTATGAAACGAAATAATCCCTGAAAATGTTGAAAAATTTAAAACCGAAACAAATGTTAAAAGAAAGATGGCAAAATACAATCGTCTCATAAACGAAAAAAGCCCGTATCTACTTCAACACGCCCATAATCCCGTTGACTGGTATCCATGGTGTGATGAAGCGTTTGAGAGAGCAAAAAATGAAGATAAGCCAATTTTTTTATCAATAGGATACTCAACCTGCCACTGGTGTCATGTCATGGAAAAAGAATCATTTGAAGACGAGGAGGTCGCAAAAATACTTAACGAAAATTTTATCTCAATAAAGGTTGACCGTGAAGAACGACCAGATATTGACTCAACCTATATGACTGTGTGTCAGGCGATGACAGGATATGGTGGTTGGCCTCTTACAATTATAATGACACCAGATAAGAAACCATTTTTCGCCGGGACCTACATTCCAAAACATTCAAAATACGGGCGCATTGGCTTGATTGACCTACTCACGCGAATAACAAAATTATGGAAAGAAAATAGAGAAAAAATTCTGTCATTGGCGGACGAAATAACCGAAGAACTATCAAAAGCGTTAAACTCATTTGAAACTGATGAAGAAATAAACATCGTAATTTTTGATGAAGCATTTAAACAGCTTGAGCGCGATTTTGACCCCGAATATGGTGGTTTTGGCTATGCTCCAAAATTTCCAACACCGCATAACCTTTTGTTTCTTCTGAGATACTGGAAAAGAAGCGGTGAAAAGAAAACAATTGAAATGGTTGAGAAAACTTTAACATCTATGTCTCTTGGTGGAATATATGACCACATTGGATTTGGCTTCCATAGATATTCAACAGATAGAGAATGGCTTGTTCCGCACTTTGAAAAAATGCTTTACGATCAGGCGCTTATATCAATCGCCTGTATTGAAACTTACCAAGTGACGAAAAACGAAAAGTATAAAAACCTGTGCGAGGAAATTTTAAACTATGTTAAAAGAGATATGACAAATCCAGAGGGTGGATTTTATTCCGCAGAAGATGCGGATAGTGAAGGTGAGGAAGGAAAGTTTTATCTCTGGGACTTTGAAGAACTAAAACAAATTTTGAATCAGGATGAATTTAATTTTGTGAAAGAGAAATTTAACATCAAAGAAGATGGAAATTATTTTGACGAAGCAAGGAAAATCAAAACGGGAAAAAATATTCTGCATTTGCGTGCCGAACTTAACGAAGATGAAAAAGAAAAGTGGGCGAAAATAAGAGAGAAACTTTTCAACCAAAGAGAAAAAAGAGTTCATCCGCTCAAAGACAATAAAATTTTAACCGATTGGAACGCTCTGATGATATGTGCCTTTGCTAAAGCATTTGCAGTTTTTGAAAATTTTGAATTTCTTGAACTCGCTAAAAAGAGCGCTGATTTCATTTTAAAAAATATGATTACAAGTGATGGAAAATTGCTTCACAGATTTAAAGATGGCGAAGCAAAGATCAACGGCTATCTTGATGATTACGCTTTCCTTACATGGGCTTTGCTTGAACTTTATGAAGCATCTTTTGATGTAAAATATCTTGAAAAAGCAATTGAAATCTCAGATAAAATGATTGAACTCTTCTGGGATGATGAAAACGGCGGATTTTTCTTCACAGAAAAAGAAAATAAAGATGTGCTTTTCAGACAAAAAGAAATTTACGACGGAGCAATTCCTTCTGGAAACTCCGTCGCTTTGCTTGTTTTAGCAAAACTTTCAAGGATAACTGGAAATCGGGAATATGAAAAATTCATATCAAAAACCATCTCCGCTTTTTCCGGCACGATCAAAAAATATCCCAAAGCTTACACCTTCTTTTTATCCGCCCTTGATTTTATTCTGGGACGTTCATTTGAAATCGTGATTGCCGGTGATTCAAAAGATGATAACTTCAAAAGGATGCTTAAAATTTTAAGGACAAAGTTCATCCCGAACAAAGTTATCCTGCTTAAATCAACGGATGATGCTTCAAAAATTGAGCAAATTGCGCCGTTTGTGAAAAACTACAAAGGTATAGAAAATAAACCAACGATTTACATCTGCACAAATTACGAATGTAAGCAACCTGTTTCGGAGATTAACAAGCTGGTGAAATTGCTTGACGAGATATGATTTACACTTCAACTTTAAACGGGTTAAAGTCAGTGTCCCAGTCGTAATAATCTTCGTTTTCAGCTTTTTTCAAGAAATTAACAACTTTATATGTAACAGGGGTTATAACTGCTTCCCATCCAACTTTTATAGCATAATTTGTGAACATAACTTTAAGAAGTAATTCATTTGCCCAGAATCCATAAAAAGCGACCGGATAAAAAATCAATGAATCAACAGCTTCACCTGCAATCGTTGAGCCGATCGTCCTCGTCCAGAGGAATTTACCTCTCGTTAAAAGTTTCATCTTCGCAAGGACAAAAGAGTTTGTAAATTCTCCAGCCCAGAATGCGGTTATTGATGCAATTACAATTCTCGGTGTCTGCCCGAACACAATATCATAAGCTTCCTGATAATGCCAGTTTGGATCTGGTGGGAGTTTCCGCACAAACCAGCTCATAAACGACGCAAATATCAAAGCTCCAAATCCAGCCCATATAACTTTTCTTGATCTTGCGTATCCGTATACTTCTGTTAAAACATCATTAAAGATATAACTTATCGGAAAAAATAAAACACCGGCACCGAAAGAAAAACCGTATATATTTACAACTTTTTCAGCCCCAATTATATTTGAACACAAAAGAACGGTCACAAACGATGCCATCACAAGATCGTAATACTTATACGCTCTCCGCTTTTGCATCTTTCTTTTTTTATCTTAAAACAAAATTTGAATTAAAATTTTCTCCCGGACAAAACTGGAATGAAAAAACGGGGGCATTAAAGCCCCCTTAGTTTATTTTGATGACATGAATTTGCTTTCATTGATTAAAAAATCAACCTCATATCCATACAAACTCAACTTCCCGTTCACATGCTTGGTTTTATCTTTTATGTAAAGCTTTCCGTCTCTTAAACCGACAACATCATTATGGCAGGCGTTTGCGCAGGATGTTGACGAAACAGATGGATGGGTTCCGGAAGGTGGAAGTCCATGACAGGTTCCACAGGCTGCCTGACTACCATCAACAACCGTCCACCTTGGGGAATTGTTTATATTTCCATTTCTGAAATAACCGTGACAATATGTATTTGAGCAAGTCATATCATTTGAAGAATAAACTGGATTTGGAACAATGTATTCACCGATTCCGGAAGGTGTTTTGTGTCTTGCAAGTGAACTGTCCTGAAATATAACTTCAGCACCATTTGAACCATCAAGATGACCTGAATCTCTCAAAGTTGCAGGTTTTATATGGCATTCATTACAATCAAAACCGACTGAAAACTCACCTCCTCTGACATGGACTTGATGTGCACCAACACCACGTGCGGATGTTGAAAAATTATTGTTTAAATCACGAGGTGGCGCTGGATTGAGAAGATTTCCATGACAGGTGTTGCAAGCTTCAGGTCCGCCCGGGGCATTATGACAGGTATAGCAGGACGATTTGCTAACTCCACCGGTGTAATTGCTCCCGTGACATTGCTTACATTGATCAAAATTCCAATTTGTTCTTCGCAAAAATTTAGCATGTGAATTTGGACTTGTAACTTGCGACCAATCAGATGGATGTATCTTTACATTTCCAAGAGCCAAACTATCATCCACAACCCATTTTTTAATTTTTTCCGCTTTTAAAACAGAATCCGAACCAAGATATTTTCTCATACTTCCACCGGGTTGCGTTGCTTGAATGATTTTGCTGTTCGGATCACCAGCGATTGCTGTTCCGCTTTGTATTATTCCAAAATATGTTGATAGATCAAAATCAGTTGATGCTGGATTATGGCAGCTTACACAGTTGGCGTCAAAAATCGGCTTGATGTCATCTTTATAAGTCAACTTCGGGGAAACAGGTGGTGAAACGATTTCTTCTTTCAATTCACTGCAGGAAAACAACACAAAGGATAAAAGTGCAAGTGCAATTATAAACTTTATTTTCATTTTCTCACCGAATTTTTAATTTTTTAATCTTTTTCTCCATGGCAATAACCACAGAATCCAAAACCGGCTTTGCGAGTATTCACATGGCAGGTAAAACACACAGAGCCATCGTTCGTGTGCCAGTCCCCTTCAACATCTTTCATATAACCTTTTGCATGTGTTTTTGGATCATTTCCGAGTCCTGGATTTCTATCAACATGGCAGAGAACACAAGTTGGGTCCGCCCCTTCGGTATCGTGACAGCTCATACACATTTCAATATCTCTTTTGGCAAGTTTCGCATGTCTCCCACCGCCAGTGCCAACTCCAATTGTGACAAAATCATTTCCGCTGTGCCATTCGGGTTTAATTTGACTTGAGGTTATATCACCATTCGGAGAGTGGCAACCACTGCAAAATGTTTGACGATCATGGCATACATAACAATCTTTCTCCTTGCTCTTCGCTTCAATTCCATGCGTATAACGATAATTCAAGTCGTGAACTCTTTGAAGGACAAGTTGCTTTTTACCCGAGCTTTGCGGTGTATAAGGCGAATAAAAATCTTTCCCGGTTAAAGGAACTCTGACAAGATTAACTCCATCGTGACATTGCTGGCAGAAATCATCGGTATGGCAGGTAATACAATTGTTTTCAGCTCCTCCAGCACGGACAAATTTTTTATGTTCGCTCACAAAATCAACAACCTTATGGCTTGATGGAAGAAGTGAAACCGTCTCTTTATGACACGCCTCACATTCATTCGTTGCAGTCCTGTTGTTATGACAGGTGAAACAACTCTCCATACTCGGTAAATGTTCAGGCGTTGCATAATCTACTTTATCAGAACCAGCGTGACATTGCAAGCATTCCATTTTTTGATTTTCAATGTGAAACTTATGCGAGAAAATAATTTTTCTAACCGGTGCCTCATAAGGCACCATATTTTTAGTGTCAAGATGGCAATATTCACACGGGGTTGATTTCTCATCGTGACAGTTATAACAGGTTTCCATTTTCGGCAAAAGAAAATCGGATGAATTCTCGCTTGTCAAAGCATTTGCATGACAATCATTACATTCTGCACCGACATTTTCAGCGTGAAATTTGTGAGAAAACTTTACATTCATCCATTGCTTTACATTATCCCCGTAGAATTCTTTCCTCTCCGATGTCCTTGAATCAGAAAAAGCGACAAAAATAAAAGCAAGTGGAATCAAAAGAGCCGAGAAAGTGTAAATCGCTATCGCTTTAAATTTTTCTCTCATTTCCTGAACCGGTGTTAATTTTTCATTTTATAAAACCAAGGTTTGTAAAAAGCCAGTAGTTGAACTTGAAAAATATTCTGAAATCTGATTTGTAAATTTTGTTTTGCAGATATTGCGCTTGTAGATCAAAAGATATTGTGTTAACAGGTTTGAAACTTCCACCGATGGAAAAAACCAAATCTTTATGCTTCGGAGATTCAGACGATAATTTGTATGAAGAATAATTCAAGCTCGCACTTGGAATAAATCTGTCTTTGAACATCGGATAATAAAATTGTGCGGTGATGCCGTCAAGTTCCCCCGCATAGCCGATTCTTTTTGCGAAGTTAACAGAAGCGTATCCGGCGTCAATCCCAAGAATGATCCTTCTTGACTTATCATCAACATAGCTTACATTTGAGAAGCCGACATAAGCTCTTAAAAGTGTCGTGATCCTATAATGAATTCCAGCTTCAATTTCTTTTGTAACGCCGTAGTTGAAAACCGAGAAAATTGAATTCACCGGGATTCTTGGGTCACGATAATCATAACCCATGCTGAATTTAACCCTGTTCATCAAATTAACACCAGCTGAAAATTCACCCCTTGTCAATTTAACTTTGTTAATGTCGTAATCAAGTCGTGAATAAACCTCAAAAATTGAAAATTCATAATTTAAATCCCCGCTCAAAATTTGATACTGCATAGATGTCAAATTAATTTCCCGAACGAAAACATCTCCCAGGCTATCTGCTCTCAAAGCGTCGTATGGTTTAGGTTTGCGGTGTTGATTGAAATAACTCAGCGATGCATTTAAATCTTTGTATGAAAACTTTAGCTGAGCACCAAACATAAAATTATTTTTCGGGTCATCATTTAATGCCAACTTTTGATTTGCTGGCATCAAAAATCCGCCGTAAACATTTGCATTTAAAAATTTGCTGACCCTCGCTCCGATATACGCACCGTCAATTGTCCCGACACCTGCACCTGAATAAACCGCAAATCTTCCGAGTTTCAAATTAAATCGGTTGAAAATATTTCTCCAATTGATGTAAAAATTATAAAATCTCAAACGAGGGTCATCGCTTTGCTTCTCTCTGAAATCATTTGATAAATTCACAAAGGTGTTAATGGAGAAATTTCCCCTGCTCAAAGTTAATTGAGCAAGCTGGAAAGCACGCAGATGGTTTGTTGAAATTTCAGGTGTTTCTTGCCTTTGCCACATATAAGCTGAGGTCGTGAGACGCAGGTTTAAATTTTGAGCGAATAAAAATGCGGGCAAAAACAGAAGGATTAACTTTTTCATTTTCTTCTTTCAATTTGTTTAATTTTCAAATAAAGAGCGATAGCAAGTATTGTGATAATCAAAGTTGATGCGCCAAGTCCCCACCTTCTGAAATAATATTCATCAATCGCATCAATCCCGGCTTTTGTAACTCTTTCAACTATTTCATACCCGGGCATAATTGTCTCTTTAAATTCATCAATGCTTGCAGTGTGAATTACTGTTCTTGCCTTAATCAAAATCTGCGGGACATCGTTCATTTCATATTTTGCATCCGAAACATCCATACCTTTATATTCTGCCTCATCAAGAATTTGTTTTGCCTTATTTGTTTTTACAACAAGAGTATCAATCATATCCTTCATTGCTTTTGCAACCTCAAAACCTTTATCACCTTCTTTATGACATTTAATACAAGTTGATTTTGCGCTTGTCCCGAGCATTTCATCTGTTGGTCTTTCAATAAGGTGATTCCCGTGACAAATTTCACATTGTGGAATTTTATTTTTTTCAAACGCATTTGCGTGAGGGCTTCTTGCGAACATTTCGGCATTTAAAGCATGGCAGACGCCACAGACATGCGAAATTGACTTAACACCCGGAGGAACGGCTCCGTGATTTCCATGACAATCATTGCAAGCGGGAGCGGACAGATCGCCTTTTTCAAGAAGTGCCTTGCCGTGGACACTGCGGACAAACTTTTCATATTGATCTGTTGGAATTTTATAACCACGCATATATTCAGCATTGCTATGACACCTGGCGCAGGTCAAAGGCAAATTCACAGCGAAAACACTTGAACGAGGATCGTTTGCCGGAAAGATATCATGAGCGGAATGACAATCCGAACAGGTTGCAACTTTAACATCACCCTTTAAAATTCTCTGACCATGAACGCTTGTTTTGTATTTTTCAAATTGATCCGTTGGCAAAGCCGGATTAAATCTCTTCATATAGTTTGCATCGCTATGACACCTTGAACAGAGTTTAACTTCGCTTGTTGGATAAACAGGAGAGCGTGGATCTGAAACTTTTTTAATGTTATGGACGCCGTGACAAGTTATACAGGTTAAAATCTCGCTTTTCCCGTGAACGCTTGATTTAAAGAGCTTAAATTGTTTTGTGTCAATTTTTGAGTTAAACTTTTTCATCACATTTTCATCAGCGTGACATTTCAAGCAAGCGTCGGTGATTTTATCACCTTTGGGAATCCCGATATATCCTTTCTCTTTGCTCATTGCAACTTCCATATCATCGCTCGTTCTATCTCCGCCGTGGCAATCAGCGCATGAAACACCTAATTTAAAATGAACATCTTCGGGATAAAGCTCTGTTGGCTTATCTCCAACCGCATCTTTATGGCAGTTATAACATCCATCTTTTGTCTGAGAGAATGAAAGCGAAACAAAAACGAATGCGATGAAAATAAACCTGACCATAACATTTCTCCATGAATTGTTTAACTTAACACATAGCCAAGGATTGTCATTGTGATAATGTAAATCAGAACAAAAAGACCGATGTAATTTATCAACCTGTTTCTGTAACCTTTTTCAGTTTTAACATCCCAGAACGGGACAAGCATCCACAGAATTCCGGCAATTGTAAAGACAAGAACACCGAAGAATTCACCTTCAAGGAATAAAACTTTTGGTGGCAAAAATTTAAGCGTTTGATACATAAACAGGAAATACCATTCCGGCTTTATACCCGCCGGTGCAGGAGCAAAAGGATCTGCTTTCTTACCCAGGTCCCACGGGAAAAAGACAGCAAGAATCGCAAGTATGTTGAGAATTATAAGCCAGAGAAGGAGATCACGAAGTAAAAAATTCGGGAAAAACGGAATATATTTTCTTTTTTCGGGTGGCAATTTCTCCCACTCCGGCGGTTCACTCATACCCTGAATTTGCACAAATAAAAGATGAAGGAACAAAATAATGGTAAAGATTCCCGGAAGTATCGCAACATGAAGACCGAAGAATCTTGAAAGCGTCGCCCCGGTTACATCCTCACCACCGCGAACAATTCTTAACAATTCTTTTCCTATGCCCGGGATTGAGCCGATAATTTCAGTTCCAACTTTTGTTGCAAAAAATGCAAGTTCATTCCACGGCAAAAGATAACCGCTGAAACCAAATGTTAAAGCAAGCAATAAAAGCAAAAATCCGGTTACCCAGGTCAACTCGCGCGGTTTACGATACGCCTTTGTGAAATAAACGCTGAACATATGAATAAAAACGGAAAGAATCATCAAATTCGCAGACCAGCTATGAATTGAACGAATCAGCCAGCCGAACTTAACCTTTGAAACTATAAATTGAACGCTCTCATAAGAACTATCTTCTCCAACGCGGTAATAAAGAAGTAAAAGGATCCCCGTGACAACCTGAATTATAAAAAGAAACAAACTAACCCCACCGAAATAATACCATATTGAATGCCTGTGCTGTGGCACTGACTTATGAGACATAAATTCAATGAAACTGCGGATTTTGTATCTCTCATCAAACCAGTTGTAAATTTTTTGACCAAAGCTAGCCATATTTTATCCCTCCTTTGTTACATAAACTTCATCACCTCTGACGACAACTTTGAACGGCTCAAGCGGTTTAGGTGGCGGACCAGATATATTTTTCCCATTTAAGTCATATTTCCCATTGTGACAGGCACACCAGATCGCCTTCATATCTTCACGATATTGAACAGTGCAATCAAGATGAGTGCAAACCGCAGAAAAAGCCCGAAATTCACCTGTCTCAAGGCGGATCAAAAGCCCGGGTTTATTCCCGAATTTAAAAATTGTCCCTGTCCCGGGTTTAAAATCATCAACTTTGCCAACTTTAACGCTTTTTACTTTCGCCTCCGGCACTTTTGGTGGGATGATATAACGAAGGATTGGATAAAGGACCGAGGCAAGCCAACCAATCAAACCAAAGCCAAGGAGATAGTTCAAAAAATCTCTTCTCTTTAAGCCAGATTGCATTTCCATTTCTCTTTCTTATTTTTAAGAACAAAAACGGCACATCCCGAATTGAGATGTGCCGTGATAAAAAATTAACAATTATTGCTTCGGTAATGGATGCGCAATTTCAGCCCACATCTTCTTAAAGTCAAACCCCTTGAAAGTCGGGCTTTGTTCATTGTGACATGTCTTGCAGAGTTTTTCAGCACTGCCATCAGAAACTAATACAAGAACAAGCCCATTCTTCACCGCTTCCTCACGATTTTGCATAATCTTCAAAGTTTTATAATCAGACCCTGGACCATGGCAAGCTTCACACTGAACACCATCTTCAATCTTGAACCTCTCAAGAAATGCCTCTTTTGGAGCTCCGAACCCTGTCACATGGCACTTCAAGCATTCAGGCGCCTCATACGGTGGGACTTTGATGCCCTTTTCCTGAGCGATTTTTATCGCTTGTTCAGTTTTCAATGTCTCATATGCCTTTGCGTGTTTACTTGCCTGCCAGATTTCAAACATTCTCCCCTTTTTCTCACCCTTATGGCACGGCGCACAAACAGCAACGCCAACATATTTGTGCTTTGGTACTTCTTGTGAGAACAAATATCCAATAAAGACAGGTAAAAGGACCAAAAGCAACAAATAACGTTTCATTTCATCCTCCTGTTTTGTGTTTTACATTTTAAGTTTAACAAAAATAAAGCAAAATGTCAAGAGTAAATTTTTAATCACTTGCAGATGCAACGCTCAACTTCTTCTTGAGCTCGTTTAAAATTTCAACCACAAGATTATAGTTGTGCAATCCATTTGCACTGTATTTTTCAATATCCGAAAGAACTTTTGAGAACTCCTCTTTATCCCTGCGATTATATCTTGAATTTAAGGTTTTAACCTCTTCAATTAACTTCTTCACATCATCTCTCCATTCAACCGCCATTTCCTCATATCCTGACTCATGGCAATTCAAACAAACTTTTTCATTCGGTCTAACGACTTTACCATTCACTATATGGCAATCCACACATTCAACCCCTGCCTGACTCATAATATCCGGGCTTGATTTGTCAAGATAGGTCCCTGAGTAAATTTCATTTGATACTTTGTGACATGTTTTGCAATCCTGTGCTGTTTGCTTTTGATGATGACAGGAGTTACAACCATCTTTTGTCAGAATTAACTCGCCATGTCTTCTTGCGTTTGAATGACAAACATTGCACTTTAAAGAATTTTCCTGAATGTGCTTCGCATGTGAGAAAACTGTTCCATAAATCTGCTTTGAGATATTCTCAATACCTGTATGGCAATTTGCACATTCACTTGGAATTTTTGCGGAGACGAAATGCGTGGGTAGTTTATAATCCAGCTTTGCAACTTTAATGGCCTCACCAAGATATTCATATCCCCTGGAGATTATCTGATCTGAATAGGTTATATTATGAACCGCTTTACCTGCTTCAACAATTTGAATTGCCTGTCTGGCTTTTTCAATATATTGCTTTGCCTCCGGAATCTTAACAAGTGAATCAACAGTGTTAACTGCTTGTCTTAATTCAACGATTTTCCTGTCGGCGCTTTCCTCCCATAATTTCAAAAGTTTAGCATAACCTTTTCCATGGCATACTTCGCAGGATTGTGGCTTTGCGACCTTAACTTTCGCCTTCCCGATCAACTCCTCGTGGAAAACATGACAGCTTGCGCAACTTAAACCCGCCTCAAACATTGGATTCGGATGACCTTTTAAACCATTTAAATCTTTTCCCGTGAAAAGAAACAACTGCATTTTATGCTCGCCCGTATGACAGGCGGTGCATTCAAGCTCTTCCTCGGGACTTATTCTTCTAACCTTATGCTGGATAGTCAAATGACATTGAATACATTCAATCTTGTGCTCAGTTATATGAACCCGATGCAAAAGCGTCGTATTTTCATACTGGCTCAAGCGAGCGTGATCAAAATGACATGAATAACAATTCTCTCTCGGGACGAAACCATCTCCGATAACAACATTAACATGGCAACGTGTACATTCAATATTTCGCTTGACAACTTCAGAATGATCAAATCTAAATTTCTTCATCTCTTCTTTCGGAATTGACTCCCAATGATGACATGTCTGGCAATTTGAAAGTTTTTTATAAACGGCGAACTCAATATCTCCATCACGTTTGAAATGACACAGGAAGCAAGTTGTCTCTGTGACGGTTATATGCTCCCCTTGAACAATTTGCGAATGACAGCTTGTGCATCTTAATTTTTTCCCTCGTCTCATCTCCTCAAGATGCGGGGTATGGTCAAAAACAACACCTTTATAAATAACTTTACCTTTTAACAATCTTGTCTCATGGCAACCACTTTGCAGACAGGACTCATCGGAAATCTCAGCCCAGGGTTTTCTCTTTGTATAGGAACGAGCAAAATAATTAACAACCTGAACAAGACCCTCAATTTTTCCCCTAACAGTTCCAGCCAATCCCGGTGGGAAATGACACTTAACACAGGTTACATCTTTATGTGATGATGTTTTCCAGCTTTCATAAAACGGCTCCATATAATGACAGGTCGGACAAAAAGAGGGTCGTGATGTAAATTCAGCCGAAAAAGCCAGAACGAAAAGAAAAACAACTAATCCGATTCCTGTTCTCAAAAGTATTTTCTTTGCCCTATCCGCTTTCACCCTCACTAACTTTTAGTTTTTACTTTGAACAATTTCAAATTTTTTGACAAATTTTTCAATTTTTTGCTCCAATTCATCAATAAACTGCAAATTGTGAGCTCCAAAAGAACCCTCGCTGATAAATTCATCTATCACTTTTCTTAACTTTTCAAACTCAACTATATCATCTTTGCTACCACCTGATTTCAAACCTTGAATCAAAACTGGCATTGCATTTTTCCATCTTGCTATTAGTCCTTTCAACGAATCCCGTTTCTTAACGAAGTCATCAACATAACTTTGCTCGTGGCAATTTCCGCATATCTCAGCAGTCGGTCTTGATGGCAAATTACCGCCTGTCATATGGCAATCCTCACACGAGACACCGGCTTGAAACATAAAATCTTCCGAGTCAGTTAAAAATTTTCCAGCATAGAAATTCGCCTGCTTTGAATGACAGCTTTCGCACCTGACATTGCTCCCTGCTAGAAAATCTTTGTGATGACAATTATTACAATTTTGAACCGATTCAAGAATTTTACCGTGTGAAGTTTGTGGTGGCTCGCCACCAGTATGACAGTTAGCACAGGTTAATTTAAAAAGATGAACAGCATGTGAAAAATCTTTTGAATTCAAATTTTCAATCCCAAAATGACAATCAAGACATCTTGCATTGTTTTTATAGACAATTTCAAGATCGGGTTTCCTGCCTGACATTTTGATTTCCTTCTCAACGACATCAAGCAAAAGGTTAATATACTTTATATTGTGTGCTCCAAAGCTTCCATCTCTTTTGACCATTTCAAGGTTCAAACCAACACTTTCTTCACTGAAATTTCTCAAGCCAGCTTTTTTCAAAAGATCAGCGATCTCAACCTCAGTTTCTATTTTGCTTAATCTCTCCTTAACAATCTTTTGCCATTGTGCAACAAGTTTATCGTATCCCTTCCCGTGGCAATTACTGCATGAGCTGGGGTTGAATTCGGGAAGTTCAAAAATCGTTTCGGAATGTGTTTTGACAAGTTTGACACTGTGACAACCTCTACAAGAGACACCCGAAAGAAACATCGGATCCGGAAGCACCGGAACACCTTTACCACCACTTCCGGAATAAATTTTCTCCTGAATTGAATGTTTGTTCCCGTGGCATTCCTGGCAAACCGGCGAAAAAACCTCAAAAACCTCAACTTTACCGTGCTTTATTTCATCATGACATTTGAAGCAATTAATTTTCTCAACACTCACATGAACACGATGCATATCTCTTGACGATTGAGTTAATCCGGTTATATTGATATGACAGGAACTGCATTTTTCCAACCTCACATCTCCTCGTCCAACAGCAACATGAAGATGGCAAGTTCCACAATCTATACGATTTTTGATATACTCCGAATGATTAAACGGGATTCCCCAGATCATTATATCATCTTTTGGTGGACCGTGGCAACTACCACAACCTGAAACCGGATGTCCTCCCGCAACTTCACCACCCGGGAAATGACAGAGTATGCAAATTTTTGTTGAAACCGCCTCATGTCTCCCTTGAACAAGTTCAGAATGACAATTTTGGCATTGCAATTTATAGCCAATTTTATCTTCCGACAAATGTTTTGCGTGGGAAAACTTAACTTTCCCGTTTACAAAAAATATCTCCTTATCAACAAACTTTTTCTCCTCGTGACACTTAACACACGACTCATTATCAATCTTTGAAGTTATCTCATAACTGTAAGCTCCAAGATAGTACCTTGCGATTTCAGAAAGCAATCTAACCTTTCCCTTGATATAATTCACAAATCCGGGTCCATAATGACAGGTTGAACAATTTACCTGATTATGCGTTGAAGAAAGCCAATTTTCATAATATGGTTTCATAAAATGACAGGAACCGCAATACTCAGGGTTATCCGATGTTCTCAAAAAGAGAAAGAACAAATAAAACAGAAAAACAAAAAAGATGGAAAAAATTATGATTTTACGCCTTGCCCTCATCAGATTTTCCCTCCGACATAAGTTTCTGCTTCATAATTTTTTCGTATTCAAGCGGATGTTCTCTTAACATTCTTTCCTTTGAAATTTTTCCTGTGAAAATCGTTGGATTAAACGGGAATATGTGCGGATTAAAATGAGCATTATACCAGTGCCAGATCACAATAGCAAGAGTTGCAAGCATCGCCTCATCAGAATGCGCTTCTTTTGCGATGTCAAAAACAAATTTTGGAAAGATCCCGAGAAAGAAATTATGAAACCACAGGATCAAACCGGACAAAACCATTATCACCATTCCCCAATAAACAGCCCAATAGTCAAATTTTTCAATATAAGAATATCTCCCATACTTAGGTCTTTCGTTTGTCTTGCCAAGCATATATTTTATGTTCTGATAGAAATCAAGGAAATCTTTTTTTCTTGGCAAAAGCTCTTTGAACTCGTTTCTTCCTTCTTTTGTAAAAGCGATGTAAATCGTATGCCAGATTGATACGAAAATTAACATTCCAGCCCCAACTCTGTGCAGAATTCTTGACACCTGTATCCCACCGATCATCTCAAAAAAGAATTCAGCCCAGCCCGACTCGTGAAACTTGATCGGCAAACCTGTTATTATCAACAGAAGAACACCAATAGCAAGCGTTAAATGTTGAAGTCGTATGTTCAAACTAAACCTGATGAAATATTCTTCCTCTTCTTTTACCTTTTTCAACTCCTCTTTCTTTCGTTGCTCAATCTCAGCCCTGATTTTCTCCTCAATCTCGCTTTTCAACTTTTCCCTGAACTCTTTCTCAAGGGTTATACCTTTTTCAGATTCAATTTCTTGAATTATCTTTTCAGCTTCCTTTTTCGGATCCATCATTTCTCATTCTTTTTTCTTTTTCTTCTTAAATGTCCGATTAAATCAAGTGCTATATGCGTAAACAAACCAGCTAAAACTATAAGCGTGAACCATTTGAAGAAAGTATAAACATAGTAAACAATTCCCGATTCTTTCTCGCCCGGCAACACATGGAATTTGCCTTTTGCCACATTCTCATTTGCCCTTGGATGACATTTTCCACATGTCTTTGCAAGATTTGCTGGATAGATTGGGGATCTCGGGTCGCTTGACGGCAAAACTTCATGATATTCATGACAGGATGCACAATTTGCAGCTTTTACAACACCAAACTTCAGTGCTATCCCATGAAAACTTTCTTTATATGCCTCCGGATTTTTAACAGGAACGCCAACTCTCTTCATCAGCTTTACATCAGAATGGCATTTATCGCAAGTTCCAACAACATTTTTAGGGTTTAAGCTTGAACGTGGATCCTCGGGTGGCAAGATATCATGCTCTTTATGACAATCTATGCAGACCGCAGAAGATAACTCACCTTTTTGAATCCCAGCCCAGTGAATTGAATTGTAGTATTGCTCTTTGACCGCCTGATGACATCTCCCGCAAAGTTCGGGGACATTAGCTTTATAAACACTTGATTTAGGATCCTCCGGCTTTCTGACATAGTGAACTGTGTGACAATCTTTACAATCAGGGGCATTTTTACCTTTGGCTAAAGCCCTCCCGTGAACGCTTTCTTTATATTTTTCCGGCTTTGCTGAAACAGGGGCACCCACGACATTACCTTCAAAATGACATTGCAAGCAATGAATCTTCCGGGGCTTTGTCAAATGCGGTATAACTCTTACATCAACATGGCAAGAAACACAGGCAAATTTACTGTGAACCGACTCTTCAAAATCTTTTCTTGAAACATAAAGAGATCTGAACTTGCCTTGCTCAACCACACCAAAATTTTTAACGCCGTGACAGATGAAACAACGCTCGTTTTTCAACTGCGCATTCGCAATTTCAAACAATAGAAAAATCAGAATTAAAGGGGATAACCTCATCTTTCCTCTTCCCTGTTTTTTACTTCAAGATATTCAAGATAATGATTTTCCTTCAACCACTCCTCTGAAACATAACCGTGCCAGAATGAAGTATTGATCGGAAAATTTCCCGGCGAAAGATGAACAAGGTAAAGATGCCAGAAGACGAGAAAAGTTATAACAAGCGTTGCGGTTGAACTGTGAAGCGCTTGAGATAGATCAAAGAACCACTTCGGTAAAATTCCAAAAAAATAATTGTGAAACCAGAGAACTATACCACTCAAAATCATCAGCACAACGAAAACAAAGAATGCCCAGTATTGAATTTTCTCCTTATAAGAGTATCGCCCATACACTGGTGGCTTTTCATCCTTTCCAACATCATACCTAACACTTGCCATCAAATCGGAAAAATCCTTTTTTCTGAATATCAACTCTTTAAATTCCCTTCGCCCTTCCTTTGTAAACAAAATATAAATTAGATGATAAACCGCTGTAACAAAGAGCAAAACAGCGGAAATCCTATGCAATGTCCCCCGTGCTTCAAATCCACCCTCAATAAAAATTAAAAACCTTCCAAACCAAGTATCGTGATAACGAAGAGCAAAACCAGTTATTATCAAAAGCGTTACACTTATCATTAAAAGAAAGTGTTGGACCCTCCAGGATAAAGAAAATCTTAAGACCATTTTTTCCTTCGCCATTTCCTCACCGATTTTTTATTCCAGATACTCAAAACTTGACCTTATGCTCTCAATTACTGAAACTTCGGCTTCAAGCTGGCTTAACTTTTCTTCAAGTAATCTCCTGTGTTCTTTTTCCATCTCTGCAAGTTCAAGCAAAAACTTTTGAATGCTTGGCTCACATGCCTTCAGTGAAGCAGAATAATAGTAATCAAACGAGTCCTTTTCTCTTTCAATTGCAACCTTTAAAATTTCAATCATTATGTTTTTAACCTCTTTTTCATCGCAATTCATACCGGTTCTCCCTTTTTAATTTCTTGAAGTTTTATCTTTTCAAGTTCAAGTGGATGCTCTTTTTCCATTTCTTCCTCCGTCAAATATCCCGTCAACCAGGCGAAATTCATAGGATAGACATCCGGATTGAAGATGACATAGTAAATGTGCCAGACAATTATCGCAAGGAAAGCGAGCCATGCTTCAAAATAGTGAATTGTATTGCAAACATCAACAAATGTTTTTGAGAACCAGCCCATAAAATGATTTTCAAACCACAAGACAACGCCTGTAACCGTCATAACAACAGTTCCCCAGATCAAAGCCCAGTATTCACTTTTTTCAATGTAATTAAACCTTCCAAACTTTGGCTTCGTCTTTGAAAGACCGAGATTATATTTCAAAACCTGAATCATATCCCTTACATCTTGAATTCTGAACATTATATCTCTTATGAACTCACGTCCTCTCTTCGTGAAGATAATGTAGTAAAGGTGATAAATTGAATCAAGAACAAGCACGACAGCAGCGATCCTGTGGATCAAACCTCTGTATTTAAAAACAGCTTCACCGCCGATATTTCTTATGGCTACAACCCACCAAGCATCCGGGAAAGCAAGCATAAACCCCGTGATCACAAGTGTAAAGAAACTCACGAGAAGGGCAAAATGTTGAATTCTCTCCTCAAGCGTCATCCTTAAATAAAGATTTGTCTTTCTCGGTAATTCATTTGCCGGGCGTGTGTGAGCTATATGTTTTGTTCTGTATCTTTCAATCGTTTTCCTTATCCAGTCAAGAAGGTTATGAATGAACATTGAGCCAATGATTGAAACGATCAAAACAATGTAAATCGTTGAAACCCAGTAAATTATTTTTTCATCTGTGCTTGCAACCGTGACATGAATTTTTCCTCTGACAAAGTTCTCGTTTGCCCCGGGATGACACTGCCCGCATGTCCTTACAAGATTTGCTTTGTGTATTCTTGACCTTGGGTCAGATGATGGAAGAATATCATGAACACCATGACAGCTTGCGCAATTTGCTGCTTCAACATTTCCAAGTCGCACATTTAACCCGTGATAACTATCCGTAAAAGTTTTAAATTTGTCGGAAGGAATCCCGTATTTTTCGGCAAGCTTTACAGATGCATGACAATTTGAGCAAAGTTGAAGTGCAACATTTCTTGGTGCAACCGGTGAGCGTGGATCTGTTGGTTCAAGAATTAAATGTTCCCCGTGACAATCCGTGCAAGCAGGTGAGTCAGCATTCCCCTTGGCAAGTGCAACACCGTGAATACTATTGTTAAAATCTTCGGATATCTTCGTATGACATTTACCGCAAGTTGAAACAATGTTAAATTTATAAACTCTTGACCTCGGATCGCTTGCCTTCATCATCTCATGTGCCCCATGGCAATCACTGCAAATAGCTGCATCTTGATTCCCGGAATGATACAAACGACCGTGAATGCTTTTCTCATAAGATGCTATAAACGAAGAAACATGCGTCATCCTGCTTTTCACCTCGGGATTATCAAGATGACACTTCAAACAAATTTCAACTTCATTTGCTCTGCTTATTTTTGATTTACTGCTTGTGACTTTCATTATGTCATGCTCACCGTGGCAATCCGTGCAAGTCGGCGCGCTTTCAAATCCATTCAAAAATGTTTTCCCGTGTTCAGATTCAAAATAACTATCCGAAACCTGTTTATGGCATTTCGCACAGGTATTCGCAACATTTCTTTTTGCAACACTTGACCTTTGATCATTTGCTTTCAAAATTTTATGCCCGGTATGACAATCCGAACAATTGATATATTGCCCGTGTATGCTCTCTTTATATTTCAAAACAAATTCCTGCTTCTGATGAACAATCTTTTTATCGCTATGACACTTCAAACAAACATAGGACGAAGCAAACTTTATTGAATGGTATCCATGACAGGAGATGCAATCAGCGCTGTTTTTGAATCTATAATGAACGCTCGTTTTAAAATCTTCAAATTCACTCTTATGACAACCTGAACATTTATCCACAAAATCAAAACGATTCAATCCAACAATCTCGTGTATATTCCCGTGACACGATTCACATTTAATTTTTGAAAAGTGCTTGCTTGATTTGAAAGCCAAAACTTCATCGCTATGGCAGGATGAACAATCAACCGGTTCAATCTTTTCTTTATGCGGAATTTCTTCAGGGTTAAAATCGCTATGACAATCAATGCAACTTAACGAACCATGCAAAGAATTCTCAAATTTACCCGGGTTAACATATAAAGAGATCTTTTTACCATTTCTCTCCATCGTAAGCGTTTTATCATCGTGGCAGGCAAAACAATCAGCATTCGTCTGGGAGAAAACTTTTACTGAAAACATCAGCAAAAATAAAATCGCAAATTTGATTTGTCTTTTGCTCATAGGTGCTTTGAGAATTTAATTGATGATGGATTGAGGTTTATGGGGACATCTCTTTGATTTCGTTTATCAAATTTTTAAGTTCAGATATTCTGAAAAGTTTATCTCCACACTTTACAACCCTTTCATCCTCAAGATCAAGTTCTTCGCTCAAAGCATAAAAAGGAGCAATGTAAATTACCTTTGCCTTTGGCATTATTTCAGCGACAAGATGTTTTATGTCAAATTGATTTTGCTTGTATATATTTTCATCAACTATAATGATGTCATATTTTTCCTGCGATAATTTTTCACCTGCTTCTTTTCCTGTGCCTGCTACCGAGACCTCAAATCCTTCACGATTGAGAAATTTAACAAGCAAACTTCTCATTGATTCATCCGCATCCACAACGAGAACTTTCTTCATTTCCTTCACACCTTTTATGTTGTTTCTATAGATCAATCATCAATCATTATGCCAGAATTTTTTTCAAAAATTATTAATTTTTAATGCCCCCATAAGCGGAAATAAACAGATAAATGTGGCAAAAATGCTCTTTGCCCGAGGCAATAGAGCAAAATTAAACAAATCCACCACGAAATTTTTACCTTACTTCTCTTTTTCTGACAAATCGTTCAATCAAGAACTCAATTTTATCAACATCGTATGGTTTCTGGATAAAACCATCAAGTCCTTCCTCAGCCATCAGGGTTGCCGGGGATGGTTCAGTTAGAAAATAACCGCTTGTTAAAACAACGGTTGCATTTGGATCAATTTGTCTTATCTTTCTGAATGTCGTTATCCCATCAATTGTTGGCAAACCTATATCAAGTATCACAATGTCAATTTTTCCCATGTTCATTTTGTAAAGTTCAATCGCATCATATCCATCATCGGTTGCAATTACAGTATAACCTCTTGACTCAAGATATTCCTTCAAAAGGTATCTCAAACTTTCTTCATCCTCAACTATCATTACAACCGCAGTTGTTAATTTTTCAACTTTAAACTCCTCAACAACTTCAACTTTTCTTTCAACCGCTGGAAGATAAATGTAAAATGTAGTGCCTTTGCCTGTTTCAGTTTCATAA